>CAYSHI010000356.1:0-5115 GCA_964430745.1 uncultured Acidobacteriota bacterium | reverse complement strand
TGGTCCACAGCTCGCCAAAGATAGTGCCGCTCCCCGCGGATCGTCACGAAGACCTCCTCCCACCACCACGTGCCAACAAAGAATGCCTCTCTCCCGCTTGCGATCTATAGGAGCTTCAGCATCTCAGGAGCTCAGGGCTAGCACCCCGGGACGCGGGCTATCCGAGTTTCGTTCGCCTCTGCCCGATGGACGAAACAGCGCCCCATGGAGCCGCTCTCGTTCGTGCTCTCCTGCTACACGAGATGCGGGAGCTCAGCGCCCTTCATCAATAATGATTGCCGCAATCCTCTCCGCCACCGCCGCGATCGTCCGCGACGGGTTTCGCCCGATGGCCTCCGGTATCACCGCGCCATCGGCCACGAAGAGGTTCTTGTAGCCGAACGCCTCTCCGCGGTGGTCCACTACGCCCTGGCTCACAGATTCCTGAGCACCGCCAGCCCGTCCCGTGTCAGCTCACGCAACCGAACCGAGATCGGCCAGCGCCACCGAGAGCGCCCGGATCAGCAACATCCGCCGCGTGCGATCCTGCTGATCCGCGCTCAGCAACGGGTGATCGACGGCAACGGCCCAGTGATCGATCTCGACGCGACCGAGGTAGCCGGAGCCGGGTGCGAGCTGTTCGTGGATGGTGACGAATCCGTCGTTGGGACCATGGCCGTCGGCAAGCCACTTGTGGGTGGCGTTCAGCGCCCAGAACGGCGAGTCGGTGGCGCACGTGAGGCAAAACACCGGCACCGGCCAGCCGCCGGCGGCATGGATCGCTCGGAGCCGGTCCTGCTGGGATTCGTGGCGCAGCGAGTGCAGCGACTCGAGGATCTCCCGGTGGTCGGTCGGTCGGGTCGGATCGGCGCCCAGCGCGAGTAGTTGGAGGATGGGGGCCATCACGTCGGGTTGAAACACCAACGCCGAGCCGTTGCATACACCGGAGATCGTGATCGCGGCGCGTACCTTGTCGCTCGCCAGGTCACGGTGCTGCACGGCGAGCTCGCTGAAGTCGGCTGCCCCTTTGCTGTGCGCGACCACGATGACCGGCGCGTCAACGTTGTTCTCTAGGAAGTCGGCGAGTATCGCCGCGTTGCTCGCCGACGATCCCAGGTCGTCGACCGCGGGCCGGTGTACGTTGACGTTTTCGAAGGTTTCGAGCTCCGGAAACGTGTTGCGGTCTTTGTCCAGCGTAGCCGCGGCGATTCCGGGGATCACGAGGACGTCGATCGGGGCTGGCGGCGGCCGCCAGTCGTCAGGAAACGGAGCACTGCTGAGATCCCTGACCCCGGCCCACGAAGCGGGCGACAGCACGTTCGGGGGGGAATCGGGTCGGTCGGTTGCAGAGTCGGGGTCCGTGGGCATATGAGCGTCCTTCGCAGTTGGTCCCCAACTTCGCCGACAGCGAGTCGCCCATTATCGTCCACTCGTTCGGGAGGTTCAACGGCGACCCGGCCGCCACTCGTTCGGGAGGTTCAACGGTGACCCCGCCCGAAGGTCGCCCGCTGGACAGTGGCCGACGTTTGCTGCAGGATGCCCCCTCAGCGCGCGGTTGGGGACCGTCCGTTTTCAAAGTTGCGGAGGTGAGGAGATGGCGAACGGTACCCCCTGGCATCGACGGCCAACCTTTCTGGGACTCATCAAACTTCTCGGTTTCCGCGGCGTGATGCGGAAGGAGAACTTGCACGATGCGCAGCCCCGACTGGCGGACGATCCGCCTCCCCCGCCGGAAGGCAGTGGCGGAACGAACGTACGGACTGCCAGCGGCGCATACAACGACCTGAACATCCCGGCGATGGGCAGCGCCGGCACACGATTCGGCCGCAACGTTCCGCTCGAGCATGGCCACGCGGACGACGCCACGATGCTCGACCCCAACCCCCGTGAGGTAAGCCGCCGGTTGATGACGCGGCAACAATTCCAGCCGGCGACCATTCTCAACCTCCTGGCTGCGGCGTGGATCCAGTTCCAGGTTCACGATTGGTTCTCACACGGCACCAACGACCCGAACGATCCATTCGACATTCCGCTGGAGCCGGATGACCCGTGGCCCCAAGAGCACCGGCCGATGCTCGTCCGACGCACGCGCGCAGACACGACGCGGACTCCCGAGGAGGCGCATCTGCCGCCGACTTTTACCAACTCGGAGACGCATTGGTGGGACGGCTCGCAGATCTACGGCAGCAGTGTTGCTCTGCAGAAAGAGCTGCGCTCGGGACAGGACGGAAAGCTCGAGATCGAAGACGACGGATTTCTTCCGCTGGATGACAGTGGCGTCGACAAGACAGGCGTCAACGGCAACTGGTGGATCGGCCTGACGCTATTCCACACCCTGTTCACCAAGGAGCACAACGCGATCTGCGATCGGCTCCGCGACGAGAACCCGTCGTGGACCGACGAGGAGCTGTTCGACCGTGCGCGTCTGATCAACGCGGCCTTGATGGCCAAGATCCACACCGTCGAGTGGACGCCGGCGATTCTCCCGCACCCCACGGCGACAGCCGGCGTCAAGGGCAACTGGTACGGGCTTTTCGGCGAGGGAAAGCCCCGCAAGTTCCCCGGCCTCTTCCCACTGAACGATACGTTCACGGGGATACCCGGCTCCCCCACCGACCACCATGCGGCGCCCTACTCGCTGACCGAGGAGTTCGTGGCCGTCTACCGAATGCACCCTCTGATTCCCGACCAGATCGAGTTCCGAGCGTTGACCGGAGGAGCGACACAAACCCTGAGCATCGAGGAAGTGGCCGGCGCCGAGGCACGCAACGTTTTCGCCAGCGTATCCGTCGCAGATGCCTTCTACTCGTTCGGAATCAGCCATCCGGGCGCGGTTACGCTCCACAACTACCCGAGCTTCTTGCAGCAAAACGAGCGGACGGACGGGCGCGTGATCGACCTGGCCGCCATCGACATCTTGCGCGACCGCGAAAGGGGTGTCCCCCGCTACAACGCGTTCCGCGAGCTCATGCACATGGATCGGGTCGAGACCTTCGGGGAGCTCACACCCGACCCGGTTTGGGCGGCGGAGATCGAGCAGGTGTATGGCGGCGACATCGACAAGGTCGATGTCATGGTCGGCATGTTCGCCGAGAAGCCGCCCGAGGGCTTCGGTTTCAGCGAAACAGCTTTCCGCATCTTCCTGTTGATGGCATCGCGACGATTGAAGAGCGATCGGTTCTATACGATCGACTACCGGCCGGAGATCTACACACAGACAGGGATCGACTGGGTCGAGAACAATGGGCTCGCGAGCGTTCTCATGAGGCACTTCCCCGACGTGGGGCCGGCCCTCGACGGCGTGGGGAATCCCTTCGCGCCGTGGAAGCAAACCGGGCAATAGGCCCTTCGATCAGACGAACGGCGGCGGGTCGAAGACCGACATGATCTCGGCGATCATCTCCTCGTGGGAGGCGAAGCGACTTTCTTCGTAGCACCCGAGCGGATTCTCCACCACGCTGACCAAGCACTTGTTGCAGTAGGTACAGGGTCTGGCGGGCACGTCATCTCCCGCCGCGAAGAGCTTCACCAGATCGTTGTTCGCGATCAATGATCGCGCGATCGTCACCGCATCGCACTGTCCGGACTCCAAGGCGTTGCGGATCACCGATGCCGTCTGGAAGCCGCCGGTACAAAGCACCGGGATATCGATCGCCGCCTTGATCGCGGCCGCGTCCGGGAGAACGCGGCCCTCGATGTCGCCTCCGTGCGCTTCCGTCCACTGGCGGCGGAACAAGCCGGAAAGCGCTTTGCTGCGGAAGATCTTGAAGTTACGGAAGGCGTGAACGCCGCTCGAGATCACGGCATCGTAGTTTTTCACCAGGTGGTCCAAGGGGAGATCCCCGGCCGGATTCAACGGGTGCGGAAACGTGCTTCCGGTCGAGGCGTGGATCGAATCGACGCCGTCGTCCTGCAGCCATCGGCAGACCTGAATCGAATCCTCCAGCGTGTTCCCCGCCTTGCCGAGCCCCAAGAACGCCAGGGCATTGTGATGCTCGACGGCGCTGATCTTCATCTGCAGGTGGAAATCATCGCCCACCTCGGCGCGGATAGCCCGCACGACCTCGCGTACGAAACGAGCCCGATTCTCGAGGCTGCCGCCATACTCGTCGGTGCGGTCGTTGATTGCCGAGCTGAGGAACTGGGTAATCAGGTATCCGTTGGCGCCGTGTAGCTCGACCCCGTCGAGCCCCGCCTCGCGCGCTCTGCGGGCACCCTGCGCGAAGGCGTCCACGGTTTCGGCGATCTGCGGCAGGGTCATCTTCTCCGCCTCGAATCCGTGTACCTCTTCGGGCTCGTCGGTTGAGCTCAGGCCCTTTTCGAACTCGATCCCGCCGATGTCTCGTTGCCGGCCGCTGTGGCTGAGCTGCAAGATGAACTTGCAGTCGTGCTCATGAACTCGCTTGCCGAGCTCGCGCCAAAAGGGAATACAGGCGTCGCGATCGATGGTCGCGTAGTTCGGGATGATGCGGCCTCGGATCTGCACCGGGACGAACGACGAAATGATTGCACCGACACCGCCGCGGGCGAATTTCAGCTCCCAGTTGATCCGCGCCTGGTTTCCCGAGCCATCGTAGTTGTCGAAACGCCCGGACACATTGGATCGGAAGATGCGGTTCTTTACGGTGAGGTTTCGGAACTCGAAGGGCTCAAAGATGATGTCGGGGGGCATGCTCAGCGTCCCTCGTCAATGATGATCGCAGCAATCCTCTCGGCCACCGCCGCGATCGTCCGCGACGGGTTCCGGCCGATCGCCTCCGGAATCACCGCGCCGTCGGCAACGAAGAGGTTCTTGTAGCCGAAAGCCTCGCCTCGGTGATCGACCACGCCCTGGTCGGAGCGGCGCGTGCGCCCCATCCGATCGGTCCAGGTGGTTCCTTCTCCGAGCGGATCGCTCATGTTGCAGCCACCCAGGGGGTGCGGCGTGATGAGGTCGCGCCCGAGCATCCACGGTAGGGGCACGAGCGGCTTACCGCCCGTGGCTCGCGCCAGCTCCTCGTGCTTGGCGATGATGGTCTCGATGGTCTTCTCCGAGCCGCTGATGTCCCAGTCGAGGCTCAGTTCCCTCTTCCAGAACCACGGAAACTGCCGCTTCAGCTTCAGCTCTCCGTCGGCGTTGTCCTGACCTTGGGCGAA
>CAYSHI010000355.1:0-27169 GCA_964430745.1 uncultured Acidobacteriota bacterium | reverse complement strand
TCCATGTGGGCGCCGATGATGTACATCTCCTCGGGCCGCGTGGTGCCGATCTTCGTGCAGTAGACCTCGGTGCGTTCGCCATCGACCGGCTCCTCGCGATTGAGCTCGCGAATGCGCTCGTCGGGTTGTGCTTCGAGGTCGCGGTTGACGCCGGTGCGGGCGCGGTAGCCGTAAATCGAGCTGCCGCCGGGACCCGAGCCGTTGCGCCCGACGGCGCCGCCGGTAGGCGTCGTCAGATCCGGCGCCTCCGCCGGCCGCGCGCCTCCTCGCCGGGCTCCGCCCCGTCGCGCCCCGCCCGTCCGCGGCCGCGACTCATAGGTGTAGGTGATCCGCTCGGTGTTGGTGCAACCGAACTCCTGCAGCTTGGCCTCGATCCAGTCGACGGCGTCGCGGTTGCGCTGCGTGCCTTGCCTACGGTCGCCGAACTGGGTCAGCCCCTTGAGCGTGGTCTTGTAGTTGTCGAGCGTCAGACGACTGACCAGAACGCGGACGGGATCGTCGTCCGTCTGTTGGGCGACGGGCGCCGGCCAGGCGCCGGCGCTGACGACGAAAAGCACGGTAACGGCGGTGACGATGGTGGTGGCAGCTCGTTTGAGCATTCGATGGTCCTCCAGGCGATGACGAGTGAGGGAAGGTCCGAGACAATACCCACGCTGCAGGCAGTCGACAACGGTAGAATGCCGGCGCCCGCGCCGGAATGTCGGAAAGGCCACGCGAACACGGGCTCAGACGTCGAGCTCGATGATCTCGGCGCGCAAGCCGTTGTCGTCCGCGTGCAGATGAGCCACAGAGACCGGCAGTGAGAACCGCCTCGGTCCGGCGCTCCCGGGATTCAAGTACAAGACGCCGTCGCGGGTCTCGATCTCGGGCCGGTGCGAGTGCCCGTAGATGACCGCCGCGAGCCCGGTCGTGGCGGGCTCCAGGTCCAGCCGCCCCACGTCGTGGATCATGTACACGTGGCTGTCGGCAATCGGCACGACCTCGGTTTCGGGAAGCGTCTGCGCCCAGGGTCCGTGATCACAATTGCCGCGCACGACGTGCACCGGTGCGATGGCGCGCAGCTGCTCGATGATGTCGCTGGGGCCGATGTCGCCGGCGTGCAGGATGAGCTCGGAGCCGCGAAGAGCTTCGAGCGCCTCCGACCGCAACAGGCCGTGGGTGTCCGAGATGACGCCGATCATCTTTCGAACACAGCCCAGGCAAACAGGGCCCAGGCGGCCAGGAAGGCGACGCCGCCCAGCGGTGTGACGGCCCCCAGCCACCGCAGGTCGGTCAATGCCATGGTGTAGAGACTGCCCGAAAACAGCACGATGCCGGTGAGCATGAGCACGGCCGACCACCGCAAGCGGCCGAGGCCGGCACGATGTTCGGCGGCGTCGGGGCTCGAATGCGACCGATCATCGGTGGTGACGCCTCGGGTGCCGAGGAAGAGGGCCGCCAGCCCGACACCGATCAGGCCGAGCGAATGATAGAAGTGATAGCGGGCGCCGGTCTCGTAATTGGCCAGCATGTCGGCAGCGACGCGACCTTCGAGCGCGTGCGCGCCGAAGGCGCCGACAGCGACCGCGATTCCGGCGCTGACCGCACCGATTGCGACAATCCGACGTCCCACCGATGTCATGTGATCACCTCACCGCGAACCGTCGCCGTCGCGAGGCACCCGGTTGCCGGAGATCCAGACGGACTCGATCGTGCGCGCGTTGACGATGTCGTCGAGCGGGTTCTCCGTGGTTACGACGAAGTCGGCGGCTTTTCCGGGCTGGAGTGTGCCGATGTCGTCGCGCCCGATGCAGCGAGCCGCATCGGAGGTCGAGGCCACCAGGATCTGCATGGGTGTCAGGCCGGACTCCGCCATGAGCTCGAGCTCGAGGTGCTCGAAATAGCCCTGAAATCGCGCCGGAGGGCCGGAGTCGGTGCCCATCGCCACGGTAGCTCCGCCGTCCGAGACGGCTTTGAGGTTGGCCATCGCCATCTGCAGCGCCACCTTGTAGGCCGTTGGTCCCGACCCGCGATAGCGAGCCTGTCGCTCCGGGTCCTCGAGCGCGGCGGTCACGTCCGCATCGGCATCGGCGAGAAAGAACGGATCGTCGAAGAACTCCGGCCGTTCTTCGTACACGAAGGTCGAGAGCTCCCGGGTCAAGGTGGGGGAGTAGCAGACGTCATTCTCGATGAGCGCGTCGATGAGCTCATCGTCGACCGGCTGATCGCGAACGCTGTGAGCAACGAAATCGGTGCCGGCGGCGAGCAGGCCCTTGGCGTCGTCGAGATAGAACAGGTGGCTGGCGAGCGGCAACTCGTGGGCGTGTGCCGCTTCGATGACGGCTCCGTACACCTCGGGTGACATCTTGGACGTCGTTCCGAGATTGTCGTCGACCCTGATCTTGATGAAATCGGGTTCCATCGCGGCGATTTCGTCGACCTGCGTGGTTGCCTCCTCCGGCGTGGTCGCGGTGACCACGGGCCCCGAGAACATCAACCGCGCACGATCCAGATCGAGCGACGACTCCGCGGCGCGCACGTCCGCGGCGAGTGCCTGCCCCCCACCCAGGCTGTTGACCGTCGTGATGCCGTATCGGGCGTAGAGCGCCAGGTGGTCGAGTACGTTTTGTTCCGAGTAGTGACCCGCCTCGAGGCCGGCGGTATCGCCGACGTGACCGTGCGTGTTGATCAACCCCGGAAAGACAGTCTTTCCCGACAGCTCGACGCGCTCCGAGCCCTCGGGGATCGACACCTCGGCGGAGCTGCCGACCGCCTCGATGCGGCCGTCGCGCACGAGCAACACGCCGTCGTCGATGGGGTCTGCGCCGGTCCCGTCGATGATGCGCCCGCCAACGAACGCTGTGAGGCCCTCGCCCGGGGCAACGGCGTTATCCGAGACCTGCTCGTCGGCGGCACACGCCGCCGCGAGCAGGCCAACCGACACTGCGACACTCGCTCGTAAGTTCATGGCGGAACGCTAACGCAAAGCCTCCCGCAGGTCACGGCTCGCCTCCATTTCGCACGCTGACGAGATCGACGCGGACATTGCTCCTCAACGGACAGTCTCCGGCGCCGCCCTGACGGCGATGGTCGCGCGCGGAGCGTCGCCCACGCCGTGTGCTATCTCGAACGCCCGCTCGAGGTCACCGATGAGGTCGTCGACGTCCTCGATGCCCACCGACAGGCGCACGAGGCCTTCGGGCAATTGCCGGGCCTTTCGTACCTCGGCGGGGATCGCCGCGTGGGAGATCCGGCAAGGGAGGCTGATGACGGAACCCACGGCGCCGAAGCTCACCGCGATCGAAAACAGGCGGGTGGCGTCGACGACTGCCTTGCCGACTGCCTCGTCGTGGGTTTCGAAGCTCATCACCACGCTGTGTCCACCCGCCTGCCGCTTGTGTAGCGCAGAGCCGGCATGATCGGCGAAGCCCGGATAGTTGACGGACTTCACCTCCTCGCGTGAGCGTAGGTATTCGGCGATATGGCGGGCATTGACGATCTGTCGATCGAGCCGCACCTGCAGCGTCTTGATGCTCCGCAGCAGCAACCAAGACTCGAACGGCCCCAGGGCGGTGCCCTCGGCGTTCTGCGTCCAGTAGATCCGCTCGGCGAGCTCGTCGTCCTTGACCGCCACGACACCGCCCGTGAGGTCGGAGTGCCCCGACAGCGCCTTGGTCGCCGACTCGATGACAATGTCGGCGCCGAGCTCGAGGGGCCTCTGCAGGCAGGGCGACATGATCGAGTTGTCGACGGCCAGGAGCGCACCGCGAGCCCGCGCCAGGCGACCGATGAGCTCGATGTCGCTCACCTTCAGAAGTGGGTTCGAAGGCGTCTCGAGAAGCACCAAGCGCACTCGTTCGTCGAGGGCCCTCTCGATCGCTTCGGGATCCGTGGTGTCGGTCCACCGCACCTCGATTCCGTGCCGCTGCGCGGCGCCTTCGAGAAGCCGGTAGCTGCCTCCGTACAGGTCGTCGCCGGCGATGATCGCCTCGCCGGCCGCGGCGAGCCGAACGACCGCGCCGACCGCCGCCATGCCGCTCGAGAAGGCAAACGCGCGGCTGCCGTCCTCGAGCTCTGCAAGCAGGTCTTCGAGCACGGTGCGCGTCGGGTTGCCCGAGCGACTGTAGTCGTAGGCGCCCATTTCGTCCGCACCGGGCTGCTCGAAGGTCGCCGTTTGATAGATCGGTGTCGAGACCGGCGAATGCCGGTCGCCGGGCGCCGCCTCGAATCGGATGAGGCGGGTGGCGATCCGGCTGCCGGCGAGCGGGCGCGAAGCGTCGACGCGGTCGGGGCCGCTGAAGGTTCGATCCTTCATGATGCACACCCTCCTTCCGCCGCGCCGGGGGCCGATGCCCCGGTCGCTGTCGTTGTCGCCGTCGCCCTCGCAGCCGTAGGTGTCGCCGTCGCCGTCGTCGTTGTCGCTATCGGCGCCGGCCGCGCCGACGTGCCACCGGGCCTTGTGCCGGCGAGCCGAGTGCTTGCCGCCCCGACGTAGGTTCCCGAGCCGCCGCCGCACGACCCGACCTCGAACGGTAGCCGGTGCCGGTAGGCGAACTGCGAGGCTTTCTGCTGGAGGATGCAGTCGTCCAGCCGCAGAGCCCCGGCCCAGTCGAGCGACACGTAGCGCCGCGGCGCTCGCCGACCACGCGTTGCCGGATCGTGCTCGTAGATACCGTCGACATCCTTGAGCAGACGGCAGCGATCCGCCCCCAACGAATGAGCGACGAACAGGGCTGTCAGGTCCGATCCGCCCCGACCGAGGAGCGAGTGGTGTCCCTCGCTGTCTCGTCCCACGAAGCCCGGCAGAATGGCGACCGGGCGTAGTGCCAGGGCACGTCGGACGCGGCCGGCGCCGAACGCGTGCGGTTGGGCGTCGAGCTGCGGGCCACGCGTGAACGGCCCGACGCGCCCGGCGCACAAGACGGTAAACGGCACGCCGACGTTGTCCAGGGCGAGTCCGACGAGCGCCGCCGATGTCGCCTCGCCCGTGGACAGAAGTGCCGCGAACGCGGCCTCGGCGGGCGCGACTGCGGCCGGTGTGGTGTGCTCGAGCGCGTGACCGACACGGTGTCCGAGCGAGTGCGCCTTGTGAATCAGCTCCTCGGTGCTCCTGCCGATTGCCGAGACGACGGCGACCACGTGCGAACCTTCGTCGACGTGCCGTCGAATCTCATCGGCAACGGCGGGCAGGTCGGTCTCGCTGCGCAAGACGGAGCTTCCGAACTTCAGGACCACCAGCTTCGCGGGGCTCATCGCTTACCTCTCCGGCAACCTGAGGAAACGGGGATGAGTACCGTCGTCTTTGCTGCCCGGCTTCGCTCGATGGCCTGCTCGAGATCGGCGATGATATCGGCCGGATCTTCCAATCCGACGGACAGCCGCACGAGACCGTCGCCGATCCCGAGGCGGGCTCGCTCCTCGGGGGGCAACGACGCGTGTGTCATCGAGGCGGAGTGCGTCACCAGTGTCTCCACCGCGCCGAGGTTCTCGGCCAGCGAGCAGAGTTCCAGCGATCGCATCAGCTCGAGAGCGGCCTCGCTGCCGCCCTCGATCTCGAACGTCACCATGCCGCCGCCTGCTCGTTGCTGGCGCCGCGCCAACCCGGCTTGCGGAAAAGAATCGAGCCAGGGATAGGCGACGTGCGTTACGCGGGTGTGACGCTGCAGCCACTCGGCGACCGCCAGCGCATTGGCGCTGTGGCGCTGAAGGCGCATCGGCAGCGTCTTGAGGCCTCGTAGCGTGAGCCACGCCTCCCAAGGAGACTGGGCCACGCCGAAGGTGGCCTGCACCAGGCGTAGTCGCTCGATCAACTCCTCGTCGCGGGTCAACAACGCGCCGCCCACCGTGGCGTTGTGCCCCTCGATGTACTTGGTGGTCGAGTACACGACGACATCCGCGCCCTGGGCAAGCACGTCCTGCAGCAGCGACGTCAGAAAGGTGTTGTCCACGACCAGCAGCACGCCGGCGGCGCGAGTGATAGCGGCGATAGCCTCGATGTCGGTGAGCTTGAGCGTCGGGTTCGCCGGTGTTTCGACGAAAACGAGCTTCGTGCGGCTGTTGATCGCCGCCTCGACGGCCTCCGGTCGGGAGCTGTCGACGAAGCTCACGCCGATGGCGTAGTCGTGCAGCACCTGTCGCAGCAAGCGCACGGTGCCCCCATACACGACATCGGACACGACGACGTGATCGCCGGCGCTGAGCGTGCCGAGCAGGAGAGAGGAGATCGCCGCCATGCCGGTCACGAAGCAAAGCGCGGGCGGTGTTCCTTCGATCTCGCCGAGATTGCGTTCGAGCGCTGCGACGGTGGGATTACCGGAGCGCGTGTAGGTGAAGCCCTTGTGCTCGCCGACGGCGTCCTGAACGAACGTTGTCGACTGGTAGATCGGCGTGAGGATTGCGCCGGTGGCGGGGTCGGGCTCGAGGCCGCCGTGGATGATACGGGTGAAGGGATCCGGTGCCCTCGTAGGCGAGGATCCGGTGGTTCGGAATGCGTCCTGCGCCGTCGTGGGCGAGGATCCGGTTGTTTCGAACGCGTCTGTGTCTTCGGTCGTGGGCGAGGAACCTGTCGTTGCAAAAGCGTCGAGAAGCATCTCGATTTCTCCTGGTTGAGGTAGTTGCACGCATACTCGATGAACGTGTGCGGGGAACTGGTGTCCCGGGACAGGACACTAGGGTGGGCACAAAAAAACCACCGCCCGTGTGAGCGGTGGTCCGAGTTGGAGATCTTCGCCTGCTTAGTTGCTCGTCAGATCCGTCCCGGACACGTCCGCCCAAAGGCCGGGCATGCCCATGAAGATTCGACTTTTTCCGACAAGCAACATGCTGCGGATCTCCTGCTCTCGCGTCGTGCTCCGGCGGCGTCGGTCGCTGCGGCTGGCACGCGATACGCGAGTTGAAGGGAATCATACGCCGCAGGATTCGCGGGTCAAGTCCCGTTTGCATCGACTGTCGACCCGGATCCCGCACGGGACACTGGCGTGACGGCGGAGGCCGCGTTACAGTCGCCGCATCATGAACGGGGCACAGGTTTCATTGTCATCCACGCGACCCGGCGACAACACCGTCGACCGGCAGCGGGCCGTGCGCCTTCTCGGTTTTGCTCTCCTTCTTATGGCGCCCGCGGGGAGGCGGGTTCTGACTTGAGCTGAACTGCAGCGCGCTCAAATCCGATCCCGTCGAGAGAACCTCGACGGTTTTTTTTTATGTCTGGAGAATTCGATGGAAAGCCAACAGCAGCCTGACCAGCCGCAAGCAGAACGCGACGACGCCGACAACGCCGACCGCGTACTGATCTTCGATACGACCCTGCGTGACGGTGAGCAATCACCGGGCGCCAGCATGGGGAAGGACGCCAAGCTCGAGCTCGCGGCCGTGATCGCCGCGCTCGGTGTCGATATTCTCGAAGCCGGGTTCCCGATCGCTTCCCAAGGCGATTTCGATGCGGTGCAGGCGATCGCGCGGCAGATCGATGGCCCCGTGATCGCGGGGTTGGCGCGTACCGCCCAAGGAGATATCGAGCGGGCCTGGGAGGCGATCCGTGACGCCGAGCGCCCGCGACTGCACGTGTTTCTGGCGACCAGCGAGATCCATCGCACTCACAAGCTGAAGATGGCGCGGAGCGAGATCGTTCGCCGCACCCGGGACGAGGTCGCACGCGCTCGCAGCTTCTGCGATGATGTCGAGTTCTCGCCCGAGGATGCCTCCCGCACGGAACCGGATTTTCTCGCCGAGGTCGTCGAGACGGCGATCGACGCGGGCGCCACGACGATC
This sequence comes from uncultured Acidobacteriota bacterium, assembly GCA_964430745.1. Classification (GTDB taxonomy): domain Bacteria; phylum Acidobacteriota; class UBA890; order UBA890; family UBA890; genus CBDCGW01. The sequence continues at coordinate 19,420 of CAYSHI010000355.1, read as the reverse complement.
AACATCCCGGACACGGTCGGCTATGCGGTACCCGGTCAGTTCGCCGCTCTCATTCAGTATCTTCGTCAGCACGTTGGCGGGATCGGGCGGGCCGTCATATCGGTGCACTGCCACAACGACCTCGGACTCGCGGTGGCCAACAGCCTCGCCGCGGTAAGGGCCGGGGCGCGTCAGATCGAATGCACCATCAACGGAATCGGCGAGCGCGCCGGGAACGCTTCGCTGGAGGAGGTGGTGATGGCGATGCGCACGCGCAGCGACTTCTTCGGCATCGACACCCGCATCCACGGCCCGGGCCTGCTCCCCGCGAGTCAGCTCCTGACCAGGCTCACCGGCCTGGAGGTGCAACGAAACAAGGCCATCGTCGGCGCCAATGCCTTCGCGCACGAGGCGGGAATTCACCAGCACGGCATGCTGATGCACACGTCCACCTACGAGATCATGCGACCGGAGGATGTGGGCGCCGATCAGAGCCGGTTAGTGCTCGGCAAGCACAGCGGGCGACATGCCTTCCGCCAGCGTCTCGATGAGCTCGGCCATAGTCTCGAGGAGGTCGCGTTCGAGGAGATCTTCGAGGCGTTCAAAGCGCTCGCCGACAAGAAACGCGAGATTTTCGATACCGACCTCGAGGCGCTGCTCGAAGGGCGTGGCGAAGCCATAGCGCCGCACTGGAAGCTCGAGAGCTTCCAGGCGGTGGCCGGCGCCGACCTGCAGCACTTTGCCTCGGTCAATCTGCGTGACCCGCAAGGCATCGTTCACAGCGAGGCAGCGTGCGGTGAAGGTCCGATCGACGCCGTCTTTCGAGCCATTCAGCGCCTGACCGGTGTTGCCGCGCACTTGCGCGACTACAAGATCAACAGCGTCAGCGTCGGCAAGGACGCTCAGGGTGAGGCGGTGCTCGAAGTCGAGTACGCGGGCAAGATCTTCTGTGGTCGCGCGATCAGCACCGACATCATCGACGCGAGCGTCCGCGCATACGTCGGCGTCATCAATCGCATCGCCGCCAAGATCGTCGGCCCCACCGAGTGGCAGGCGTCCGCGACGGTTCCCCCAGAGGGCATCCGGGACCGTGACGCGGCGGCGGCACCTCCGCCGGCCGGCTCATGAGTGGCCGGCTCTACGACAAGGTGTGGGACGGCCACGCCGTCCGCGAGGAAACGGCGGAGACGCCGGCGCTGATTTACGTCGACACGCATCTGCTTCACGAGGTCACATCACCGCAGGCGTTTGCCATGTTGCGCGACCGGGGGCTGACGGTGCGAAGGCCCGAGCGCACCGTGGCGACGATGGACCACTCCGCGCCGACCACCCCGGCCGACGAGAACGGTGACTTCGCCTTTGCCAGCGTCGACGCGCGGAAGCAGGTCGAGCAGCTTGCGATCAACTGCGAGGAGTTCGGGGTCGAGCTCTTTGCCCTCGGCGATGACCGCCAGGGCATCGTTCATGTCGTCGGACCCGAGCTGGGCCTCACTCAGCCTGGAATGACGATCGTATGCGGCGACAGCCATACGGCGACGCACGGCGCCTTCGGCGCGCTCGCTTTCGGCATCGGCACGAGCGAGGTTGGGCACGTGCTGGCCACGCAATGCCTGCTGCAGCGCAAGACGGCGACGCTCGAGATCCACGTCGAGGGCCGGTTGGGCGAGTGTGTGACGGCCAAAGACCTGATTCTCGCGGTGATCGCGGAGATCGGTGTGGACGGCGCGACCGGCCACACGATCGAGTACAGCGGCCCGGTGATCGCGAGCCTCACCATGGAAGAGCGGATGACCGTCTGCAACATGTCGATCGAGGCCGGTGGCCGCGCGGGGATGATTGCTCCCGACGACGTCACCTTCGAGTACCTCGCGGATCGGCCGTACTCGCCGCAAGGCCACGCCTGGGAACGATCGCTGGCGCGGTGGCGGTCGCTGCGGTCCGACGACGGCAGCTCGCACGATCGTCGCGTCGCGATCGATGCGTCGCTCATCGAGCCGATGATCACCTACGGAACGAATCCGGGGATGGCGATCTCGATTCGTGACGTCATCCCGACCGCCGAGGGGAGCCGGTCGCACGAACAGGCGCTGCACTACATGGGCCTGACGGCGGGCGTGCCGCTCCTCGGACGCCCGGTGGACGTGGTGTTCGTCGGCAGCTGCACGAATTCGCGGATCTCCGACCTGAGGCTTGCCGCGGGCGCTCTCGAAGGGCGCCGGACGGCGCCCGGGACGAGGATGCTCGTCGTCCCCGGCTCGCAAGCGGTCAAGCGTCAGGCCGAAGAAGAAGGGCTCGACCGGGTCTTCCGTGCTGCCGGCGCCGAGTGGCGTGAGGCCGGCTGTTCGATGTGTTTGTCGATGAACGGTGATCGGGTCGGTGCGGGTGAGCTCGCCGTGAGCACCAGCAACCGGAACTTCGAGGGCCGGCAAGGTCCCGGAGCGCGTACTCTGCTGGCCAGCCCGCTTACCGCGGTGGCCTGCGCGGTGGCCGGGAAGGTCGCCGACCCGCGCGAGGTTTTGGCGGCGGGTGGCCCTTCGATCCTGACGGGTCTCGGGGCCGGCGTCCGGGAGCAGTCACCATGAGACCGCTCACTCGACTCTCATCCACGTACGTCGTGATCGAAAACGAGGATATCGACACCGACCAGATCATCCCCGCGCGGTTTCTTACCGCCACCGCCCGCGAGGGAGTCGGCAAGGGGCTGTTCGCCGACTGGCGATTCGATGCCGCCGGTGACCCGGTTTCGGACTTCGTGCTCAACCGCCCCGAGGCCGAAGGAGCCGAGGTGCTGGTGGCCGGGCGGAACTTCGGCTGCGGGTCGTCCCGTGAGCATGCCGCGTGGGCGTTGCAGGAGAACGGTTTCCGCGTCGTCGTGAGCACCGAAATCGCCGACATTTTCCGCTCGAACGCTCTGAAGAACGGTGTTCTTCCCGTGGTGGTTCCGGGGGAGGTTCACGAAAAGCTGATCGCGGCCGGGACCGGGACGGTCCACGTCGACGTCGCTCAGCAGCAGTTTCGACTGGACGACGGGTCCGAGGTTGCCTTCGCCATCGACCCGTTCGCCAGGTATTGCCTGGTCAACGGGGTCGACCAACTCGGGTTCCTTCTGCAACACACGGACGTCATCGCCGAGTTCGAACGGCGCATTGCAGATCCCGTGAATGGGGAAACGCGATGAGCTCGACACCACCGGAAACTCGCCGGCTCGTGGCCGTGCTGCCCGGCGACGGCGTCGGCGTGGAGGTCGCGGTACAGGCGGAGAGAATCCTGCTTCACATGGCGAATCGATATGGTCTTGCGATCGAGTTGCGACACGCCGCTGTGGGCGGGGCCGCGATCGACGAGCATGGCGATCCTCTACCCGAGGCGACGCTCGAGCTGTGTCGCGAGGCCGACGCGGTGTTCCTGGGCGCCGTCGGCGGGCCTGCTTGGAGCGATCCCGATGCGGCGGTGAGGCCGGAGCAGGGACTGCTGAAGCTGCGGACGGAACTGGGGTTGTTCGCCAACCTGAGGCCGATCCGCCCGCTTGCGTCGCTGCGACGCGCCACACCGTTACGTGCTGAAGTGCTCGAGGATGTCGACATCCTTTTCGTCCGCGAGCTCACCGGTGGCCTGTACTTCGGACCGCGACAACGTGACGAAGACTCCGCCCGGGACACCTGTGTATACACGCGCAGTGAGGTGGAGCGCGTGGCGCGCGTGGCGGGGCGGTTGGCGCGCGGGCGGCGACGTCGGGTGACATCCATCGACAAGGCCAACGTGCTCGATACTTCGCGGCTGTGGCGCTCGGTGACCACCGCGTGTTTCGCCGAGGAGTTTTCCGAGATCGAGCTCGACCATCGCCTCGTCGATGCTGCCGCGATGCAGATCATCAGCCAGCCGGCGACGTTCGACGTGATTCTGACGGAGAACCTCTTCGGCGACATTCTCTCCGACGAGGCCTCGGTGCTGTGCGGATCCCTTGGCATGTTGCCCTCGGCATCGTTGGGTGACGGAAAGCTCGGCCTCTATGAGCCAGTGCACGGATCGGCGCCTGACATCGCCGGAAACGGCACCGCGAACCCCTACGCGGCGATTCTGTGCGTGGCCTTGATGTTGCGTCACTCGTTCGACAACGAGCCCGCCGCCGTGGCGGTGGAGGCAGCCGTGGAGCGTGCGATCGACGACGGCCATCTGACCGCAGACATCGCCTACGGCGACACTCGCGCCGTTTCGACCGATGAGGCAACGGAGGCGGTCCTGGAGCGGCTCACGGAATAGAGCCGCGACCCGGTAACGAACCTAGCCGCGTTCTCCGCCACCGGTGTTCCCGGACCGGCGCTTTCTGATCGCAGCGCCGTAGTGTCGTCGAATTCGCCATAGGTCCACCGGGGCGCGCAGAAAATCCGCGGTCCGCAGCTTCGACCCCGGCACGTCGATCCACTGATGGAGCGGCACCTCGATGATCGATCGGTTGATGTCGATGCCTTCCTCACGATGGATCAGCCAGCGCGCGAGAATCTCGACGTCGAACGCCCAGCGGCTGAGAAAAGGCTCGGTGAAGATCATCTTCAGCACGGGGTTCACCCGAAACAGCTTCGCTCCGCACTGCGTATCGTACACGGCGATGCCGAGGATTTCGGAGACCGCGGTGGCCGCCACGCGGCCGAAATAGTGACGCAGCTCGGAGCGTTCGATGTGCCTGCCGAGGAGCTTCACGCGCGATCCGATGACGAGCTGAAGCTCGGGGGAGCGCTCGATTCGCGCGCGGAAGTCGTCGACATCGGCCAGGGGGGTTGCGAGGTCGGCGTCCCAGAACCCGACGAGTCGCCGGCCCTTCTCGATCGCGTCCATCACGCCCCGCCTGACGGCTTCGGCTTTGCCGCTGTTCGCGGCCAGCGTGAGGCAACGAATGCGCCCGGGCGCACGTTGCCGAGCCGCAGCGAGAACCTCGGCGGTGCCGTCCGTGCTGCCGTCGTCGACGAACAGAAGCTCGAGCCACGCGCGATCGGAGGCAAACTCCACGAAGGTGTCGATGTCGAGGCGCTCCGCCTCGTTAAAGCAGGGAACGACGATGGTGGTTGCCCACGGGGGATCGCCTTCGGGCCTCGGCAGGTTCATGGGGCGCTCCGGGCTGCGGCCGGAATGTCGTTCGAGTCGGTCCGTCGGGCAACCTTACCTCACGGTGCATCCGCGGTCCCTGCGCGACTCACCGCGTAGGAGCCGAGGACCTTGAGGAAGCTGGTGTGGGCCGCGAGCGTTTCGATCGCCGAGGCGGCGTCCGCCTCTTCGAGATTGCCCTCGAAGTCGAGATAGAAGAGATACTCGAACGGTGTATCACGCACGGGACGCGACTCGAGCTTGGTCAGGTTGAGGTCGTGATCCGCCAGCACGTTCAGGCACTTCGCCAGCGCCGCTTTCTGATGCAGCGTCGAGAGCACCAGCGAGGTCTTGCAGGGAGCCCCTGGAATACACGGCTCGGCCTCCCTGCCGATCACCAGGAAGCGGGTGTAGTTCTCCTGCTGGTTGGCGATTCCGCTCTTGAGCACCTCGAGTCCGTGCCGGCGCGCCGCCTCGCGGCTGGCGATGGCCGCCTGCGTCGGGTCGCCGTCGCGCACTACTTTTGCAACGGCCATGGCAGTGTCGGTGTAGGACTCGATCTGGCACTCGGCGAGCTCGGCGAGGAACTCGCTGCACTGCGCCAACGCCTGGGGGTGCGACGCGATGCGCCGCACCCGCGACATCGGGATAGGTCCCAAACCGACCAGGCAGTGCTCCACGCGGAAGACTTCTTCGCCGACGGCCGCCACGTCCGCGTGGGCGAGCACGTCGTAGGCTTCGTTGATCGAGCCGGCGGTGGTGTTCTCCACGGGAAGCATGGCGTAGTCGACCTTGTCGCGCACGACGGCGTCGGCGAGCTCCTGGAAGGTGCGGTAGCCACGGCAGTCGAGCGATTCACGTCGCTCGGCGAAGTGCTGGTACGCGGCCAGGTAGCTGTATGCTCCGACGCCGCCCTGGAATCCCACCCGCAGCTGTTCCCCGGGGGCGCCGAGATCGTGCCCGGCACTGCGCGCCTGCCGCTCGACGGAATGCTGGATGATTTCGCCGAACAGCGAGGCAACATAGGTAGGGTCGAGTCCGGCCCGCCGGGCGTGATCCTCAACGCGACCGAGAACCTCGTGCTCGCGCAGCTCGTCGCGCCGTGCGGCTTGATCCTCGGTCTTGGCCGAGATCACGTCGGCGATCAGTGCGTGGCGTCGGGCGAGGGCATCGACGATGCGACGGTCTGCATCGTCGAGCTCGGCGCGAATCTCCTCGAGCGGCTTGCTCATCAGGTTCCTCCATCGGGGTGCCAACGAGTCGAGAAGATCCGACACCGTGCCAAATAAAAAACCCGCCGAGACATCTCGGCGGGTCCGCTTGTCGAATTGACGTCTGTCGCTACGTCAGGACCCGCTCGTTGTCGGCGGTAAACATAAAAAAGCCCGACCACAGCTCGACGTCGGGCGACATCGCGGTCGTCCGGACGAGTTCGAGTCGTGTCGTGCTCCTGCTCATGGGGAGCGATCGTAGCGGTCGGCCGTGTTGTTTGGCAACCGGCATGAAGGTTTAGCAAGCGGTAAGGAGGTCGGCGATCTGGATTGCGTTCAGTGCGGCGCCCTTGCGTAGCTGGTCGCCGGCGATGAACAGCTCGAAGCCGCGCCATGCCTCGCCCTCTCGGCCTTGGCTTTCGTCGCCTCGGATGCGCCCGACCATGACCTCATCGCGGCCCGACGCCTTCAGCGAGGTCGGGAAGTCGTTGGCGGAGCGATCGTCGAGAACGGCGACGCCGGGCGCCTCGAGAAGGGCGTCACGGAATCGTGCCTCCGTGGCCGGCGAAGACAGAGTGACATTGACGGATTCGGCGTGCGCCCGCAGGACGGGAACGCGGATGCAGGTAACACTCATCGCGAGAGTGGGGAGGTGGAAGATCTTGCGTGTTTCCTCGATGACCTTCTGCTCCTCCGCGTTACGGCCGGTGACCTCGTCGACCGCTGTGTCGTGACTGAACACATTGAAGGCGCAGGGCTCGGCGAACACGCTCGGCGAGGGCTGTTCGCCGGCAAGCACCGCCGCAGCCTGGGACGAGAGCTCCCGCATGGCGGCCGCACCGGCGCCGGAGGCGGCCTGGTACGTCGACACGACGAGGCGTTCGATGCCGAACGCCCGCCGCAGCGGATCGAGCGCAGTCACCAGGATGATGGCCGAGCAGTTGGGGTTGGCGATGATACGCTCGCCCGCCGCGTCGGCGCGCGCGACGAGGTGGCCGTTGACCTCGGGCACGACCAGGGGGATGTCGGCGTCCATGCGAAACGCGGAGGAATTGTCAATCACCGTCGCGCCGGCGTCGACGGCCAGCGGCGCGAAGCGGCGGGCGGTTCCGGTGCCGGCAGAAAACAGAGCCGTGTCGACGGCCTCGAAGGAATCCTCGTCGAGCTCCTCGACACGCAATGATGATCCGGCGTACGGGACCTCTTTCCCCGCCGAGCGCTGCGACGCCAGCGGTCGAATCTCGGACGGGGGCGTTCCGCGGTCGGCGAGGATGTCGAGAATTTCGCGGCCGACCGCCCCGGTTGCTCCCACGACGGCGATCATGCCCGGCCTCCTCTCAGCCCCTACCGTGTGGCGCGGAAAGATCGAAATCCGGCCCCGCGGGGACGATGCGGGATGGGTTCAGCGAGGTGTGCGTGATGTAGTAGTGCCGCTTGATGTGATCCATGTTCACCGTCTCGGCGACGTGGGGCACCTGGTACAGCTCTCGCAAATAGCCCGAAAGGTTCGCATAGTCCGCGATTCGCCGCTTGTTGCACTTGAAATGGCCGACGTACACCGGGTCGAAACGAACCAGCGTGGTGAACAGGCGCCAGTCAGCCTCGGTGACCACATCGCCGACGAGGTATCGACTCTCTCCGAGCCGCTCCTCGAGCATGTCGAGGGTCTCGAACAGCGGATAAAACGAGGCCTCGTAGGCGGCTTGCGAGCGAGCGAAGCCGCACTTGTACACACCGTTATTGACGTTGGTGTAGATGACGCCGTTGAGAGCGTCGATCTCGTCGCGTAACGCCGCCGGCCGGAAATCGACGGTCGTGTCGCCCCACTCGTCGAACTCCGAGTTCAACATCCGAATGATCTCGGACGATTCATTGTTGACGATGCGGCCCGTTTGCTTGTCCCACAGGACAGGCACGGTCACGCGCGAGGCGTAGGCCGGATCCGTGGCCAGATACGCCTCGTAGAGGAAGCCGAAGCCATTGACGGGGTCGGGATCGTCGGCGAAGAAACGCCAGCCACGTTGGTCGCGGAGGGGGTCGACGACGCTCATGCCGACGACGTGTTCGAGTCCTTTGAGCTTGCGAAAGATGACGGTTCGATGCGCCCAGGGGCAGGCATAGGAAACGTACAGGTGGTATCGGTTCGGCTCCGCGCGGAGTCCGGAGGAGCCATCGGCTGTCACCTGCCGGCGAAAGACACTGGGGAGGCGAACGAACTTGCCGGTGCCGTCGGTCTTGTGCCGCAGCTCCACCGTGTCGTCGAGGGACATCTGCTGTGCTCCCTCAGGCGTGATCGGCGTTGGGCGCGCCGCGAGCCGACGTTTCGGAGGTGCCGCGGGCGGACGTCTCAGAGGTGCCGCGGGCCGGTGTTTCAGGGGCGCTGCGGGCCGATGTTTCAGGAGCGGCCGAACGCGCGAGGCGCAGGGCCGTCTGGATGATCGACTCCAGGGGGCGGGGGATACCGGGAGAATCTTCCTCGCCCACCTGTTCGACGACCGTCAGCGCCAGAAACGGCTTCGACGAGTTGCGGACGGCCTGCTCGATGACACGCGAGGGCTTCTTGCGGCTCTTCTTGCCGGCCGTCCGCGTTACGTAGGAGCGACCCCGCGCGATGCTGTGATAAACGTAGGCGTAGCCGCTTTCCCACAAGCAGTGCTCGATGTCCGGTTGCGGAAGCACGGTGACGCGTTTGCTGCGGGGGGCGCCACTGAGATGCCGTTCGGCGGCCTCGGCGAAGGATCGTCCCGCGTTGTCGCCGTCGGCGAGCAGATGCCACTCGATGCCGAGGTCGTTGGCGAGCTTCACCAGGGGCTCGACGCCCGACTGGGCGAACTCGACGCAGCGAATACCCTCGCTGGCGAAGTCGCAGCCCATCAGTCGCGCCAACTCGGGCAGCAACCAGACCTCGGTTTCGCCCTCGACCAGGAGCCAGGCGCGCGCGAACAGCGCGTCGTCGCGCTTGAGCCGCACGTGATAGGTGATCTTGCGCATCTCGTCGAGCGCCAGGTTGTCGTCATCCAACCGGTAGACGTCGGTGTGGCGTGGACGTCGCACGAGACGCCGCAGCATGCTGAGGCGGGCCGCGGCCAGCAGCTCTCCCGAGTTCGTGGTCACCAGCTTCTGGGCCCGCAGGCTCTCGATAACGCTCCACACGGCCACCAACATCAACGGGTGCAGATGCACCTCGGGCTCCTCGACCGCCAGGATCATGGCGGCGCTCGGCGAGATCGTCGTCGGTCCGCGGGCCTCGAGCATGGCGCCGATGAGCAACAGGAGCGCAACGCTGCGCGCGCCCGCGCCGTGCAGGCGGGTCTCGAGCTCCGGCCCGGAGCCGATCGACAACACCACCGGGCGTTCGACGAGCTCGGCGAGGGCGAGGTCCGGCGCTTCGGGATTCTGAAACACGCGATCTGCGTTCTCGCCGATGAGCTGCGCCAGCGCCGCAAGTCCCTTCCGCAGCTCTTCCTGAGGCGGCAGGCCGTCGGAGGTGATGATCTTGTCGTACACGCGACCGATCTCCCGTTCGATCTCTCGCTCGGGCTCGCGCCTGCGGGTGGGAGCAGCCGGCTCGGGCGTGCCCGTCTCTGCACGATGCGGGAAATAGCGATCAGCGCGCACCAGCAGGAATGGGCTCAGTCGGCGAACGGCGCGCAACAACCGGGGATCGGGTTGCGGCTGCAGCGGATCTCCCTCGCGGTCGAGGAATCGACAGGTTGCGCTGATCGGGCCGCCGTTTCGCCCGGCCTCGACTTCGAGGCTCAACTGGCGTCGGCCGGGGGCGCCGTCGCTGAAAGCAGTGACGAGCTCGTCGAGATCGTCCCACTCACCCTCCTCGCGTTCGGCGAAGGTCATGCGCACGCGGATCGGCGGTGGGTTTCCGTCGGCGTCGGGCGCGCCGATATGAAAATCGTGGTCGGCGAACCCGAGCTCGTCTCCGTGGTTCTGATGGCCGAGACAGATCGCCAGCGCCTCCAGCACACTGGTCTTCCCCGAAGCGTTCTCGCCGATCAGAATGGTGGTGGACTCGAAGTCGACGTCGAGTCGGACGATGCCTCGGAAGTGCTCGATGCGGGCGTGGCTCAGAAACATCCTTGTTGCTCCCGTGCGTGGCCTCGTGGAACGTGCCGATTGCAGGCTAACGGTACCAGCAGTGGCGAGTGAGCAACGGCGATCTGCGTTGGGGTTCGCAAAGGTTGTCCTCCGAAACGTGGTTCGGTAGCCTTCAATCAGGCCTCGGAACCGCGACTTTTCGCCTACCTTACGGAGTTCCCGATGAAGAAGCGTGCCTTTCTCGCCGTAGCAGCGCTCGTTGGGGTGGTACTCGTTGTCGGGTCGACTCCGGCGGAGAGCGTCGTGCACCTGCAGCTCGACAAGAGCATGCCCGAAGCGGACCAGGTGTTGACCGAGTCACCGGCGAAGATCGTCCTCGAGTTCTCCTTGAAGCCCGAGCTCGCGGTTTCCCGCATCGCGGTCAAAGGCGATCACGGCGATGCCAAGCTCACCGATGTCGCCCGCAGCGAAGAGGATGAGACCATCCTCTGGGCGGCGTTCGAGGAGCCGCTGCCTGACGGAGACTACGCGGTGAATTGGGTAACTTCGAGTGGTGACGGCCACCCGGTTCGCGGTGAGTTCTCGTTCACCGTCCGGGCCGGGCGTTAGGGCGGCGGCAGGCTTCTGATTTCCGCGGACCTTTCCTTTTTCGCCGGCGCGGCCCTGCGTGGCGTCGGTTACGTCTGCGTCTTCCTCGTCGTCGGCGTCGTCGTCCTTCGGTCCGTGATTCGCTCACTCGTGCATCGGCTGAACACCGGCGACGAAACGGCTTCGTGGGCCCGCGGGCTCGAGAGCGAGCTGGCGCTTTACGGGATGCTCGCGGGTTTCACCCTCGTTGCCCTCGACCTCGGCCGCGTATTTCACCAAACGCACGCCTTCTACGGAGGCTTCGAGCCCATCACTCTCGAGCTGATCCGCAGCATTGCCAACGAAACTCTGTGGGGCTCGGGTTGGAAGCTGCAGGCCGCTGCCGCCGCGTTCGTCGGCGTCGTGTTCGCCGCAGCCTACCGAAAGTGGCCCGGGGCCTGGTTCTCGGCGACCATGCTGGCGGTTCTCACAGCGGTATCGAGGCCCCTCACGGGGCATGCCCTGGAGCAGGGGAGCTGGTTTTCGCTACCGGCCATTCTGCAGGCGATTCATGTGCTCGCCGCTGCCGTGTGGATGGGCACGTTGCTCGTCATGTTCACCGTCGGCGCCCGCCGTGCGAGGGAGCTCTCCGCGCCCGCCCGTGCTCGCGTTGTTGCCGGCATGGTCGGTACGTTTTCGCCCCTCGCTCTGGGTTCGGCGACGGCGTTGTTCGTTGCCGGCTGCGCCACGTCGTTCCTGTACCTGCGGGCTCCGGCGAACCTGTTTTCGACGCCGTACGGCCTGGTGCTCGTTGCCAAGGTGATGGGTTTTGGAGCCGTGATCGCCGCCGGCTACTACAACTGGCAACGAGTCGGCCCGCAGCTGGATGCGGCGATTGATGCGGCGGGGCACGATCCGGGTGCGTTGCGTCTGCTGGCGCGCGCAGCGGCGGTGGAGCTGGCCGACGCCGCGGTGGTCCTCGTATTCACCTCGATCCTGGTGGTTCTGCCGATGCCGGCCGCCTAGGTGTTGATTCCAGGCGCGCGTGGTTTGTAGGGTCAACTTGGGTAGATTGGAACGTGGTAGCTAGGCGGGCACGCTAGGGGCAGCGATACCCTTTCGCGTGAGGTGCGCGGGGAATAGGGAGCGGCTTCGCCGGATTCTCATGGCGCGCAGTACACGCGAGAAGGGCATCGCTGCCCTACGCGCTCCCTCTGCATCGGTCCCATCAAGACGAGGCTCCCCGCCCAAACGCGCCCGGACCGACAACCCTGATGCTCTGAGATGGCCGTGCCACCCACCGCCGTCCGCCGGAGGTATCGGCGGGCAGCATAGGCGGCCGAGCGCGAGTGCCTGGCGCCAAGCAGCTACTTCTGTGACCCGCTGAACGCCCGCTGCCCGCCGACACCTCCGCCCGGCCGAATGCGTATGGAGTACCTACTCGGGCACCAGCAGCGAGACGATGTCGAGGCCTCGGCATCCCCCGAACGCCGGCTCCACCGTCTTCCGGCTCGGGGGTGAATTCTCCGGTGGCCGAGCGTTCGGCGTGTCTCCTTGGGTGCTGCCTTGCTTCATGCACTCGCGCTTGGCCGCCCACGGGCGCCGGAGAATTCTCCCTTCGAGTCGTCGCCACCGTTCCATGGTTGGCACGGGGAAGCGTCTTGGTGGGCGGCGGCGGGACGCGGCAGATCCGACGCGGCGCATCAGATCTGAGGGAGGGGTGTGATCTCGATGCTGTCCTCTCGCGTGTGTTTGCGATCCGCAAGCGCGGCGAAGCCGCTCGAATACCCGCACTTCACGCGAAGGGCAGTATCGAGATCACACCCCTCCCGTCCACCTCCAATGCCCACACGTACCGGGTGCCGCTGTGACGGCGGGCGCACTTTCGTGTGCGACTCCCGGTACTCGCACACTTCCATCGGATAACATGAGGGACCCGCGCGCGGCCAGGTAGCGCGCAGGTGTCATACGCTTCACTCCCCGGGGAAGATCGTGATGAGTAGCCGCCGCCTGATAGCGTCGTTTGCCGTATTGGTCGCCGCCGGCTTGCAGCTTTCGGCGCCCGATGCCGCCGATGGCGCGGGCCGTTCACCCGTTTCCGCTCAGGACCAAGAGCTCCGCATCGTCGTTGCGGAAGGCGAAGGCCAGCAATACTGGCCCAACTGGCGAGGCCCGTCGGGTCAGGGATTGGTCGAGGACGCCGGCTATCCCGATACCTGGTCGGATACGGAGAACGTTCTCTGGAAGGTGTCGGTTCCCGGCATCGGCCATTCTTCGCCGATCGTGTGGAAGAACCAGATATTCCTCACGACGTCGTACGAGAACGGCACCGAGATGGCCGTTCTCAGCTACGACCGCGCCGGCGGCGAGCTGCTGTGGGAAACACAGATCCCGTTCGCCAGTCGGGAGCACATCCACCAGAAGAACAGCCATGCTTCGGCTACACCGGTTACGGACGGTGAGCGGGTGTTCGCTTCGTTCGGGCAGCAAGGTCTGGTGGCCGTCGATCTCGAAGGTAACCTGGTCTGGCACAACAAGATCGAGGACCTCGACAACTATCACGGCTCCGCCGGCTCGCCGATCCTCTACGGGGATACGGTGATCATCTACCAGGACCATCAGGGGACATCGTTCGTCGCGGCATTCGACAAGGCGACGGGGGAGGTGAAGTGGCGCAAGGACCGCGAAACGCGCACCGGCTGGGGGACGCCGATCATCGTTGACACCGGTGAGCGCGACGAGCTCATCGTGTCCAGCCAGGCAACCGTCAAGTCCTACGACCCTGCCACCGGGGAAGAACTCTGGACGGTTGCCGGCAACATGTTCGAGGTCATTCCCACTCCGGTGGTCGGACACGGCATGGTGTTCGCCTCGTCCGGCCGCGCCGGACCGACGTTCGCCATCCGACCCGGTGGCAGCGGCGACGTAACCGATAGCCACGTGGTGTGGAAGACGCAGAAGGGATCTCCGTTCGTGCCCTCGCCCATCGTCATCGGGGAGTATTTGTTCATGATGAACGACATGATGAGCATCGTGACCAACTACGAGGCGGAGACCGGCAAGCTCGTGTACCAAGGCCGGCTGGGACGCGCCAGCCGCGAGGGGTTCTCGGCCTCGCCGGTGTCGTTCGACGGCAAGGTGTTTTTCACCAACGACGAGGGTCAGACGTTTGTGCTCGAGGTAGGGCCGGAGTTCAAGCTGCTGCACATCAACGAGCTGAACGCCCGCACCCTGGCGTCGCCCGCGCTGGTCGATGGCACGTGGTACTTCCGCACCGATAGCGAGCTCATTGCAATCGGCAACTGAGCCGATCGGAAAACGATCGTGGGCGAGTGAGGTAGTCTCGAAGGATGCGCGTGATCAAGCGGTGTGATTGGATGCTGTGGGCGTTGGTGGCAGCGGTGACGCTTGCCACGCCGGTACCGGCCATGGCGGCGGGAACAAACCCGGAAGGCCCGCTCAGGTCTTCGCCGATCTCAGAGTTTGCGGAACCGGCGGGGGTCGCGGCGTCGGAGCCTGCCGGAACTTCTCGCGGCTTCGCTCTGGACACGCCGGCCGACCCCGCCGGCTTCGCGATCTCGATCGGATCCTTGCTGCCGGGCCACTATGCGTCCCTGGCGCAGCAGACCCAGAGCGGCAGCACCGCGGCGGACTGGCGGGCGGCGCGTGAGGGCAAGCGCGACAACCTGGAGCCGCCGCAAAGCACGGGAGTCGAAGCCGGGCTTTCCTGGCTCGAGGACGGTCATTGGCTGCAGCGCATTCGGGGCGGCTGGAACGGCTTCTTGCCTACGCTGGGAGGCTTCCCCAGTGGCTCGGGGCAGGCTTTCGGTGTCGTCTGGTCGAAGTCCGGCGTCGGTGTTCGTTACCCCAACGAGTTCACGCCGAACCGGGTCGACCTGCGAGGATCGGCAGCCGTAAGCCTGCGGGGCTACTACCTGGGCCTATTCGAGGTCGGGTGGGCTCGCATCGCCGACACGCCGATAAGCGCCAACTTCCACGTCGGCTATCAACATAATGCCAACGAGAGCTTCTATGGCTTCGGTCAGGACAGTTCCGTCGAAGACCGTATCAGCTTCGCGCAGTCGGTCGGCGCACTCGGCGCCACCGTCTGGTGGCGCGCTCCATCGTGGTTTTACATCGGCGGAGGCGTCGGTTTTCGCGACACGGACATCGGCCCGGGCGAGGATGACTTCGCGCCGCCGCCGGATTTCGACCCGGGTGATTTGCCGGGGTTTGTCGAACAGGTCGAGTACGTCAACTACGACGCTTTCGTTCAGGTCGATTGGCGTAACGAGGGAAACCCTTACCGAGGTGGCCTCTACGCCGTGCGCTTTACCGATTGGAACGATCGCGAGGGCGATGTCTTCAGTTTCAGGGAGCTCGATATCGAGCTGCAGCAGTACTTCCCGTTTCTCATGAACAAGCGCGTCATCGCGGTACGAGCGCGAACGATCATCACCGACACCGACGGGGCGCGCGAGGTTCCCTTCTACCTGATGCCGACGCTGGGCGGCACGCGCGACCTTCGCGGTTACAACTACTCGCGCTTTCGCGACCGCAACATGATCCTGCTGAACGCCGAGTATCGCGCCGAGATCTGGATGGCCATGGATCTGGCGATCTTCGTCGATGCGGGCAAGGTGGTGGCCGACACCCGGAACCTCAATTTCAGAGACCTGTCGACGGACTACGGATTCGGTCTGCGGGTCAAGACGGCGCTGTCGACGTTTCTGCGCGCCGATTTTGCCTTCGGTGGCGAGGGATTCCACACCGCTATCACCTTCGACAACGTCTTCGATACGACGCCGCTGTTCAGTCGCCTCCTACAGACGGTGCGTTAGCCATGAGCAAGCTCACACGGAAGTGCCCGCGCACCGAGTTCGGCCGCCGCAACCGCAGCGCTGACCCCCTTTTCCTCCAGAGGCGCGGCTCCGGTCCTGGCCGCGGCTCAGGGCTGATTCTGATCGTGCTGTTGGCGCTCATCTCGACGTTGTCCGCCGCGAGTACGAGCGCCGTCCCACAGATGGGGGGTACGACCCAGTCCCCCGTCGGCGCACGCTTCAACCGCGACGACCCGGTCGGGGTCGATGACGACAAGCTCGATATCGAGCAACCGGCCGACTGGGGTGTGAACGCCTACTACGACATCTACGAGAACTCCTTCCAGGAGAAGGGCGACTCGGAAGACAAGCGCGCGCTCAACATCAACACACTCGGGGCGGTCCCGGACTCCAGCTGGTTCCGGAATCGCCTCGGTGTACGCGACATGAGCATCGACGAGCTGGTTCGTGGACCGAACCTGACCGGAGGCCCGGCCGACGGGCCGTGGACGGTCATCGGCAGGCCCACCGGTGGGGTGACCCCGAAGTTCCTCATCGAAGACGTCGAGGGTCAGCGCTTCATCCTCAAGTTCGATCCCGTCGACAACCCGGAGATCGCCTCGGCCGCGGAGATGGTGAGCTCGCGTCTCTACCATGCCTTCGGGTTCCACGTCGCCGAGGCCTACCTGGTGACACTGACCAAGGACCGCCTCTTGATCGGTGAGGGAGCCACCTTCACCAACGAGGTCGGCGCCCGCACGATCATCGACCAGATCGACATCGACCATTGGATGAGCAGCGCACCGATGTCCGCGGACGGTACGTATCGGGCTCTGGCGAGCAAGTTCGTTGCCGGCGAAAAGGTCGGCGAGTTCCGCTTTTTCGGCACCCGACCCGATGACCCCAACGATATCTTTCCTCACGAGCACCGGCGCGAGTTGCGCGGTTATCGCGTGATCGCCGCGTGGACCAACCACGACGATTCGCGTGCCCTCAACACCTACGATGCCTACACGGAGGAGGAGGGCCGTCGTTTCGTCAAGCACTACGTGCTCGACTTCGGTTCGACGCTCGGAAGCGCATCCATCGGCAAGAACGAGCCGCGCGGGGGCAACGAGTACTTCCTCGAAGGCGGCCAGACCTGGAAATCGGCGGCAACTCTCGGCGTCTGGTCGCGCCCGTGGCTGCGTGTCGAGATTCCCGATTATCCGGCTGTCGGCCTCTTCGAGGGTGACTATTTCCGCCCGAACTTGTGGAAGGCCGAGTACCCCAATGCCGCCTTCGACCGACTCGATGCCGCCGACGGCTTTTGGGCTGCGCGCATCATTGCTCGCTTTTCCGATGAGGCCATTCGCCGCATCGTCGAGAACGCGCGCATCAGCGATCCGGAGGCCGAAGCCTACTTGATCGAGGTGCTCGAGAAGCGCCGAGACAAGGCGGTGCGTTACTGGATCACACGGAGCAACCCGCTCGATGAGCTCGAGCTCACCGGCAGCGGCAACGCGCTAACGCTGACCTGGGAAAACGCCGCGACTCGTGTCGGCGCGGCGGACGGCTCCGTCGGCTACGGTGTGCGCTGGTCGGCGTTCGACAATCGCACCGGAGGCGAGGCCATCCTCAGCGATCACGAGATCGACTCACCGGGCATCGCGGTACCGACGAGCGCCTGGGGCACACCCGATGCCTTCGGTTATCGCTACCTGCGCGCCAACATATTCACCCGGCATCCGGACTTTCCCTGGTGGGAAGAGCCGGTGGTCGTGACCGTTCGCAACAAAGGCGCCGACGGCATCGACATCGTCGGGATCGAGCGGCCGCGAGCGTTTCCCGACACGCCGTAGCGCGGCGGCGTCAGGCTGCCGTTATTTCGGGTGTGTACAGCTCCCACCATTCGGCCGCTCGCTCCGGGGTCCATGCCCTTCCCAGCGGTACGGCCGAAAGCGCCGTGGCCAACGCCCGGACATCTTGAAAACGATCCTCGGGTCTCTTCTCGAGGCATCGCAGGACGATATCGTCGAGCTCCGGAGGGATCGGCGAATCGCTGCGCTCGGAGGGCGGCGTCGGCTTCGTCTTGACGTGTTCCACGATCATGGCAACGCCGTTGTCGGCCTCGAAGACATACTTACCGGTCAGTAGCCAGTAGGCGACGGCGCCCAGCGCGTAGATGTCGGAGCGCCGGTCGACGTCCTCGCGCCGCACCGCCATTTCCGGAGCCATGTAGGCCGGCGTGCCGCTTGTCGTGCCCTCGGCCGTGAGGCGTTCGGACATCTCCTGGGCCTGCTCGGATTGCACGAGTCCGAAGTCGAGGATCTTCAGGTAGTCGCCGCTCGGTCCGAGGTGGCTCAGAAACAGGTTCGCCGGTTTGACGTCACGGTGCGTCAATCCGGTGTCGTGGGCCTCGGCGAGTGAGTCGCACGCCTGCAGAAGAAAATGGATGGCGCGCTCCGGAGGCACGGCCCCGAATTCCTTTATCAACGTCTCGAGGTCGAGCCCTTCCAGATACTCCATTGCGTAGAAGAAATGTCCGTCATCCGTGACGCCGAAGTCGTAGACGTCGATCGTATGTGGTGATCGAAGTGCGGCCGTGGCCTTGGCCTCGAGCTCGAAGCGCTGCAACACACGGCGGGCGTCGTCGCCGTCGGCTTCGGAGACCTTATCCTCGCGGATGAGCTTCAGCGCGGTGGGTCGCGACAACGTGCGGTGGCGGGCAAGCCAGACCTCGCCCATGCCGCCGCTGCCGATCCGCTTCTCCAGGTCGTAGAACATCCGGCGGCGTTGCTCGAAGGCGAAATCGAATAGATTGCCGGTCAGGAACGCGGCGAAGATGGCGACACCGGCGGCCGCTCCGAGCAACAGCCCGGTTTCGAAGAAGCGTTCGCTCACGGCGGCATCGAAGGCGTCGCGCAGATCAGCGTGTTGAACACGGATCAGGAGGGCGGCCAGGAGCGGAAGCGAGCCGATGATGAGCACGCCCAAAACGGCTCGTACGACTCGGTTGGGGACGAAAACTCCATAGGCGACCATCAGCAGGGCGAAGCGCAGCAAGACGGCGTTCCAGGTCGACGTCGTCGAGCCCGGTGTCATCAGGTCGTCGATGCCGTAGGCGTAGGTCTGCGTCGCCAGGTAAAGGCCGACGACACCGAACGTCGCCACCTCGACGGCGCGCAACTGGAGCAGCGAAGACGAACGACGGAAGACAAGGGCCACGGAGGCGGCGGCGAGAACGGCGATGGCGATTCCGCGCGGTAGCAAAAAACCGGTGTCACCCGCCAGCAGATCGCGGGCCGTGAGTACGATGACCCCCACGAGCATGGTCAGAGTGAACATGCTCATCAGGCGGGTCATCAACAGCGCCGTGGCGCCTTGCTTCGCTGCCCGACCGGGCAGCAGGCCGGTGTCGGGTCAAAGCTGGAGGAAGTCTTGCCCGGGCGTTGCGGCTCCGCTTGCGGACAGCGTGTCGACCGTTGCGGTGGTAGTCATGCGGGCATTCTAGTGTGCTGTCTCCAACATAGCTTGACACTTGCAGAGGGAATTGCGGGCGAGATCAAGGAAGGGCGAGGAAGGCGATGCTTCGGCATCGTCGACGAGCCCTGACGCCGAGATCGCGCGCAATTCCCTCTGCCCGAAGGGTAGCGGCGGGACGGGGCGATTCCTTTGTCGCGGCTCCTCGACGATGTATGAACATCGCCGTCGTCGCCTCTCCGCGGACTCGCC
>CAYSHI010000354.1:0-24491 GCA_964430745.1 uncultured Acidobacteriota bacterium | reverse complement strand
ATTCTCCTCGCCCCCTGTAAGCGGCTCCCGCCTTCCGACTACACTCCTGTCGGCTCTTCTCCCGACAGGAAGCCATCATCGTGGTCGGCAAAACCATCGCTCATTACGAGATCCTTGAACCGCTGGGTGCGGGCGGCATGGGCGAGGTGTACCGCGCCCGCGACACCAAGCTCGAACGCGATGTTGCCATCAAGGTTCTGCCCGAGGACCTCGCAGACGACCCTGACCGGCTCGCTCGACTGCAGCGTGAGGCAAAGCTTCTCGCGGCGTTGAACCACCCCAACATCGCCACCGTCCACGCCCTCGAGGGGGAGGACGGGTCAAGCTTCCTCGTTCTCGAACTGGTGACCGGTGAATCGTTAGAACGGAAGCTGGCCAAGGGACCGTTGCCCGTCGAGAAAGCGCTCGACATCTGCAAGCAAATCGCCGAGGCGCTGGAGGCGGCCCACGGGGAGGGGATCATCCATCGAGACCTCAAGCCCGCCAATGTGCTGGTCACGCCCGACGGGCGCGCCAAGGTACTCGACTTCGGCATCGCCAAGAGCATGCAGGTGGATACCGAGGTAGCCGCGACGGCCCACGCGACGAATCTGACCGTCGCCGGAACGCTCGTCGGGACGCCGTCTTACATGAGTCCGGAGCAAGTGCGTGGCGGCGCCATCGACAAACGAGCCGACATCTGGGCGTTCGGTTGCCTGCTGTTCGAGACGCTGACGGCCAAGAGTGCGTTTGCAAAGGAGACGATGGCCGACACCCTCGCGGCAATCGTTCATCAGGAACCGGATTGGAACGCCCTCCCCACTGAGATTCCCCCTCAGGTTCGCCGTCTCATCGAGAGGTGTCTGCGGAAGGATCCGGATGGGCGACTGCACGATATCGCCGACGCCCGCATCGAAATCGAGGACGCTCCGAACGACGCCTTTGTTGCCGAGCCCGCCGGCGCCCGCGGTCTTCGCTGGCCGTTGGTAGCTCTGGCCGCGGTGGCGATGCTCGTCGTCAACCTGTTGATGTGGGCAACGCTGCTGCCAACCGGCTCCGAGCCCGAGAGCCCGATGCGCTTCCGCGTTTCCCTCCCCGAGGGGCTGCGATCGTCGCGCCTCGACGTACCAATGGTCTTTTCCCCTGACGGCAAGACTCTTGTGCAAACTCTCTATCGTCCCAGCGACATGATCATGGCGCTTTGGACCCGCCGGCTCGATCAATTCGAGTGGGAGCCGCTCGCGGGAACCGCCAACGCCATACGGCCCTTTTTTTCGCCGAACGGGCAGTGGATCGGATTCGTCCGCGACGGCGGGCTGCACAAGATCTCGGTAAGCGGAGGCGCGGCCAGCCCCATCGCCATGCCCTCCCAGGGAGAATTCGGAGCCAGCTCGTGGGGCGAAGACAACGTCATCGTAACCACCAATGAAGGAAGCCTGTACACCGTGTCGGCCGCGGGCGACGAGGCGCCCGACCTTCTCGCCGAGCCCGCCGCGGACAGGGGCGAGCTCGCCTACGATGTACCCCGTTGGATACCGGGAACCGACGCCGTCTTGTTCACGATTCGGCGCGGCGGCGGCGTGAATGCGGTGGCCGTATTGGAGAGCGGTCAACGGGAGCCGGTCGAGCTCCTCTCACCCGGCTCTGACGGCCGCTACCTGGCCTCCGGACATCTGCTCTACCTTGTGGGCGAGCGGCTCTTCGTTGCTCCCTTCGACGCCGACGGCCTAGCTACCACCGGCGATGGAGTTCCGATGATCGACGCCGTTTACGTCGGTGACGGTCGCGCGCTCGCCGCGGTGTCCACAAACGGGACGCTCGCGTACTTCGAGCCCGACGAACGCGTCGTGCGAGACTATCGCCCCGTGTGGCACGGCCTGGACGGTCCGTCTCTACCCCTCGAACCGCTGACGAGATCGGGCGCGATTGGTTCCGTGAGCCTGGCGCCGGACGATCAACGGTTCGCCTACGGGTTCAGCAGCACCCGCGCCGACGGCAGGGTCGGCAGCGCGATCATGCTCTATGACCTGGAGACGGGCCGCGACCAGGAGCTCGTTTCGGAGGGAGCGGACCCCGTGTGGTCTCCCGACAACGATTGGATCTACTATCGCGCCGACAATCAGGGAACCTCCGACATCTTTCGCCGACCCCCCGCCCTGGGCGCCGACCTCGAGCCGGTACGCGTCGGCGAGCGCCAGCAACAGCCGGTGGCGGTATCGCCGGTCGGGGGCTGGGTCGTCTACAACGACACGGAAAGACTGTTCGTAGGGCGAAACCGGCTGTGGATCTACTCGCTCATCGAAAAGCGGGATCCCCACCGGGTATCCGAGACCGAAGCGAACCAGGTGCACGCCGCGGTATCTGCCGACGGTCAATGGATCGCCTGGCACTCGAACGCCACGGGTTCCAGTGAGGTGTACGTCACATCGTTCCCTCACACCGGCGAGGCGCAGCAAGTCTCCCAGGGGGGTGGCAGCGGACCCGTGTGGCCGCGCGACAACCCATCCCGCCTCTTCTATCGCAACGGACGCGAGGTATTCGCCGTCGACTTCGATGCCGCGACCGGCCAGGCGTCCAATCAGCGCGTCGTGCTCTCGGGACTCGCGTCCGACTCGTTGCGCGGCCCGTGGGACGTATCGTCCGACGGGCAAAGACTTCTGGTGATCGAGCCGATGGGTGAGGAAGCGGCTGAAGACGCTCTCGACCGGCTTCAGATCGTCCTCGACTGGTTCGAGGAGTTGAAGCGGCTGGTGCCAACGGGTCGGTAGCTCGCTCTCACAACCATCTGCGCGATCAGGCAACCAGCCGCGCAACGTCCACCAACGCCGCAGCGAGGGATTTGAACTCGGTAACATCAGCCCCGCCATCATTCTCCTCGCCCCCTGTGGTGGCTCCCGCCTTCCGAATACACTCGTGTCGGCTCTTCTCCCGACAGAGGCCGTCAAATTGGTCGGTAAAACCCTCGGGCATTACGAGATTCTTGAACCGCTGGGTGCGGGCGGCATGGGCGAGGTGTATCGCGCCCACGACGCCAACCTGAAGCGCGACGTCGCCATCAAGGTACTGCCCGCGGCGCTGGCCGATGATGAGGCGCGGCTGGCGCGACTGCAGCGCGAGGCCCACCTGCTCGCATCGGTGAACCATCCCAACATCGCGACGATCCACAACCTCGAAGAGTCGGGGGGCGTCCGTTGGCTGGTATTGGAGCTCGTCGAGGGCACGACGCTCGAGGAGATGCTGCGCCGCGGCGCCCTTTCCACCGAAGAGGCCCGGCGTATCGGCGTCCAGGTTGCCGGCGCGCTGGAGGCGGCGCACGAGAAGGGCATCGTGCACCGCGACCTGAAGTCCGCCAACGTTATGCTCGACGACAAGGGCCGCGTGAAGGTACTGGACTTCGGCATCGCCAAGGATCTCGCCGTAGCCGGGTCGGGCGAAGGCGATCCGGGCGGGGGGCCGATGGACACCGCCTTCGCCACCGAGATCGAGGTCGCCGCCAGCCACCTCACCGCCACCGGCGTCATCGTCGGTACCGCCCCCTACATGAGCCCCGAGCAGATCCGCGGTGGCAACATTGACAAGCGCACCGACAACTGGGCCTTCGGCTGCCTGATGTACGAGTTGCTCACCGGCCACCGCCCGTTCGACCGCGCGACCATGGCCGATACGTTGTCGGCGGTTCTGGAGCACGAGCCGGATTGGGATCGCTTGCCCGCCGACACCCCACTGGCGCTGCGGTCGCTCATCGGCCGCTGCCTGCAAAAGGACGTCGACGGCCGGTTGCACGATATCGCCGACGCCCGCGTCGAGCTCGAACACATCGTCTCCACCGCGGGTGGGACACAACCCGATTCGCGCTCGGGTGCAGCGGCAACGTCGAGCTGGCTATCTATGCCCGGCTTGCGGGGCGCCCCGGCGTTCGTCGCGACAGTGCTGGTGGTGCTGGCGGCCGGTTGGGGGCTGTCGTCGATACTCTCCAGATCTGCTTCCGACTCCGTCGGGCTCATTGCTGGGGACTCCGATGACGGCGCCGGCGGGACGACGCTCATCGCCGATGCACCCGCACCGCACACCATCGCCGTGATGCCATTCGAGAGCATCCGGGGCGGTCCCGAGGACGGTTTTGCCGAAGAGCTCGGGATGGAAGTACGGAAGCGTCTTCAGTCCGTCAGCGGCATGCTCGTCGTTAGCCGGCAATCGTCGGTCCTTTTCAAGGGCCAAGCCATGGACCCGATCGACGTCGGGGCGCGACTCCGTGTCGCGAACCTCCTGTACGGGGACGTCGCCTCGGATGAAGAGAAGTGGACTGACGAGGTGTCGTTGGTCGAAGCCTCCAGCGGCGTTGTGCTGTGGTTCGAGACGTACACCGCGGATCTGGACCTGGAAGGGCGCTACAGCATTCAGGAGAGTATCGCCCGACAGGTCGTAGCGATCCTCGAGATCGAGCTCGTCGGCAGCGAGAGCGAGCAACTGGCGACCCGCCCGACAGAGAACCCGCAGGCTTACGAGGTTTACCTGGCGGGCAAGCGGGCGCAGGAGTTGCGAACGCCGGATGCGCTCTGGGCGTCGCTGGACCACTTCAAGCGGGCTCTCGAGCTCGACCCAGGATTCGCGTTGGTGTACGTCGGGATCGCCGACACCTTCAACCACCTCGAGGATTACGCAGGCATGGAAGAGGAAGTCGCGCGGGCGCAGGCTCGGAGCAACATCGATAGGGCCTTGCAGCTCGATCCCGAGCTCGGCGAAGCGTTCAAGACGCAGGCCCTACTCATGCGAAGGGGAGACGACCCTGCGTGGCCAGAGACCTTCGAGCGGGCGATTGCGCTGAATCCGAACGACTACCTCACGTATCAGCAATACGGATGGTCGCTTTGGCTGACAAATGAGTTTGAGGGGGCCTGGAGGATGACCCTCAGGGCGCGCGACCTGGATCCCTTGGGATCGGCGGCGAACTCGAATCTGGGCACGTTTGCTTTCCTCGAGGGCCGTTTCGATGAGGCGATCGGGCAGTTGCGCCTGGTAGCCGATCTCCACCCGGAGTATTCAGCGGGCCACATGCTTCTCGGCGCTTCGCTACATTTCGCCGGACGCCCGGAAGAAGCGATCGATCCCCTGCGGCGGGCACGCGAGTTGAACCCGGTGGATTGGAGACCATTGCAAAACCTCGTCCGGGCCCTCGCGTCTCTGGGCCGGATCGCAGAAGCCGAGACGTTGCTGAACGCCCGTATCGCTCAATTCCCGGATGAGCCGGCGCCGTACGTCTTGCTCGGTTACATCCACCGCGATGTCGCCGGATCGCTGGATGAGGCTGTTGAGGCTTTCGAGCATGCCCTCGAACGGGCTCCGGGGCCCGGGGTCACGGCGCGGACCACCGTCGCGCTCGCACAGGTTGATCTGGACCGCGGCGATCAGGCGGCGGCGCAGCGCCGCGTCGATGCATTGCAGCAAGACGAGGCAACACAGGGGAACCCGTGGACGGGGGTCGGCCGGCTCGATCTTGCCTTGTACGAGGGGCGGTACGCCGACCCCGACGAGCTCACCCGGAATCTCGCGAACCGCGTCGCCATGAAGAACTACACAAACCAGTGGAGGTTCCCGGTCGCCAGACAGCAGCCCTGGGAGCCGCTCGGTTACTTTGGGGTGCTTGCAGGCAAGCCCGAGGACTCGCGCGACTTCTTCGAAAAGACCTTCCCCGAGCTGCTCGATGGTCAGGAGCCGCCGGTGCACGCCTTCACGCTGCGGGCGGCGATCGACCTGGCCGCCGTGCTGCTCCACACCGGCGAAGAGGTTCACGCCCACCTGCTGCTCGAGAGAAGCGAGGCTTACATCGATGGGCTTCCCGAGCAGCAGCGGCGCCATCAATTCCGCACCGCCGCGATGGAGATCTACGCGCTTCAGGGCCGCACGGACGACGCCCTCGATGCCCTGCAGCTTGCCATCGACGACGGCTTCCTGAGTGGCTGGTGGCGCCTCGACAAGAAGCCGCACTTCGCGTCGCTGCGCGATGAGCCACGCTTTCAGGAGATGGTGAGACAACTGCGCGAAAAGGCCACCGGCACCGCGGATCCCGCCGACGCAACCCAAGGGCACACCGGTGGAACGATGACCCTCGGATCATGAGCCTGTCGTGACCGCGACTTCAGCCTCGTTAAGGTCGATCCCTCGAAACCCTCATCCTGCCGTTCGACAACATGAAGTGATCGCCCGTCGCTGCCGCGGCGATAACCTGGGTGGGCAGCTCCTCTTGCTCCGCCCGGGCCGCGAATTGCGCGTACTGGTGCTCGCGGCCGACATCGTGCATCGGAAAGGTAAACCTCGGCTCCAGCTCGCTGACGACGAACGACTCCTCTCCCCACAGGGGAATGAAGGCGACGTCGATCTCGGGGGCGATGTCGGCGACATACTCGATGTTTTCGACGAACGCTTCTCGGAACGGCGGCGGTCCGTTGCCGTGGTCGCCGGAATGGAAAATCGTGAGCCCGTCCACCTCGACGACGAACGCGGCCTCGGGGATCCCGTCGAAGTCGTGGACAATGGTGCGGACCCTCATATTGTCGAGGGTCAGCTCTTGTCGCTCAGGCGCGCAGTAGACGTGGTCGGGCCCCTGCGCGGCCTGCCAACCGAATACGTAGGTGATGTCCGGGATCGTTTCTTCCCACTCCAGAATGCGGGGGTCCCAGTGATCCCCATGTCCGTGGGAGACGAATACGACGACGCTCAGGTCCGCGATCTCGTGCGGATCGACGTGGCCGTTGGCGAGTGACCGCGGCTCGGTCGGCTCGTACCGCTCACAATAGTCGAACACGAGAAAGCGGCTCTTCGTTCGGATGGCCCAGCCGCTGTGACCCAGGTACCTGATCTGGGCCTCCCCGTCGGCGAGGTCCTGTGTTGGCACCGGGCCGGCTATCGCGCTCGCCGCAAGAGTCAGAACAAGTGAAGTACCGAGCACGAACCTCAGGGCGCGGCCCCTCTTCGTGCGCTCGAATACCGCGGTGTGGCGATTCCGCACGATCCCCTCCGTATCAACTTTGGGGGGTGGCCATTCTCTGCTTCATTGTCTCCTGCACAGAGTCAGGGGCCAACCGTACTGGATCATGCCGGGTTCCAGACGTATCGTCCGACGGGCAAAGACTTCTGGTGATCGAGCCTGCGCGCCTACGGTGTCGCCCGCCAGGTGATCGTCACCTTCTTGACGCCCCACTCCCTGGCTGCCTCCACGTCGGTGCCCATGTAGATGTCGATTCGCTCGGTATGCCTGCTGCCCATCCGGTCGAGCACCGTGTAGCGGCCGCGCAGGCCCTCGATGCTCACCTCGGTGCCGTGGTCCAGGCCGAGGTCGATGAGGTCCGAGGACACGGCGATGGCCTTCATCCCGGGCTCGAGCACGTCGCCCCATGCGCCCAGGTTCGGCTGTCCTTCGGTCTGGGACGCCACCGAGTTGTAGGCCGACGCCGAAACCTCCAGGCTCTTTGTCTCGCCGCCCCCGCACCCGGCGAGCAGTGCTGCCGCGAGGAACACGATCGCTGCACGCTGGTGCATCGGGATCATCATGGCCTCCTTTCGGAAGGAACTCTATCAACCAAGCCTGCCAGCGACGCGTAATCAAGACAACTGGACCTGCTTCTTGCGCGGAGATCCGAACGGCCCCGCGGAGGGCTCCGTTGTTTTGGCCGCGGCAATCATGAAGTATGGCGGCGGAACGAGAGTGATCGAGCACCGGCCACGTTGAAACGGGCGTGCTCTCAGACGGCTGGTCTCGGTCTCCCACCTCACACTCACGGGAGACATACAATGCGTCGAATCAATGCGAGCGCGGCTTTCCTCGCCCTTCTTGGCATCCTGGCCGTTGCAGGCTCGGTCCCGGCCCAAGAACCGTCGATCGTCGGCGCGTGGGTCACCGCGGGTTGGGATGGGCACGAAGGCGATCCTCAGCCGGGACTACTGGTCTTCACCGAGGCCAACTACAGCATCATGTTCGTGCCCGCCGGCATGGACCGGGAAAGATGGACCGGCGATGCCATGGACGACGCCGACAAGGTTGCTGCGTTCGACACCCTGGTGGCCAACTCGGGCAGGTACACGCAAAGCGGCAACGAGATCACCACCGAGGCCTATGTGGCTCTGAATCCGAACTACATGGCCGACTGGGGAGAAAACCACGTTACCTACACCTATCGCATCGAGGGTGACACGCTCCACCTGACGTGGCCGGACGGCTTCATGGAGCCGGGCAGCGCCGGGTTCACGGGGACATTTCGCAGGGTCGGCGAGTAGCGCCGTGTCCACCGGCGCTCGCCTGCAGCTTCACTCAGACTCGAGGAACAGGACTCGATTCCTCATGGAATCCGGGTTCGGGTTGCGGGACAGCAGCAGCTCCAGTGCCCCCACCAATCCGCCGATGCTCGAGCGTGGGAAGCGCGCCGGCGACAGCAGAACGATCCCCCAATGTTCGGTGCCGGCAACAGCTGCCGCCTTGGCCAGCACGGAAAAATCGCGAACGTCGAAGGTCACCAGCGCGCGACCCTCCTGAATCGCTTCCGCGAGCTGGCGCGCATCGGAGCTGCCCAGGGTCTCGCGTTCGGCCGCGGCGGCGACATCGTGTCCGCGGCGGCGCAAACCCTCGGCGACGCTCGGGCTGATCATCTCGTCGAGGTACAGCCTCACGAATCCGAGCGCCGCCCCCGCGGTGGAGCGTCCGACGAGCTTCTTTCACGGACCACGAGCTCGAGCTCCTCGGCGAGCTCATCCGCGACGTAGCGGTTGTCCTCGATCAGCGCCTCGATCTCGTCGGGAAAACAGTCGAAGTAGCGCGTCGCGATCTCCAGCAGCCTGGCCGAAAGCCACGGGTGGGCCTCGAGAATCGCGGCGCCGTCGAACTCGTGGGCTCGCGCGGTGTCGATGATCTCCCAAACGTCGGGGCCGCCGACCAACGCGGCGCGCCGACCCGCCGGGCCATCGACGAAACGGATCCCCGGGTGGTCCTGGAGCCGCACCCATTCCTCGATGATCTGTCGGTAACGCTCGCTGTCGCTCTGGCCCCGCCAAGTCCGCGCGCGCTCGCCGACACGCCGCGCCAGATCGTCGGCAATTCGGAAGGACAGGCTTTTCATGGCCGGTGTACCTCGTACGAGGGGACATGAGGGTCGTCAACGACGGACGAATGCATTGTATGCAACGCATTCGCCGCCGACAACGACCGTCAAACGCTCGGGATCAACGAAGCTCGTTCCAGCGCTCGATGAAGGCGACGGCCGCGGTGACCATCGACTCGGTTGCGGCCCGCCCGCGCTCCGCGGTGGACTCTCGTGGGTCCCGGGCGCCCCATACGCCGGTGCTCGACATCTCGGCCGCCGAGGTGCCCTTGCCCGTCGCTTCGTCCTTCAAGCCCTCGGCGAGAAACACCGCCAACGCTGTTGGATCGCCGGCGAGAACCTCGGGCAGGATGCGTTCCAGATGAGGCGGTAGGGTGAGCTCCGCGGCAACGGCGGCGTCGAGGTCGACCAGTTCGGGGATCAGGTACATCGAGTTGGAGGTCTCCGGGGTCCCGCCGTGCCGGTCGAGAACGGCCGGGCCGGGGTCCTGCTCGGGCCGAGTGGTTGCTCGCGGCCGGAACGGTCCCAACACCGAACCCAGGTCCACGGCGATCCCCTCGGTTTCCTGGTTGATGCGATCGACGACGAATCGCGTGATCGCGGCGTTCCCGCCGTGTGCGTTCAAGATCAGGAAACGCTTGAAGCCGTGTCGCATCAGGCTCCTGGCCGCCTCGAAGTAGACCTCCTGGATAAGCGTCGAGGGCAGGGTGATCGTGCCCTCGAACTCCATGTGGTACGGGGACTGGCCGGGGAGCAGGATCGGCGCGACCAGCACGTCGGCTTGTTGAGCGATCAGCTTGGCCCGCTCGACGCCGTTCAGGTAATCCGTCCCCGTCGGCAGATGGAGCCCGTGCTGCTCGATCGAGCCCACCGGGATGATCACCATGTCGGAGCGCGTCAGCAGATCCTGCACCTCCGGCACGGTCATGTGGGGAAGGTAGTTGCGGACCTTCTGGATGGCGGGCAGTGGGCTTTCCTGAGCGAAAACAGCGCCTGAAAAGACCGTTGCGACCAGCGTTACCAGCGTGACGTAGACGAGGCGTTTCATGACGAGTCTCCCGGTGTATCAAAGGCTTGCCGGCACTGTCCTGGAACCTACCAGGAGATAGCAGATTAACGCGGTCGTTCGTTTGCGCCACCACGCGGAGCCGGTGTTAGGGTCCTGCAGCAAAGCCCTCAACGAAGGAGATGCCCGGATGGTCGCCCCCAGCACTCGAAGTGGCTTCGTCTTGTGTGTGCTCGCCCTCGCGCTGATGTCGCCGCTGCGCGTCTCAGCGCAGAGCCCGGAGTTCGTCTATATCTCGAACATCACCGGCATCGAGGCGGGGGGGGCAGAGCTAACGACCGTCGAGGAGCAGACGGCCGCCGCGCTTGATCATCTGGGTGAGGCGCTTCGCCGGCACGGCCTGGATTATGCGGACGTCGTCGTCTCCAACGTGTTCCTGCGGGACACGCGCCACTTCCAGGGAATGAACCGGGTCTATCGCACGTACTTCGAGACCAGTCCTCCCACCCGGGCCACCGTGCAAGCCGATCTCTTGGATCCGCGGGCTCTGATCCAGATCTCGGTGGTGGCAACCGGCGCCCCCAAGGAAATCGTCACGCCGGCCGGCCTGAGATCTCCGGCGCTGCCGTATTCCTGGGGAATAAGGGTGGCGAACACGCTCTTCATCGCCGGCGCGACCAGCCGGAGCCCCGAGACGTACCAGCCCGTGCCGGGTGATGTTCCGACGCAGACCCGTCGGGTCTTCGGCAACATCGGCCTCATTCTGGAGGAGGCGGGCATGAGCTACGAAGACCTGGTTAGCTGCAAGGTTTTTCTGGACGACCCCCGCAACTTTGGCGACATGAACGCGGCCTATGCCGAGTTCGTGTCCGAAGACGATCCGCCGGCTCGAGCGACGGTTCGCGCTCCGCTCATGAACGCCGTCTTCTCGACGGAGATTCAGTGCGTGGCGGTGTCCTCGGGCGAGAGGCGCGTCGTGCGGCCCGAGGGACAAGCGCGACGGCGCATTCCGTTCTCCCCGGCCATCGATACGGGCGATCGGGTCTACGTGGCCGGTGCGACGGGGCAGGGGAGCGATGCGGCGGAAGAAGCCCGGGTGGCGCTGGGTTCGATTCGAGCGAGGCTCGATGCCGCCTCGGTAAGCTTCGACGATGTCGAGGAAGTGTGGGTTTACCTGGCCGACGTTCGCGACGCGGACGCCGTGCGGGCCGTTCTGGACGAGACGCTGGGGCCGGATGCGCCCGAGCCGACGATGGTGGGAAGCCGCCTGATGGGTCGATCGACCGTCGAGATCCAGATGGTCGCGAAGCGTTAGCATCTGGTTTCGGTGCCGGTTGTGTCCGTTACAGTCCACTAGTGCATCGCGTGGTCACACCCGAACAGGTAGTGACAGACGGGTATCGTGTCGTGGAAGGTGCAAGCGGTGACGAAGAAAAAGATGACGAGGGTGAGCCCGGCAATAATGAGCTGATGATGCCGTTCGACGCTCGCGGCTATGGTTGACATGATTCACTCCTCTCGAACGCGGCGGCACTGCCGCTAAGTGGTCAGGCCAGGTGGGTGGAGCGAGCCGAGAGCTGCTCTCCTTTGCCTCCGGTCGCTTCGAAGGTGTCCCCCGGTTGTGACCGTCCTGGCGGGTTCTGAACGACCAGGGTGTGCTGGCTCTCCGCCGCGATCTGCGCCGCGAGCGTGCGGTCCGGCAGGTGCAATTGCCACCAGGCCTCGGCGCGCTCCGGCGTCCAGGGATCGTCGAACGGGATCGCGGAGAGCCGCTCATCAACCTCGGTGGCGCTTCGGGGGCGGTCGTTCGGGTCCTTGGCCAGGCAATCCTGAACGATTTCTTTGAGCTGCGCAGGGACTTCGGTTTCGCAACGTTCCGAGATCTGCGGCGGCGGCTCCTGTACGTGATGCATCAGAACACCGACGGGGCTCTCCGCCTCGAACACCAAGGTTCCGGTGCACAACCAGAAGGCGACGCAACCGAGCGCATACAGGTCCGCGCGGCCGTCGATCTGCTGCTTGCCCAATGCCATCTCCGGTGCGATGTAGGCCGGCGTGCCGAGGATGTTGCCGGCGGCCGTCAATCCGATGGCATCACCCGCCGGGGCGATGGCGGGCTTCACGAGCCCGAAGTCGAGGACCTTGACGAAATCGTAGTCGAGCCCCTTGCGACACAGGAAGATGTTGGTGGGCTTGACGTCCCGGTGTATGAGCTTCCGCTCGTGTGCCTCTGCGAGCGATTTGCAGGCCCCGGAGAGAATGTGCACGACACGTTCCGGCGGCGCCGGGCCGAAGTCTCTCACCAGCGACTCGAGATCGACGCCGTCGAGCAGCTCCATCGCGTAGTAGAAGGATCCCTCGTCGGTGAATCCGAAATCGTAGATGTCGATCGTGTGTTGGGACTCGAGAAAAGCGGTGGCGCGAGCCTCCCGCTCGAAACGCTCCACGGCCCGGCCGCCGGCGATCGCGAATGCCTGATCGCTGATGAGCTTCACGGCGGCGGGTCGGGCCAGCATCTTGTGCTCGGCCCGCCAGACGTCGCCCATTCCGCCCTTGCCCAGAAGCTCGACCAGTCGATAGCTGCCGAGCTCGCGAGCCTTGGCCACGTCAAGGCCAAGGCCGTACACCACCCGCGAGCTGGCGTAGGCGAGCACCACGCAAAACGACGGTGTGAGCGACGCCTCGAGGTAGTGGAGCGCCGGCACCTGCACCGCTCCGGAGACCTGTAGAACGACCAGGCCGAGCGGGACGGTCGCGGCGGCGGCCAGCGCGGCAATCAACGTCCGCATCGGTGGGCTCGGGATGAGCAACGGGAACGCCACGATGATGATGCTGGCCCAGGTGACGTACAGGACCCCGCCGGTGGCGCGGTATTGGGCGAGCGGGAAACCGACCGACACCACCGCGCAGATCACGACCTCGTAGACGAGGCCGAAGTGGAGGACCGCGCGGAGAGGAACGCGGTGGTCGCGGCATAGGGCGAAGACGGCCGCCGAGGCCAGCCCGTTGACGACGTACACGCCGTACAGGACGCGGGAGGCGTCGGTGCCCAGCAGAGCCTCGATCAGAATGGCGGCGAAGCAAAACCAGAAGAAGATGAGGGCGACGAAGCGGAGACGAGCCCGCGCCTTTTCGAGTAGTTCGGGCGGGAGGTCGCAGAAGCTGCACGAGAATCCCCACGCGGGCGTCGCCGCCGACGCTCGCGGCCGGAGTGCCTCAGGTTGCTGGAGATCGGACATCATTGTCCGATATTCTGCCTCAAAATGTTTTCGGGCGACAGATGGGAGACGCGGGTGCGTTCGATGCGGAGCGCTTCAGTCGATTTCCCGCTCGATGCCAACGACCGACGGCCTCGCTCCGAGACGCACGTAGATGTCGACGGACTTGTGCCAGTTCGGCGCTTCGGCTGCACGCGTGCGCAAACGCACCATCAGGTGGCCTTCGCCGGCGCGCCCTGCCACGGGCACGAGAAAGAGCGCCAGTGCAAGCAGAATCTCGTATTGACCCAATGCCCTGCGCATCACGTTGACGATCCCTTTCCGCGGGGCGATACCTTAGCGTTCCCGGTGCCGGTACGCAGCGTGCAACGCCGTGTAACCAGCGCCCCGGTTCGCCTCAGTACACGGCAAGTCGAATCTCGTCCAGCGATCAGTGGGAGAGCGTGCCATGGGGCAGAGAGGGTGCCGTTGCGGGTACCGGCCACGACGTCGAGTCTTCCGGTGGCGGCCGACGATGCTTGTCGCGGCGATGTGCATCGGGTTGTTGGCGCTGCCGGTGTGGGCGCAGCGAGATGGAGGAACAGGGGACCCGGCGGGCCCGGTGTCGGGGGACGCCGATTCCGGCGGGGTCGTGGTGCAGGGGCAGGGCACGCCTGGTGAGGTTGACTACGACCTCGAGGTCTTCGGGATGATGGGGTGGGGTCGTCTGGGCGCCGATGAAGGCTCACGGGGTAGCGGGCCGTGGTTTGGCGGCGGTTTGGCTGTTCGCCCGTTTCGCCGGGTCGGTTTCGAGGTGGAGGCGGGCGTGCTTCTCTTCGAGCGGAATTTCCCGAGCTCGGTTCGCTTCGGTGGCAACGCCGTGCTGGTGTCGGGAAACGTCCTTTACCATTTCTCGGAGTCGCGCCGGCAGGTCTACGTTGTCGGCGGGTTGGGCGTGCTGCACACCGATCAAACGGTTGAGTATCTCGACCTGGTGATGAACACGACACTCGAATCGTCGGGCCGTGTCGATACCTTCGCCGTCTGGAGCGGCGGTGTGGGTTTGAAGGCCTTCGTGACGACGAAGCTCCTGGTTCGCCCCGAGGTGAGCTACTACGGCGGCGGCGCGCTCGGCGTGCTCGGTTTGCCGCGGTTGACCGTCGCGCTGGGCTACTACTGGTAGCGCGATGTCGCGGATCGGACGGTCGGTTGGGTAGCGCCGTACGCGAACCTGGTCGTCGGCACCGAGGCGGTGCCGTGTCGTGACGGCGTCCGGCTCGCTCGAGCCCTGCGACGGCCGGGGCTTCCGAATACAATGCCGTGGGACCTTCTCTCACGCTGTGCAGACGACACGAGGCCCACGATGAAGAGGGCGACGTCGGCGCTGGTGATCATGATCCTGGCTGCCGCGGTTGCCGTGGCGCCCGCCTCGCAACAATCGCTACGCCGCGAGTCCGAGCGCGCTTTCGGTTTTCGTGCCGGCGAGGTGCGCCGCTACGTGCTCCTTGACGACGCGCGAGTTGCCGGCGCCCGGTCGGAGTGGGCGATCCGTTTGAACCG
Source organism: uncultured Acidobacteriota bacterium (assembly GCA_964430745.1). Taxonomy (GTDB): domain Bacteria; phylum Acidobacteriota; class UBA890; order UBA890; family UBA890; genus CBDCGW01. The sequence goes on along the minus strand of CAYSHI010000354.1, from coordinate 9,660 downwards.
GGTCCTGGGAGAGGAACCGAATCGCGCGGCGGCTTTCTGGCTGGAGTATCGGCGGCACGAGCCTGGTGCGGCGGCGAACGGCGAGGCGCTGAGGCTGGTTGCCTGGGAGCAGGGCGAGGTCGTCGTCAACGACGCCGGCTTCCCCCTGCGCTTCTGGTTCACCCGACACGGTGAGCAGTCGCTTACCTCCAGCAACTACGCCTACGACAACGGCGTCTACCGCAAGACACTGCAGGACAGTTACCGGCAGTCTCGTGCGGAGGTGCCGGTCGCGATGCTGGCCGGGAGGTCGGACGCCGCGCAGCTCGAGTCCTACATGGATCTGACGAACCTCAGCGGGTTCTGTCTCTCGCCGTTGACGGAGACCGGCGGGGCGGCACGCTGGTCGGATTCGCTGTTGGGTAACCCCGGCTTGCTGACGCTGATGCTGCCGCCGTCGATTCCCGATGACGGGTCGCAGTGGGGCGTTGCCCTGTTCGAGCCCGCGGGGTCGGTGGACCGACTCCGTGCTCGGCGTCTCGCCCTCGGGTCGAAAGCACGGGTGCAGATCGGTGACCGGCGGCCGAACGCGCATCGCCTCGACCTCGAAGGCATCGCGGACGAGATATACGTCGACGAAGACGGCGTGGTGTTGCGCGCCGGGGACATTGTCCTGCTCGATCCCGACGATCCCCCGGAGGCGCTCGGCGCGGATGCCAGCACGGCGGCCTCGACCCGCTTGTCAGCTCGTTCTTCCACGACGACGCCCCCCGCCGGCGCGCGCCGCCAACGGCTCTTTTTCGATTCCTCGCGAACGATGTTCGGCTACAGCGTTGGTGAGGTGCGAAGCTATGCGCTCGGTCCCGAGGACGAGCTCGAGAATGACGAGGCCGCGCGCTGGATCATGCGCCTCACGCGCATCGTCGGCGAGGGGGACGGGCGCCGCGCCGTCTTCTGGCTGGAGTACCGACGCTACCGCGGGTCGCCTATCCCTTTCATGGGCAACCAGCGGCTGGCTGCCTGGGAGCATGCGGAGCTCATCGTCAACGCATCCGGATTTCCCGAGACCCTGTGGACCATGCAGCATGCGGAGGATTTCTTCTCGACCACCTTGTATTCCTATGCGAACGGCGGCTACCGGACCGTGGTGCAGACGGCCGACCGGCAGTGGCAAACGGAAAACTCGCTGCGGGGCGACGACGAAACGCTCGATCTCGAGCGCCTATCCGGCCTGAATGTCTATGCGTCCGGCGGCGCCTCGTCGCCCTCCAATCCCGGCCTCCTGAGCCTGATGATCCCGCATCCGCTGCCGGCATCGGCGCTGGCGTGGGAAACGTCGCTGCATTCGTTCCTCGTGCCGCCCAGTCGTTCCGTGCCCTGGTACCTCGACAACATGGAATTGAGCCTCGGAGACGAGATCACCGAGCTCCGGCTGGGCGATCGCACGGTTCCGGTTCGTCGCCTCGAGTTTCGTCGTCGTTTCGGCAACGCCTACGTGGACGAGCGCGGCGTCGTGGTGCGCGTCGATCTGAACACGCCGCTGTTCGGCCTGGGAGAGCGCTGGATCGCGTTGATCGAACCCTCCGAGCACTGATCCTGCGGGCTACAGACCCCAGCCCGGCCGGAAGGCCGGCTTGATGTACTCGTCCGCCTCCGGAGCGTTGGTGGCCTTCATGTTGGCGGCGTCCCAGTCGATCTTCTTGCCGGTGCGCAGCGCCACGTTGCCCAGCAGGACCATCTCGGTGAGGGGGCCGGAGTAGTCGAAGTTGGAGCTGGGCGGATCGTCGCCGCGACAGGCCTCGATCCAGTCCAGGCGGTGCTCGCTGACGCGGGGAATGGTCTTGGGCGGACGCTCGTACGCCTGCATCTTCGGTTCCGGGATGATGCGCGGAGAGCCGCCCCAGCCGCCGCAGAGGATCACGCCGTCGTCGCCGACGAAGTAGATGCCCTCTTCCCCCATTCGTCGCCCTTCCTCGAGCTCGCGCGGCAGCGGAGGTTTCAGACCGCTCTCATACCAGGTCATCGTGAGCGGGGGCATGTCGCCGCGGGCCGGGTACTCGTAGTAGTAGACGGCGCCGGCGGGCGTGGTCTCGTCGCTCGGCATGGTGGAGTGGGCCTCGACGCTCGTCGGGTGGGCCAGATCGAGGGCCCAGAACGCCGGATCCAGGTTGTGGCAGGCCATGTCGCCGATGGCGCCGGAGCCGAATTCCCACCAGCCACGCCAGCGGTACGGCGCGATGGCCGGCGTGTAGGCGCGGTAGGCGGCCGGTCCGAGCCAGCGATCCCAGTCCAGGTCTGCGGGCACCAGTGGGTCCTCGGGCGCGTTTTTCAGTTGCCAACGCAGCGCACCGGTCGACGTCCAGCCGTGTACCTCGCGCACGGGCCCGATGGCGCCGGCCCTCAGCCATTCCACGGTGAGGCGGATGCCCTCACCGGAGTTGCCGTGGTTGCCCATCTGCGTGGCCACGCCGGCCTCGCGGGCCGCCGTGGTTACCAGCCGGGTCTCGTGAATCGAATGCGCCAGCGGCTTCTCGCAATACACGTGCTTGCCGTGACGGATCGCGGCCAGGGACGCCGCGGCGTGGACATGATCGGGTGTGGAGACGACGACCGCGTCGATATCGGGCTCGTTGTCGAGCATCTCGTTGAAGTCCACGTAGGTGTTGCAGCCCCGGTAGGTCCCCGACTTGATCTGTTCGGCGTAATGCTCCTCGACGTACTCGAGCGCCGGCTTCAGCCCGGCTCTCTTGTCGGCGTAGTAGAAGGGCGTGTAGTCGGCCTCGCCGGCGACGTCGCAGAGCGCCACCACCTGGACGTCGTCCAGGCCGAGAAAACCCTTCAGGTTCGTCTTGCCCTGGCCGCCGAGGCCGATGAAGGCGAGGTTGACCGTCTCACTCTGCGCCGGCCGCCCGGTCGCCCCGAAGACCGCGCGCGGCAGGATCGTCAGCCCGGCGCCGGCGCCCGCCGATGCGGCAAGGAACCGGCGTCGGTTCATGGGGCTTCGCGGGACACGATCTGCGGGCGTCGTCTTTTTCATCCTCAGCCGTCCTCTTCGCTGTTCGCCACGCGGCGGCAAAGCTCATCGCGGCGTCGCGACGTCGTCGTCGTCGAGATCCTACACGGTCTATTCGGCCGTTTCGCCGTCCCGCCTATGACTCGATCGGCTCGAACCGCCCCTGGAAGAAACGCAGCTTGTCGGGCTCGTACACGAAGCGCAGCCCCTGGATCTCGTCGCGCCGCTCGTACAGGCGAATGACGCCGTCGGCCACCGCGCGCATGTGATCGCGGGTGTAGACGCGACGGGGGATCGTCAGGCGCACGAGCTCCAGCGGCGGACGGTAGTTCTCGCCCGTCTGCGGATCACGGCCCTTCGAGACGTTGCCGCGCTCCATCGCCCTCACGCCGGTCTCGACGAAGATCTCCGAAGCCAGCCGCTGCGCCGGATACTCGTCCTGATCGATGTGGGGCAGGAAGCTCTCGGCATCGAGAAAGATCGCGTGGCTACCCGGCGGGGTAACGATCGGCACGCCGGCGTCGAGCAGCATCTGGCCGAGAGCGGCGGTCTGCCGCACGCGCGCGCTGATGTAGCGATCGTCGAGCATCTCGCCGACGCCGACGGCAATCGCCGCCATGTCCGAGGCGGACAGGCCGCCATCGGTGACGTGTCCCTCATAGACGCGCAGCAGTTGCTCGGACTTCTCCGCCCACTCGGCATTGTCCTTGAAGGCGAGCAGGCCACCGATGTTGATGAGGAAGTCCTTCTTCCCGGACACGGTCATGCCGTCGCCGTACAGCAGCATCTCGCGCAGGATGTCGCGGACCTTCGTGTCCCGGTAGTGGGGATCGCGGTGCTGGATCATGAAGGCGTTTTCGGCCATGCGAGTGGCGTCGAAAAAGACCGGGATCTTGTGGATGCTGCAGTAGCCGTAGACCTCGCGCATGTTCTCCATCGACACCGGCTGGCCGCCGGCCATGTTCACCGAATGCTCGAAGGAGATGTAGGCGATCTTGTCGGCGCCGTGCTCGTCGACCAGGGCTTCGAGCTTGGCCATGTCGATGTTCCCCTTCCAGGGGAAATCGCTGCTGGGCTGGTGCGCCTCGTCGACGATGACGTCCGCAAACACGCCGCCGGCGAGCTCCTGGTGCAGCTTCGTGGTGGTGAAGTACATGTTGCCCGGAACCAGTTGCCCCGGCTTGATCATCACCTCCGAGAGGATCTGCTCGGCGGCGCGCCCCTGATGGGTGGGAATGATGTGGTCGTAGCCCGTGGCCTCCTGCAGCACCTCTACCATCTTCAGGTACGCGTCGGTGGTCGTCGGCGTCGCCCGTGCCGCGTCGTAGGCAGCCCACTGGTCGGTACTCATCGCCGAGGTGCCCGAGTCGGTGAGCAGATCGATGGTGACGTCCGCGGATCGCAGCAGGAAGGTGTTGTATCCGGCTTCGGCGATCGCCCGCCGCCGTTCGTCGCGGGTCGACGTGGAGATGCGCTCGATCGTATGGATGACGAACGGGTAGGTGTCGAGATCGACGGGTTCCAGGTCGCCGAAGACCCACCGGTAGCGCATCTGATCCCGCCAGGTCCCTTCCCGGACGGGCTCCAGCGGCGGCACGCTGTCGCGCTGCTCATAAAGGCTGATGATGGCGTCGGCGACCTTCTCGAGATGGCGCGTGGTCATGGACAGCCGCGGTATCTGCACCGGCACGACGGTGTCGCGGCCGACGAGCCCGTGCGCCAGCGCCCGCACACCGGACATCTCGTACAGGGCCGCCGAGAAGGCGTCCTGCTGGAAGCTGTCGAGGTGGGGGAAGAACTGATCCGCGAGAATGTAGGCGCCGTCGCACCCCCGTTCGATCGGCACGCCCGCATCGCGCAGACGCTGAGTGAAGCGCTCGGTCTGCTGCATGACCCACTGCACCTCTTCTTCGATGCACATCTCCTCGAGCCCGCGGGCGAAGACCTCCATCGTGCGCCCGGCCATGCCGCCGTACGTGTGCAGGCCCTCGTAGACCACCACCTCGTTCATGAAGTGCTCGTGATCCTCGGGGTTGTCGGTGACCAGAAGTCCGCCCGTCGCGCACTTGGGGTCCTGGGCGCCGTCGATCTGGAAGACGTGCGCGGTCTTGGCGATTTCACGCACGAGAGCGGCGATGTTGCGGGAGCCCATCCCGGGTTCGTGCCGCTGGATGTACCAGGCGTTCTCGATGATGCGGGATCCGTCCAGGACCAGTCGCTTGCCGTAGCGGTCGGCGAGAGCCCGGACGGCACGCAGGCTCTCCATGCTGAAGGGATGCTGCCCGTCGGCAAAGGCCTGCAGGCCGACGACGGCAACCGTGCCGCCTTCGAGAACTTCTTCGAGTCGAGCCAGGTCGACGTTGCCCGTGAACAGCTCGGCCTCGTGGTCGCGCACATCGGGCACTTCCACGTGCCGTGGCGCCAGGACGTCGATGCGCGTGCGTGCGTTGGTCGGCAACTTCGAGCCCGCCGGCGCCATCGTCGCCGCCACCAGCTTCACGCACCCGAGGATGTTGTGCGTGGGGCAGACGTAGGTGAAACCCAGGACATCCCGCACGGCCCTCTGCAGCCGTTCGAAATTGCGCGCTCCCGCATACGCCTCGTCGCCGATCAACTGTCCCGATAGCTGCTCCTGGGTCATCGCGCTGGTACCCAGCGAGCACATGTCGAGGCCGACCTGCGACGGTGTCAGGTTGAAGACGTTGAAGTGAGCCTTCGCCAGGTACTTCCTGCGCTCCTCGAGCGTCGGGAACGAGATCGGACGGACCGTCTTGATCTTGTGGGGCTCGTGGGGAATCGATTGCATCATGGGTGTCTCCTGGAGCCACACTCGCAGGGCGCGACGTGGCAGGCGGAAGCCGATCGGTATCGGTCGAGCGTGAAGCGCGGCTCGGGCTCGTGGGCCGAGATGCTAAGGGGATACTAACCTCGTGATGTCGTGCTCGCTTCCACGCCGGCCGGCGCTATCGCTTCTTGGACAGGCGCACGGTGAGATCGCCGTGAAAGGTGGTGTAGCCGGCAACCAGATGATGTTGCCAGGCCAATCCGATCCAGCGGGCACCCGAGCTTTCGGCACAGTGGCTCGTGTACCCGCTCAGCGCGTCGCCGACGACCGCGCAGAGCATTTGCGAGCCCTCTCCGTGGAGGTATGCGGTAGCGAACGGTAGGTCGGGGTCAGCCAGAGCCTCGGCGGTGATCTCTCTGTCCGGCGTGCGGATGAGCACGGCGCTGGCCGGTCTGCTTTCCGACACCTTGGCCCAGTTTCCTTCGAGCATCCGGCCGTCGGAAAGATAGGCCTTTAACTCGCCACCTTCTCTGCTGTCGGCCCTGATGGCCATGCTCACCAGCGGCGCCGCGATCTCGAACGGATCGACCTGGAGCCCGCTCGTCGCACAGCCGCTGAGGCTCGCCAGCAAGAGGCAGGGGAGGAGCATACGCTCCGCATTTTCTCGACTCAGACCGACGCGGATTCTCATCGCAACCTCCTTGCTCTCGGCTTATGCAATCAGCGCGGAAAGTTACGAGCACGGGATGGGGCCGCGCGGCGTGAGTTCCGACCGTCTTCCGACTACAATCCTGTTCGCCGCGACGGACACGCCGCGCACACGAGACACCATGGAGGGTGAAATGGCGGATCAGGGAAAAGGGGATCTGAGTGACCTGGGCGGTTCGGCGTGGGTCGGTTTTGAAAGCGCCTTGTTTCAGATGGGCTCCGATAGCGGTCGCGACGACGCGCGACCGGTGCACGGCGTGCGCCTCTCGGGGTTTCGCTTCTCGCGCTACCCGGTCACCAACGCCCAATACGCGGAATTCGTTTCGGCTACGGGAAGAGCTGCGCCCGAGCACTGGCCCGGCGGCGAAGTGCCCGCCGAGCTCGCCGATCATCCCGTGACGTACGTGTCGTGGGACGACGCCCAGGCTTTCTGCGGCTGGCTCACCGGCACTGTCGGAGCCGGTGATGACAACGCCGCGACCGGTGGCGCCCACCTGCCGACGGAAGCCCAGTGGGAGTTCGCCGCCCGCGGGGTCGAGGGCCGCGACTATCCCTGGGGTGATGACCCGCCGACTCCGGAGCGCGCCAACTACCAGGAGAGCGCGACCGAGGACACGACGCCCGTCGACACGCATTCGCACGGCGCCACGCCCGACGGCATTTACGACCTGGCCGGCAACGTCCGGCAATGGTGCCTCGACTGGTATTCGCACTACGAAGACACCTCGCAAGAGGACCCCTCCGGGCCCGAGGAAGGTCGCGAGCGTGTCCTGCGAGGAGGTTCCTATCTCGATGCTCCGGGGACCCTGCAGGGCGCCTACCGATTCAACGTCGCTCCGGACAGCCGCTTCGGCTTCGTCGGATTTCACGTGGCGTGGTCGTCACTCGGGGGAAATTCCTGACCACGGAGCTCAGGCGAGCGGGTCCACCACGTCCAGGAACGCGATGCGGCGAAACGACGAGTCGCGCGTGAGAATCCGGTCGATGCCGTTCTCCCGATCCCGCGCCGCCTGGTGCTCTGCGAAGCCCGGCACCGTGGCGTAAATCAGCAGGTTCGTATCGATCAGGCTCATGCCTCGTCGATCAGGTCGAGGTAATCGCGCGTCGCCGGGTTGAAGCCGGCGGCTGGGGCGCCCTCTTCCACGACGTTCCAACGCAGCGGCGGTTCGCCGCCAACGCCCGCCCCCTCGCGGCGTAGGGCCTCGCGCAGCAAGCGATTGGCCACCTTGCTCATGCTCTCGCGCTGTTCGGCGGCCATGTGTTTCAGCTCCTCGATCACATGCGGGTCGATGTCGAGCGTGGTGCGGCTCATCTGATCCGGTCCCTTCTCTGCAAGCGACGCACGCTCACTCTCATGGGATGGGCACGGTGAGCGAATCTCCGATGCATCATGATGCAAAAAAGAGTACATGATCATGTTCATCCTCGGGAGGCAAGCGAGGAACGATCCTGCGGAAGCCGTTTAGGTCGAAGGGTGGTCCGAGCTCCATGCCCGGAATTCGACGAGTGGTGGCCGTCGCAATGTACTGAGCCGAGCACGGTTCTCACAACGGCCGCAGCCGGCATGGCGCGAACCCGGCAGGCTGACTTACAATCAATAGCGCTAAGAATATAAAAACATACACGCGCGATGGAGATTGCTCCGATGTCCAAGATCGTCACGCTGCGCCTCGATGAAGATGTCTACGACGAGCTCAAGGAAGCAGCCACAGCCGAGAACCGACCGCTGTCCAACCTCATTCAGACCGCGGCGCTGGCCCGCGTCCGCGAGCAACAGTTCGTCGACGACGCCGAGTTGGCCGAACTGATGGTCAACGACGAGCTGATGAAGCGGCTGCGGACCGGCTCGCACGACGCCGCCAAGCGCCGGGGCAAGTTCGTCGATTGAAGGCCGCGCCCACCTACCGCATCTTCGAAACCGATCAATTTGCCAAGGACCTACGCCGAATTGGTCTCGCCGGCCACGCCGACATTGTCGAAAAGCTGCGGGATACCGTGTACCCGCAGCTGCGCAGGCACCCGCACTACGGTCCCCACGTGCGCAAGCTGAAGGGGGTCTCGCCGGATACCTGGCGCTACCGCATCGGCGCCTGGCGCTTCTTCTACGAGATCGACGACGTCGAGGGCATCGTGTTCATGATCGCGGCGTTGCACCGCGGGTCGGCGTACTAGTGTGCTGTCTCCAACATGGCTTGACACTAGCAGCACCCTGCCAGGGCACCACGTGGGCTTCACGTAGCGCTCGCGCCGGCGCCCCACTCGATCATCTCGACGGGGCAGCGGATACCGGGGACCCCGACGAGCGATCGGTCGCACGTCAGGAGGGGAGCGCCGAGACTTTCCGCCAGGCTGACGTAGGCGGCGTCGTAGGCTGTGAGGTTGTGACGCAGTGTCCAGATCCTCGGGAACAAGGGCTCGTGGGGCCATCGCCGGACGTTCAGACGGCCCAGGTGCTCCACAGCTTTGGCGCCTCGCTCCTCGTCGATCGCGCCGGTGAGAAACCACCGCCTAACAACGTGCGCGACCTCGATGTCCAGCAGGCATGGCGCCGCGACTTCTTCCGCGGCGTCCGTGATGCGGGCGCCGACGGCAGCGCCGGTCGGTGTGGCGAACAGGAACTCCAGGACAGCCGACGCATCGACGATGATCAACGTGTGTCCCGTGCCCGGCGAACAGCGCCTGCCGCGCTCTCGGGCAGATCGACCTTCGGCTGCTCGGCAATGCGAGCGCTCAGTTCCTGCAGCGTCGGCTTGTCGGCGAGCCGCCGTAACTCCCGCAGGATGTACTCCGACATCGACATGCCTTCCAGGGCCGCGCGGGCCTTGAGCCGATGGTGGATCTCCTCGGGCACGTTTCGGATCTGAATCATGACAGACATGTTTTAAGTATGTTGACATGTGTACAACATGTCAACGCATTGAAAACTTCCAGGGTGCAACTACGCCCCGTCGTCAGTACGTGCCCCGGCATCGTTCATTCTGCGCCCCAAAGGGGCCACAGCGGGGGAGTCGGAACCGGAGGCTGACGCCCGTTGTTCGCTCCGGTCGCTGGACCGGGTCCACGTGATAGAACTCGCCTGAAACGGTCCCTTCGATCCACTCGTCCGACATCTCGGTGATCGTGATCGTAGAGGGAGGCGGGTATGGGGCGAGCCCGCCACTCTCCTCCCCGTTCC
>CAYSHI010000353.1:0-5216 GCA_964430745.1 uncultured Acidobacteriota bacterium | reverse complement strand
ACCCCAAGCTTCCCCCGGGCAGCACCGATTGGATGCTGCTCGTCGACGTCTACCACGAGATTTCGGATCCCGTAGCGATGTTGTCGAAGATGCGGGAGGCGCTCAAAGTCGACGGACGCGTGGCACTGCTGGAGTACCGACTCGAGGACGCCAGCGCCGACCACATCTATGCCGACCACCGCATGTCGGTGCTCCAGGTTGTGACGGAGTGGGGGGCAGCGGGCTTCGAGTTGGTCGAGCTGCTGGAGTCGCTTCCGAGCCAGCACATGTTCATCTTTCGCAAGCTCCTCCCGGGGCGGGCCGACGCTGTGGGGCAGGAGCTCGCCCTTCCGGTGATGGATCTGCTCGAGGCGACGGCAGCCGGTGTGGTTACGGTGGAAGCGCGGGGAGCCGGCCGGGATGCCGTCACGGTGAGCGTGCGTCGCAACACCGATGAGGCGCTTCTCGTTACGCTGCCGGCCGGCACCGTTTTCGAGCCGAGAGGAGACGGCCGCACCATGGTGGCGACTCGCGACGCCTATGTCCTGCTCGACGACGACACCGGCGAAGGCAGGGTGCGCGCGGCGGGGACGCGTTGGGATCTGTCTGTGGCCGATGACGACGTTCGCTTCGACGTGCGGCCCGCAACGGACGATCCGGCCCTGACGAGCGTCGTGCGGGCGGTTCAGGTAGGCACGTATCGCACTCGGCAGCGCGCCCTGAGTGCGAGTTACGGCCCGCAGTCCGTCGGTACCGCGGAAGCAGCCATTTGGATCGCGCTGCACGACGTCGACTTCGAGGAGGTCGAGGGGAAGCTCGGAGATTCGGAAGTGCCCGCGCTGTACGCCGCGGCGTTCGGGCTCGTGTACGCGGAACGCGCCGGCCTCGAGGTGCGGGGCACCCGTATGTGGAATTCGCGGGAGCGCATCTTCGGCCGACTCCAGGTGCCGGACCTCAACGAGTGGTACACATCGCGTTCCCGGTGAGACCCCTTGCGTGACCGACGTGCTCGTGCGCGCCGGCGGGACCTCCTGGAGATCGTTGGTAATCAGGGGTCACTCTTGGAGAAATTCCTGCGATTAAGCCTTTCGTATGGTACTCCAACTCATTCATAATTAGCTCTGGCTAGTGCTAGTCGATGGAATATACTAGGGATCGCCGTGCAGTATTAAGGCTTTGTGTGGCCTGAACACCAACCGGGGTGAGCGTACTCATGCTTTCTGCAACGAGAGTCGGGAAACGGGGTTGGGCAATCTCACTATTTCTGCTCGTGGTGATGGTGTTGCCTGCCTCCGAGGCGTGGGCCGCGGGCCAGTGGACGCTGGCCGAGGGCGGCACCACCTGTTTCAGCCTGCTTTTGGAGGAGCCGGCCAGCGGCCCCCGGATTTCGTCCACCTTGCAGCCGCTGCAGGTCGGCATCGGTCTCAACGAGGTCGTCCGCGCCGACGCTACCGGCGGCGGGCTCGCGATCGGTGATCGACTGCAGGCCGTGCGCAATACCGGCGCCATCAAGCACCCTGCCAACGAGAGCACCGCCGGCCATGTCGTCGACGTGCTCGGCATCGTTGAGGTGGTTGACGTCAACGACCACGTGGCTCTGATACACGTGGTGAGCTCGTGCAAGGAAATGGAGGTCGGAGACTATCTGCGACCGATCCCCGAGGAGAACCTCATCACCGAAGATATTCCGCGGCTGCCGCTTTTCAACGCCGACGTTCTGATCACGTCAGAGGAAGCCGATCCGTTCATCGTGCTGGGCGCACTGGAGTCCCTGGCCACCGAACCCGATTCGGACAAACGCCAGCGACAGACGGACTACGAGATCTACGGCCAGCGCGATCTCCTCGTCATCGACCAGGGGGCGGACCAGCAGTGGGAGCTCGCCGACATGGCGACCATCTACCGCGACCGCGTCTACGCTTACTCCGACGTTTTTCGCCGGGCTCTGGCCGAGCCGGTCGTGATTGGGCGCGGCATGGTGGTGCATGTCGACAGCACGAGCGCCATTCTGCAGATCACCGACGCCGTCGGCGAGATGCAGGTCGGCGACCGGGCACGCAAGACGGGCACCGCACTGATCTACGTGAATCACGCGCCCAGCGTCACCTGTCGCAGTGAGCGTCAACAGGTCCGTCAGGGGGAGAGCGTTCGGCTGACGGCCGACGCGACCGACCCCGATGGCGACGATGTCTTCGTGACGTGGACGGCCTCCGCGGGCGAACTGTCGGCCGATGAAGGGAGCAACGTGACCTGGAGCGCTGCCGGTGTTGCCGATGGCTCCGTGAGCATCACCGCGCACGTCGACGACGGCCGCGAAGGAATGGATGACTGCACGGTCGTCATGAACGTTGGCCCGGTACCCGAGGGAGCAGGCGTTCGTGTCGGCGAGGCCGGACCCGAAGGGGGAGACATCCTCGAGTTCACGTGCCCGGAATTCCCCTCGGGCAGCGCCGTGATCGACAATCGCTGCAAGGCAATGCTCGACGATGTCGCGTTGCGCCTGCGGCAGGACCCGCGCGGCACGGCCGAGATCGTCGGACACAGTGACACGACCGGGGCGGCGGACGTGAACCAGACGATGTCGCAGCTAAGGGCCGACAACGCTCGCGACTATCTTGTGGAGACACACGGAATCGACGCCAGCCGTCTCCAGACCTCGGGCGTGGGCTCATCGCAGCCCATCGCCGGCAACGAGACCGCCGAGGATCAACTGCGCAACCGTCGCGTTGTCATCCGGGTGATCCTGCCGGGCGAGGACCGTTGAACCTGAGTTAGCTACGACCGCCGGTCCGGCAGGTGCCTCCCGCCGGGCCGGCGGTTTCTTGCGTCTGCAGTCGCCTCATCGGCGTCCCGCGCTGCCGTGGGCGGGTTTCAGTCCCGCGGCGCCATGGGGGCAAATGATCTCGTCTCGATGTTGCCCTCATGCAGGCGCACGACACTCGACGCGGGGATCTCCTGCCATGCCTCATCCAGGTCGGAGAGCGGCTCGGACACAACCACGCGGCTGTCCGGCGCGAAATACTCCTCGAGCTCCGGAAGAAGTGTGTAGAGCGCTTTCATCTCCAAGCTGTGGTAGAGACTGCGCGGGGTGCCACGAGTCGCATAGCGGACCGCCCAGACGCTGCTGCCGTCGCTGAGGGCGACGGTCATCTGAAGCACATCGCGAATACCCCGACGCCGGCCGGCTCGCTCGACGATGCCCACCATGCGCTCCAAGGCGCCGACGGGGTCGTCGTCGAGTCCTTGCGTCAGGGCGAGGTGGAACATCAACTCCGAGTCCGTCGAACCGCGAATACCGGCGAACAGCTCCGGTGACACCCCCAGGCTGAGCTCGCGGCGGATCGACTCGTAGCCCTCGATGTGCCCGTTGTGCATGAACAGCCAACGGCCGTGTCGGAAGGGATGGCAGTTGGTCTGCTGGATCTCGGTGCCGGTCGTCGCCCGCACATGGGCAAGAAAGTGCCCCGACATGATGTTGTCGGCGAGCTCGATGAGGTTGGCGTCGTTCCAGGCCGGGAGGATGCTGCGGTAGAGCGCCGGCGTGTCATTGGCGCCGTACCAGCCGAATCCGAACCCGTCTCCGTGCGTCGGCGTCTCAGAGCGTCGGGCGTCGTAGCTCTGATGCACGAGCGCGTGCTCCGGCTCGAACAGCAGCAGCCGCGGCCGGATCGGATTCCCGGTGTAGGCAAGCCAGCGACACATTCTCGAACTCTAGGGAAGAGAGCGCGGATCACACTTCATTGTACCTCCCGACGCGGGTCTGGTCGTTCCGCGCCGACGGAAGTCCACACCGTCCTCAGCGATGCGAGCGGTGCGCCGAGTCCGAAAACAGTCGGCGAGCCGCCCGGCGCTGCCTCGGGGCTGTGCGGCGGAATCTCTCTCGCTCCGGGCCATCCGTCGCTCTGTGTACGTATAATCACGGGGTCCGCACGCTGCGGACTCCGCGAAGGAGGATGTGTTGGGGGACCCGGTGGGGAAGAAAGTCGGACGTTTCGAGGTCGGGGAGCGCCTCGGCGCGGGCGGAATGGGGGAGGTCTACAGCGCCCACGACACGCAACTTCACCGCCAGGTCGCCATCAAGCGGCTGGCGGCCGCAGTTGCCGAGGACCCTCAACTGCGTGCGACGCTGTTGCGCGAAGCCCGCAACGCCGCCCGCATCACCAACCAGCGTGTCGCCGCGCTCTACGACGTCATCGAGGAGGGCGACGAGCTCTATCTGGTGATGGAGCATGTCGAGGGCACGACTCTTCGCCATTGCCTGGGCCGCGCCATGCCCGAGCACGAGTTCTTCGACATCGCCGTGCAGTGCGTCGAGGGCCTGTCCGCGGCTCATCAAGAGGGTGTCGTCCACGGGGACATCAAGCCCGACAACATCATGCTGGGCGCGCGCGGAGAGGTGAAGCTGCTGGATTTCGGTGTTTCCCGGCTGGCCGCGGGGAGCGACGACACCACCTATCTGACGAGCGATGCGGCGGGAGAAATCGGCGGCACCATTACCTACATGGCGCCCGAGATCCTCATGGGCCACCGCAGCGATCATCGCGCCGATATCTTCGCTCTGGGTGTCGTGTTTTACGAGATGCTCACCGCCCACCACCCCTTCCGGGCGCAGACACCGATGGCGACCTGCGATCGCATCCTGCACGAGGCGCACGTTCCGCTCTCGCAGATCAACCCGGGTTCCCGCCCGGGATTGCAGATGGCCATCGACAAGATGCTCGCAAAGGACCCTAACGAGCGTTACGCGACCGTCGACGATCTGGCGGTCGACCTCCGCGCCTTGCGCGCCGAGGTGACCAATCCGGTGGTGCGTCCGCCCGGGTCGCCATCGGTGCTCTCCTTGCCGGCGGCGCAATCGCCGCGGGCCTCGCGCCCATCGGCAGTGCCCCTGGTGGTCGCCGCCCTGATTCTCGCGGCCGGATCGGTATGGATGGGGCGGGGGTTCTTCGCCGGCGACGAGGAGGCGTCAGCGCCCGCGCGAACGTCGACCACAGCTTTCGACGCATCGGATTGGATCATCGCCGTGTTGCCCACGGGCGACAGCGGTGCCGCCGACCCGGAGTTGGCAGCACTCAACGACGGTCTGGTGGCTACGCTGACGACCCGCCTGACGCAGCTGACGCGCTCCCACGACCTGCAAGTGGTGCCGTCGAGTGCGGTGCGTGAGCTCGGTGTCAATGGGCTAGAGATGGCCCGCCGAGAGCTCGACGTTACCTTGGCGCTCAACTTCGAGGCGC
>CAYSHI010000352.1:0-4650 GCA_964430745.1 uncultured Acidobacteriota bacterium | reverse complement strand
GCCGCAGGAGTTTACGTTCGACGCACGATCTCTCGCGTTCGTGAAACGTTCGGTGAACGAAATCCGGCGCAGTGGCGCCGACGTCGTCTTCGTCGTTCAGCCGTTACCCATCGAGACACAAGAGGACATCGTGAACCTTGTCGAGGTCGACTCGGCTCTGAATTCCCTGGCCGCGGACCTCGATGTTCCCTACATCGATTTCAACAAGCTCGTCCAGCTGGACAGTCAAACCCACTTCGAGAATTTCCAGCACCTCAATGCGCTGGGCGTTGAGGTATTCCTGACCGCGATGATGGCCGAGTTCGAGCAACGCGGACTCTTCCGTGATGTGTTGGGATCTTCCAGCGGTGCTCCCGACAGATGAATGATCGTACCGGGGTAGAGGACTAGGCAAACGGATTCCGACAGGGGGAGGTCAACCTACGATGACGGGAGGAGACGTGAGACCGCGATCGTTGATGTTCGTGATTGGGCTGCTGGGCGCCGTCACCGCGGCGTGCGCACAGCAGGATATTCGCGCGAAGAACGTGGTTGTGTTCGTCGGCGACGGCTTCGGCGCGGCTCAAATGGCGCTCGGTATCCGGTACGCGCGCATGGTCGAAGGTCGTGAGCTCAACCTGGAACAGCTCATGAGTGACGGCAACACCGGCTACGCGCTCGCGAGCCCATACGGAAGCCAGGTTACGGATTCGGCCGCCGCCGCCTCGCAGATTGCCACGGGAGTCAAAGCAAGAAACGAGACATTGAGCTTGAGTCCGTCGGGCGATCGCACGGAGACGATCCTCGAATGGGCGGAGGGCCGCGGAATGGCGACCGGCCTCGTCACGAACATGCGCCTCTCCCACGCGACGCCGGCCGCCTTTGCCGCACACATGATTTCGCGTTACGAGCCCGAGTCGGCCATCTTGGATCAGATGTTGTTCGAGCATGACATCGAGGTCCTCCTGGGTGCGGGGGCACGGGCGCTCGTGCCGGCCGGCCATCGGGTGTCGGAGTTTCTGCCGGGCATTCCCGAGGAGTTGGACGGTGACTCTCTTCGTGTCGACAACCTCGATCGCCTTTCCGAAGCCGAGGAGAAGGGATACACGATCGTCTCCGACCGCGACGCGCTGGCACGAGCGTCCCGCAGCGCGGACCGGCTTCTCGGCCTGTTCGCCGCGTCCCACGTGCCGTACGTCGTCGACACACGCGCCATGGGCCTGGACGGCGTCCCGAGCCTGAAGGACTCGACGACAGCAGCGCTGGAAGTGCTCGCACGCGCGGACGCCGGCTTCTTTCTGATGGTCGAGGGGGGGCGCATCGACTACGGGGGGCACGACAACGACGCCGGGGCGATGTTGAACGAGATTCTCGACTTCGACGAGGCCATCGGTGCGGCGATCGCCTTTCAGCGGGAGCATCCGGAGACGCTCGTTATCGTGACCGCGGACCACGGCACCGGCGGGTTCTCGTTTACCTACGGCGACATGGACGGACAGCCCGAATCGCAAGCGCTACCGAACGGCCTGTGGTATCACCCGGATACGGATTATCCGGAAAGACGCCACCTCGAGCTGTTGGGCAACCAATCAGCCTCGTTCGGGCACATGCTGGTCGAAGCAGCGGACTCACCCGAGCGCCTCATCGAGACGGTTCGCGAGCACACCGGTTTGTCGATGACCGTCGAGGAGGCTCGTGAAGCGTTGGCCAGGGATCCCGACGGCGATGCGTGGCTGGACGATTTCCGCCACTTCTACAGCGATCGGGACAGCAACCCGGCGTGCCTGCTTGGTCGGGCCCTCGCCCGGCAGACGTTCGTCGTGTGGTCGACCGGCGGACATACCTCGGAGCCGGTGTTGACGTTCGGACGCGGACCCGGAGCGGAGGGGCTGCGTGGAATCTACGAGAACACACACCTGCATGACGTGATGAAGGCCGCGCTGGGGGGGATGTAGTCCGACGGCAGCCGCATAACCGGGTTGCCCCCCGCCCGCGAGCCAATTCTCGACGGAGGCCGCTCGCCTCCGGTGCATCCAAGGCATCACGCCGCCCGAGGGCGCCGGGCGATCACTCCTCCTGAAGAGCGCGGATCGGATCGATCTTGGTGGCGCGCCGGGCAGGGAGGTAGCTGGCGAGCAGCGCGACGCCCACGAGCAGCATCGTGACCATTGCGATCGGAGCAATTCCGATACCGTTCTCGCCGCTGAACTCGGGACTCGCGAGCGCGGCGCGGATCGTCTGAACAACGAGAACGGCGAGCGGAATTCCGAGGACCAAACCGGCGCCGGACAGGACGATGCCCTGGCCGCCGACCTGCCGTAGGACGCGGCCCGCTTGGGCGCCGAGCGCCATGCGGATGCCGATCTCGCGCGCCTGCTGGTTGACCGTAAACGCCATCACGCCGTAGACGCCGATCGACGCCAGAGCCAGCGTCAGCAGGCCGATCGCGAACACGATCTTCGCCACGGTGCGCGGCCCCGCAAGTACCAGAGCGAAGTGCTCGTCGATGGTACGCACCTCGGTGATCGGCTGATCGGGATCGACACGCCACACAGCGCTCTGCAGCGGCCCGGCGAGGGTATGCGGATCGCCGTCGGCACGCACCGCGATGCTCATCGCGGCGGCCGGGCGCTGGGCGACCGGGAAGAAGACCGTCGAAGGAATGGGCTCCAGCCCCGACATGCGGGTCTGGACGATGTCGCGCGCCACGCCGACGATCTCGCGCGAATCGTCGAACATCGTGATGCGCGCGCCCAGCGGATCTTCGCCCTCGAAGTGCCGGGCCACGAACCGCTCGTTGACGATGACGACGGAGGGGCGGTCCGAAAGATCGTCGGGTCCGAAGGCACGGCCTTCGCGGAGCGGTATGCCCAAGCCATCGAAATAGCCGTTCGAGACGGAGATCGGCATGGCGGTGGGACGCTGGTCGTCTTCGACGGGACGGGAGTCGATCGAGAACGGCGTCGATGACCAGGAGTTGGTTCGCGGCAGGCTGCTCGCGAAGGCCCAGGCCGACTGGCCCGGGAGCTCCTCGAGCTCGCGACGCAGGTCGTCATAGAACTTACTGCGCGCCTCGGCGTCCGCATACTTATACGTGGGCAACGATAGCTGCGCCGTTATCAGGCCGTCGGGGTTGAAGCCGGGGTCGACGTCGAGTCGTGTGTGCAGCAGATCGAAGAGCACGCCGGCGCCGATCAGCACGGCGAGCGCCATGGCGAATTGCGTCGCCACCAGCACCGATCGCATGCGCTTGCTCGAACGGTTGGAGGTGCCGCCGCGGCTGCCGTCGGCCAGCGCTCCGGCTAGGCGGCCGCGGAGCCCCTGTAGCGCCGGGCTGATGCCGAAGGCGAGGCCCGACAGAGCGGCAATCGCGACAGTGAACAGGACCACCGCACCGTCGAATTGCGGATCGAAGAAGGACGGGATTTCGTCGGGGAGCGCCGCCTGGTTGAGCCATCGCAACGCCCAGTAGCCGCCCAGCATGCCGAAGGCTCCGGCGATCAACGCCAGCATCACGCTCTCGGTGATGAGTTGCCGGAAGAGCGCCGAGCGCCCGGCGCCCAGCGCGTTGCGGATCGACAGCTCCCGCTGCCGGGTCTCGGCTTTTGCGAGGTAGAGGTTGGCGACGTTGACGCAGGCGACGAGCAACACGAGCATGACGACGCCCATCAGAAGTTGCACGAGCAGGGTGTCGGCTTGCCCGGGGAAATTCTCCCGGATTGGTACCACGTCGGCGCCGACGCCGCGGTTTTCCTCGGGGAAGCGCTCCTCGATGCGAGCCGCGATGGCGCTCATTTCGACCTGCGCCTGATCGGCGGAGACGCCCTCGCGAAGCACTCCGGCGATCACCAGGCTCCGCGCGCTGCGCTCGTCGCGCTGCTCTTCGAAGTCGTTGGCGATCCACAGCCCGACGTTGCCGAGGAGAAAGTCGAACGTCTCCGGGACCACACCGACGACGGTGTGAGCGGTGCCGTCGAGCGTGATGGTGTCGCCGATCATCGCCGGGTCGGCGCCGTAACGATTGCGCCACAGGGTTTCCTTCATGACCACCACGGGATCGGCGCCGGCGGAACCCTCGTCGCTCGCGAAGGTACGGCCCTGGGAGGCGCGGCTGCCGAGGATGTCGAAGAACTCGGGCGATACCTCGGCGACGGTGACCTGCTCCGGCCGGTCGGTGCCGGTAAGGATGGCCACCCGGAACGTCGATGCGATCATCGATTCGAAAGCTCCCGACTCCTCCCGCCAATCGAAGAAGTTGGCCGGTGTGACGGAGCGCACCCGGTCGTTGATGGCGGGCTCGATCTCGTAAACCAGCGTCAGGCGGTCGGCGTCGGGATAGGGCAAGGGGCGCAACAGCCACGAGTGCGCCAGACCGTAGATCATGCTGTTGGCGGCGATACCGAGTGCCAGCGATACGATGGCGATGGCCGAGAGAGCGGGCGTCTTGGTGGTCATTCGGAACGCGTATCGGATGTCCCGGCGCAGCGAATCGAGCATGTCGGGCTTTCCTCGGGTTGTAATCGAGACGTTTGTCGGAGTCGGGCCGCCTCGCCAGCTCGTGGCCAGCAAGCCGCCGAGCTCACCTGCCCAGAGGCGGGCGCCGCGCAGCGCGCCGGGCGCCAGGGCGCGGTAGCGGTCGTGCAAGGTGTCGTCGAGCTCGCCAATCTCATC
>CAYSHI010000351.1:0-3429 GCA_964430745.1 uncultured Acidobacteriota bacterium | reverse complement strand
CGGGGATGTTGATGTGGTCGGGCACGCTCGAGGTGGGAGCCCGTGCGGTGGGCACCATCTGGGTCATCGGCATCAACCTCTCGCCGGCGCTCATCTCGGTCGGCTACATCGTCGGGCTCAACATCGCCACGCTGGTGTTCGGCGGCGGCGTCATCGCCTGGCTGATCGCCATTCCGATCTACGCCGGCATCAACGGCATGCCGGAGGGAACGACGACGGCGGTCGAGGCCGCCGGTCAGATCTGGACCTCGCAGATCCGCTACATGGGCGTGGGCGCGATGGTCGTCGGCGGCCTGTGGGCGCTGATCAACCTGCTGGGCCCGGTGAAGCGCGGCATCTCCGCCGGTCTCGCGGCCTACAGCTCGGCCAACCCACAAGCGGGCCGGATGAAGCGTACCGAGCTGGATCTGAACATGAAGTGGGTGCTGCTGTTCACGGCCCTGTGCGTGGTGCCGATCTTCGGCGTCTACCAGATCATCGTGCAACAGTGGGTGGTGTCGTTCGTGATGGCGGCGATCATGCTCATCGCGGGCTTCTTCTTCGCCGCCGTCGCCGGCTACATGGCCGGGCTGGTCGGCTCGTCGAACAATCCGATATCGGGCGTCACCATCGCCACGCTGCTGTTCACCTCGCTGCTGCTGCTCGCCATGCTCGGCGCCGACAGCGCCGTGGGACCGGCGGCGGCCATCTTTGTCGGGGCCGTGGTCGCCTGTGCCGCCGCCATCTCCGGCGACACGATGCAGGACCTCAAGGCCGGGCACATCGTCGGGGCCACACCCTGGAAGCAGCAGGTCCTCGAGTTCGTCGGCGTCATTTCGGCGGCCTTCGTCATGAGCCCTGTGCTCTTTCTGTTGCAGGCGCGCTACGGCATCGGCGCCCCCACACCCGACCACCCCAACCCGTTGACGGCGCCGCAGGCGACGTTGATGGCGAGCGTCGCGGAAGGTGTGTTCCGCGGTGGGCTGCCGTGGACGATGGTCATCATCGGCGGCGTGATCGGCGCCGCCCTCATCATCTGCGACAAGATTCTGGAAGCGAAGGGAAGCGAGTTCCGCACGCCGGTGCTGGCGGTGGCGGTGGGCATCTACCTGCCCCTGGAGCTCACCAGCTCGATCTTCGTCGGCGGCGTCATCGCCTGGATGGCCTCGCGCAAGCTCGGCGGTCGCGAGCCCAACCAGACCGGCTTGCTGTTTGCCTCCGGCCTCATCACCGGCGAGGCGCTGGTCGGCATCCTGCTGGCGCTGCCGATCGTCCTCGGCGAGGTGTCCGATGTATTCTCCGGAGACATGTTCGAGGTCTTCGGCGCGCCACCCCTCGGTGGCTGGCCGGGACTGATCGTGCTGGCAGGCATCGCCGTTTGGCTGTATAGCCTGGCGAGCCGACCGCCTGACGAGAGCTAGCAGGGTGCCCGTAACGGCACCCCGGGGAGCTTTTCAGCACCCTGCCAGAACCGGGGCCGCGGTTGGCTCCGACGGGAGCCGAAACTGATCCGACAGCACGCCGGGGCCGAACCGCACCGCGAGCCAACGCGGCTCTTTCCGCCGAGCACTTGGGGCTTTGCGTTGCTCCTGATCGGCCTGGGCGCCGTGGGTCTGCGCTTCGTAGGGCTGTCCTGGGGGCTGCCCTACGAGTTACATCCCGATGAAGCGGTCATCTTGGCGCGCGTCGCCACGATGAGCTGGAGCAACATGAATCCGGGGTTCTTCATGTACCCCGGGCTCTTCATCTATCAGATCTTTTTTCTCGATCGCATCGTCACCGCCTTCGGCGGCGAGACGCAGCATCTGATCCACGCCGCCCGCCTGCTGACGGCCACCTACGGCCTGGCCACCGTCGGCTTCGTGTACCTGCTCGGCGCCCGCCTGGGAGGGCGGCGCCTCGGCACCATCGGCGCCGCGCTGACGGCGCTGACAGGCGCACTGACGTTGCACGCTCACTACGCCGTCACCGATACCCCGGCCACCGCGCTGGCGACGGCAACTCTCTGGCTCTCGGTGCGTGCATGGCAGCGCCGCTCTTACGGCGGCATCGTCGCGGCCGCCGTGATCGCCGGCCTCGCCGTATCGACCAAATACAGCGTTGCCCCGGTGTGCTTCGTGCCCTGGCTCGGATTCATGGCGCTGGCGTTACGCGACCGCATGCCGTTGGCCCGGCGCGCGTCGGGGACCGCGATTCTCGCGGCCGTCAGCGTCGCTGCATTCCTGCTCACCAGCCCGTTTACCCTCCTCGACTACGAGGGCTTTCTCGACGATCTGGCGGTCGAATCACACCTGCAGGCAAGAGCCCGCGCCGGCTTTCACGTCGACCCGCTGGAGGATCCCGCGTGGACCGACCGCGCCGTCGTCGACAACACCGTCGCCGCGTTCGAAGATCTCGGACCGATGGCGATCGTTCTCGCCCTGGCCGCGATTCTGTATCTGCTCGGCGCGTCCATCGGAGTCGTGCGCGGCCTGAAGAAGCACGATTCCGCGGCGCACTCCGTCTCCGGACCCGAGCCGCACCGCCTAGCGCGCGACGGCGAGACCACGACCGCTCGGGCGGACGTCTCTCGGGACCCGCCCCCGCCCGGAGCCGGGCAACCCGATCCCCTTCCCGACCTGCTGGGCGGCTTACTGGTGGTCGCCTGGGTGGTGCTCTATTTCGCCTTCATGGCCCCCTCCGCACTCGGCGGCCAACGCTATCTCGTGCCGATCTATCCGGCGATGATGTTGCTGGCGGCCGCGGCGATCGACGGGCTCCTTCGCGCCTTTCAGCGAAGCGAACGTCCTGTCTGGATATCTGTCGCCGGCGGCGTCGCGTTGCTGTCGATCGTGGCCGTCCCGCCGCTCATGGGTGCGGTGTCGAGCACACGCTTGCTGGCGCAGCCCGACACCCGCCTGGTGGCGCGTGAATGGATCGTCGCCAACCTGGAGCAGCGCAGTCATCTGGCGCGCGAATTCTATTCGCCGCCCATCCACACGTCCGACAACTTCCGCCTCAGTCAGCCCTTCAGCCTCACCGAGCACCCGCTCGAGACGTACTGCAAGGAGTCCGTCGACTTCCTGATCCTCAGCTCGCTCAACGCCGAACGCTACTTCGAGTCGGGCGCCGAGCGCTTCGCCGAGGAACGTGCCTGGTACGACCGCATCGACAGCCGCACGCGAATCGTTCACCGCATCGAAGGCAAAGGCGGGATGAAGCTGCACCACCCGACGATCGAGATCCGGCGTCTGTTCTGCGGCTAGTTGGGCGTTGGAGGTAGACGGGAGGGGCGTGATCTCGATACTGCCCTTCGCGTGAAGTGCGGGTTCTTGAGCGGCTGCGCCGCGCTTGCGGATCGCAAACACACGCGAGAGGACAGCATCGAGATCACGCCCCTCCCTCAGATCTCCGGATGCCACGCCGGATCTGCCACGTCCCGGTGCCGGCCGGCCGAGACGTGACCCCGTG
>CAYSHI010000350.1:0-10887 GCA_964430745.1 uncultured Acidobacteriota bacterium | reverse complement strand
TGGTCGGAGTGCTGCTGATCAGCAGCTACATCGGCGGATCCGGGGGCGGCGGCAAGAAGAACCGCGTGCACAATCCACACGACTTCCACGTCGTGCATTGAGGCTGACATGACCGAGATCTACACCGGTGCCGAGATCGTGACGCTGGACCGGGTACGCCCGACGGCCGAGGCGCTGGCGGTGGACAACGGCGTGATCCTCGACCTCGGGACACTCGAGCGCATGCGCGAGCTGTATCCCGGCGCCGGCGAGAATGACCTTGGCGGCGGCTGCCTGATTCCCAGCCTGATCGACCACCATCTTCACCTCACGGCGATCGGCCTGGCGCTGCTGAATCGACACCAGGAAGAACGGCTCTTTCTCCAGCTCGCGGGGGCAAGCTCGGCATCGACCATCGTCGAGCGCGCCCGGGGGCGGGCCTCGCTGGTTCCCGAAGGCGACTGGATACTCGGCATGGGGTGGAACCAGCACGACTGGGGAACAGGCGCCTTACCGAACCTCGCGGCCCTCAGCGAAGCGGTGCCGAATCATCCGGTGTTCATGGTGCGCATCGACGCCCACTCGGCCTGGGTCAACGAGGCGGCGCTGGCGGCGGCGCAGATGGGGCCGCAGACCGCCGACCCGGAGGGCGGCCGCATCCTGCGTTCGCCGAACGACGAACCGGACGGCGTCCTTCTCGAGCGGGCCGCGGAGCCGATGCTGGCAAAGATCCCGGTGGCAGCGGGTTGGGAAATGCGCGAGTCCTTCCGGCTGGCGGCGACGGCGCTCGCGGCTCGCGGGGTCACCGAGGTCTTCGATGCAGGTTTCATGGCCAGCCCCGCGATCGTCAGCATGGGAGTGGATTTCGAGGTCTTGCTCGAGTTGTTGACCTGGGCGGATGCCGAGGAGCCGCTACCCATCGACGTCAACTTGATGGTGCCCTCCCCCAGCCCGCTTGCCGAAAAAATCGTTGCCGACCCCGACGCCTACCGCGCGCTCACACCCCGCGTTCGCGTCACCCACATCAAGCTGTACGCCGACGGGGCCTTCGGCAGCCGGGGTGCCGCGCTCGCCCATCCGTATGCCGACGACCCAAGCACGTCCGGTTTCATGCGCATGAGCGACGAGGACATCGAGCGCGAGACACGCCGTGCCATCGAGGCCGGACTCGACATCGCCACCCACGCGATCGGTGACGACGCCGTCCACCGCGTGCTACGCGCTTACGGGCGGGTCGCCGACGCTCTCGGCGACGTCGATCCGGGTCGATTCCGGATCGAGCACTTCGGCTACAGCTCGCTCGAAGACCAGCGCGAGGCGGCCGAGAGAGGCTTCCTTCTCGTGGCGCAGCCGAACTTCATCGACCCGGGCGACGATGGTCTCGCCATGGAGGACCACCGACTCGGTGCGGAAAACACCTCCCGCGTCTATCCATGGAAGTCATTGCTCGACATGGGCGCCAACCTCGCGTTCTCTTCCGACTACTACGTAGCTCCCGGCCCTCCGCTGCTCGACTACTACTGCGCGCACACCCGGGCGAACCGGGCGGGGCTTCCGCGAGACGGCTGGCAACCGCAAGAGCGGCTCAGTCGGGAGGAGAGCCTGCGGTTGGCCACGGCTCTCCATCCCGCCGGCGGGGGCGGACCCGTGGGTGCATGCCTCTCGCCGGGGTCGCCGGCCGATCTGACGCTCCTGTCGGATAATCCGCTGACCGTCGATGCGAGATCGATTCTCTCGATCGCGGTCAAACGGACCATTCGGCGCGGCGAAGACACGTATTCCACGTTCGGGAGCGCCGTCACTCGATAGCCGACGGCACGCGGAATCCCCGCGTCCAGAACTCCCCGTTCAGGCGGTCGGCTCGCCCCTCAAGTGGCGGCCGCAAGCGCCCTTCGACGTCGGCCGGTTCGGCCTCTGATTTACTACGCGTTCGTACGTATAAAAGAGTAGAAAACCTCTTGAAAACTGTTTATAACTGAAGAATTAGTGCCATAACGTTCTAATCCACTTTTATGACCAGAAATAATCAAGTTTCTGTCGGGCTCCTGTTTGTCGGCCTCTTGCTCGTGTCGTGCGCCGGCAGCGGCACGACAGTGCCATTGCCGGACGGCATGGTCGGCCGCTGGGAGACGCAGGCGGAAGCCTACGCAGACCGGTCCTTCGAGCTTTCGGCCACCACGATCGTCCTCGGCACCGGCGACGGGACGTATGCGCGTTCGGCCATCTCCCGCGTCTCGCGGGTGTCGGATGAGAACGGCGTCCGCTACATCATCGAGTACGTCAACGCCGCGGGCGAACGGAGCTCGATGCGTGTCCACTTCGACGCCGCCACCGGCGCAATCCGCTTCTACAACCAGCCGGAGTTGGTGTGGAGGAAGGTGGAAAGCTGAATGGCGGAGCGCGCTTACAAGCGGCGACGCATCCTGGTAGATCGTCTCCAGCTGCAACTCCTGACAATCACCTTGCTGTACTTCGCGGTGACGGCGGCGGTGTTCGCCGTCGCCATTTTCGCGCCGTTGGTCTGGCAACTGAATGTCGAAGGTCCCGGTGTGGAGCAGGCCGGCGCGGCGAGCGAATTCCTCTCCCTCCACAAGAGGTTCTGGCCGGCCCTCCTCGCGACCTTCGCCCTGCTGTCGGCCCACGCGATCCTGACATCACATCGGATCGCAGGTCCGTTGTATCGCTTCCGCGCCGTGTTCGAGGAGATAGGCGACGGAAACCTGGCGTTGTGGGTGGGACTGCGGCGGCGCGACCTCTTGCTCAAGGAAGCCGAAGCCCTCAACCGGATGATCCTCGGACTCCGCGAGGGCGTGCAGCGCGTGGCGCGGCACGAGCGCGAGGCCAGCCGCTGCGCCGCGGGGCTCGAGCGCGCGCTCGGCGCATCCCCCGGCGGAGAGACCGCGGCGCAGCTCGCCAACCTACAGGAGGCGTTGGCGCTCCTGGAACAGCAACTGAAGCACTTCAAGGTCGACCACGGGGGCTCTGACGATGGGGAAGCCTGAGCTCCACCGAGTGAGCCGGGCACGCGCGGCTTCGATCAGACGGCGCCTGCCGAGCCAGCGAAAGCACCCGCTCGTTGACGACCTGAGAGCGTCATGGAGCCGGGCCTTCTCGCTCGTGGAGCTGCTCATCGTCGTCGGCATCATCGGCACCATCGCCGCCATCGCCGTGCCGCTGTACAAGGAAACGCTCGACAAAGCCCGCGTCGCCCGCGCGATCGGCGACATCGCCGGGGTGAGCGAAGAGATCTCGCTGTTCTGGTTCGACAACGGCCGCTATCCCAACAACCTCGCCGAGGTGAACCGAGGAGGCATGACGGACCCCTACGGTGAGCCCTACGAATACCTCAACATCGCCGACAACAAGTCGGGAAAGGGCAAAGGCGGAGCCGGCGGCCGAAAAGACAGGTTCCTGGTCCCCGTGAACTCCGATTTCGATCTGTACAGCAAGGGCAAGGATATGGCCAGCGTACTTCCGTTCACCGCGCAGACGAGTCTCGACGACATCGTGCGGGCCAATAACGGCGGCTACATCGGATTGGCCGAGGACTTCTGAGGTGCCCCTTCTCCCGCGCGGCAACGTACGGTTTCTCTCGAGTAAGGTCGCTCGACGGATCCTGCTGCTGTTCGTCGTCTGCGCGCTGGTGCCGTTGACCGCTCTCGCGATCGTCTCTTTCGGCCAGGTGAACGACCAGCTCTACGAGCACGGACAGCAGAGACTCGAGGCCGGGGTCCGCGCCGTCGGCCAGGGCATCATCGAAAGGCTGCGTCTGGCGGAAGCGGAGATTCGTTTCCCGCAGGTCGCAGTTCCGGCGGCGGGGCCCGGACCCAACGTCGACAGCCAGGACCCGCTGGCCGCGGACCGCTTCCTGGCCGTGACCCGGATGACCGGTGACCTCCTCGAGCCGGTATACGGCGAGCTGGTGGAGATGCCTCGGATCGGAGATCTCGGGCAGCAACATATGGACGCCGGCGGGACGTTCCTCGTGACCGCCGGGAGCGACGGGTTGGCGCCGACGATCTATCTGATCCGCTCGGAGATGAGCGACGGCAACCCGCTCACCTTCATCGGCTCCGTGAACCCCCGATACCTCTGGGCCGGGGGCGCCGACACGTTGCCGCGGAACAACCATATGTGCGTGTTCGATGGCGACTCGGAGCCCTTGTTCTGTACCCAACCGGCGGTGCCCGACCTTCCCGCGAACGTACTTGCCGAGGTCGCCTCGGCGAACTCCGGCACCTTCGATTGGGAGCTCGACGGCGAAGACTACCTGGCGTCGCACTGGACCGTGCCTCTCGCGTATCAGTTCGCGGTGCCACGGTGGACGGTCATGCTGAGCGAGTCGAAGGCGGATTTACTCGCGCCCATGGCCAGCTTCCGTCGCGTGTTTCCGCTCGTCATATTGCTCTCCATGTGGGTCGTGCTGTTGCTGAGCATCGGTCAGATTCGCCGCAGCTTGGTGCCGCTCGAACGCTTGCGGGAAGGGACACGGAGGCTCGCGGACCGGCAGTTCGACAGCCGCGTCGATGTACAAAGCGGCGACGAGTTCGAGGAACTGGCGGACTCGTTCAACGACATGGCGGAGCGCCTGGGCAAACAGTTCAGCGCGCTCTCGACGATCGCCGAGATCGACCGCACCGTGCTCTCCAGCCTTGATATCGGCAAGATCGTGCGAACGGCTCTGGAACACACCTCCGACCTCATCCCCTGTCACGCGGTCAGCATCACGCTGGTCTCTCCCGACCAGCAGCGGGTGCCGCGCACCTACACCTTGCGAAGCGGGGACGGCCATCGCCCGTGGGTCGAGACGACCTTCTTCGAGCCGCGCGATCTCCGTCGCTTCGAGGACAGCCCCGAGATCCTGGAGCTCGAAGCCGACGAAGGAGCCCCGGCGTACGTGGGCCCGCTGGCGCGCAGCGGGTGCGGACGCTTTGTCGTGCTGCCGATGTTCATCCACGACGAACCATCCGGGGCGATCTCGCTGGGTTTTACCGATCGCGTCTCCTACGACGAGGATGACCTGATGCAGGCCCGCCAGCTCGCCGATCAGGTGGCCGTGGCGCTGGCCAACGCCCATCTCGTGGAGGACCTCGACGCCCTGAACTGGGGAGCGCTGACGGCGCTGGCGCGCACGGTCGACGCGAAATCCCCGTGGACGGCGGGTCACTCCGAGCGTGTCACCGCCATGGGCGTGAAGATCGGGGAGGCTATGCAGCTCCCCAAGGAAGAGCTCGAGGTCCTTCAACGCGGAGGCCTTCTGCACGACATCGGCAAGATCGGCGTACCCGCCGCGATCCTCGACAAGCCAGGCCGGCTGACCGAGGAGGAATACGCGGTCATGAAGAGACACCCCGAGATCGGCGCCAACATCCTGCAGCCGATCGCCGCCTACGCGGATGTGCTGCCGATCGTTCGGCAGCACCACGAGCGCTGGGACGGGTCCGGCTATCCCGACGGCCTCTCCGGTCGACAGATTGAACTGCACGCCCGCGTTTGCGCGGTCGCCGACGTCTACGATGCCCTGATCTCCGATCGCCCGTACCGACCCGGGATGGAAGTGAGCGAGGTCATTCGCATCATCACCGCCGGCGACGGCACGGAGTTCGACCCCGAGGTGATTGCGGCGTTCGCGGAAGTCATGCGCCAGCAGGTAGGCGGCGACGATGACGAGGGCCTCGCCGATCGGGAAAGCGGCACCGATGGCGCAAGCGGTCCTGATCAGATGGTGTCAGCGCAAACGGCAAGCCCCTGATCGAGGTCCTCGATGAGGTCGTCGACGTTCTCGATGCCGACCGAGAGCCGCGCCATTCCGGTAACAATCCCCATGGCCTCGCGGCGCTCCGCCGAGAGCCTGCGGTGTGACGTCATGGTCGGTATGAGCACCAGGCTCTCGAGGTCGCCGAGAGTCGTGGCCTTTCCCCAGAGGCGAAGGGAATCGACGAAGCGACGCACACGACGCTCCGCCTTTCTCTCGGACTCTTCGGGCTCCGGGGACTTCGCCGATTCGCGGGACTGCTCCGGTTCGTGGGACTTCCCCGACTCCTGGGGTCTCTCGGACCGAAACGTCCCCGCGAGCTCGAACGCGAGCATCGCTCCATAGCAGCCGTGCGGATAGAGCTTCTCGAGCACCGACCTCTCATCCTCGTTGTCGCGCTCCCCGACGCCCGGGTAGTGAACGGCGCGCACGCCGGAATGCGATTGAAGGTGCTCGGCGATGCGGGCCGCGTTGGCGCACTGGCGCTCCGTGCGCAACGATAAGGTCTTGATCCCGCGCAGCACCAACCACGCCGTGAACGGGTCGGCGATGGTGCCGTCGAGCGTGCGCCGTGCCCGAGCGGCGCCGATGAGATCGGCCGAGCCGGAGAGCACGCCGGCGACCGCATCTCCGTGCCCGCCGAGATACTTCGTAGCCGAGTGAACGGCCAGTGAGGCGCCGTGATCGAGCGTGCGAATCAGTGACGGCGGCGTGAACGTCGCATCGACGATCAGCGGCACTCCCGCGTCACGGCAGGCCTCGCCCGCCGCGGCGACATCGGCGACGCGAACCAGCGGATTGGACAAAGTCTCGCAATACACGGCGCCCACGCCGCCCGTGCTGCCCGCGCCCGAAGTGCGCGTGGCAATCGCGACGTCGGCGAGGTCGACGTACTCGATCGACCAACCGCATCGCTCCGCCTCGCTTTCGAGCCAGGTGATCGTGCTGCCGTACAGGTCGCGGGCGGTAAGAACCTTGGCCCCGGACTCGAGGCCCAGCGCCGCGAACGCCCCCGCGATTGCGGCCATGCCGGAGCCGTACGCGAGCGACGCCTCGGCTCCCTCGAGGTCGGCGACGGCGCTCTCCAGCGCCTCCACCGTGGGGTTGTGGTAACGCCCGTAGACGTAGCCCGCCGCACCCTCGAAAACCTCGTCGATGGCGTCGGCGTCAGCCTGCTCGAAACCCGAGCTGGCCACGATCGGCGTCGCCGTGGGCACGCCGGGCGACGGACGAGCGCCTTTGCCGGCGCGCGCGGCGCGGGTATCGAAGTGAAGGGATGAGCGGCGGTCGTCCGACGCCCGGCTCACTCCGTACCCAGGATCTCGGCCATCGTGACACCGATCACCGACGGGCTGTCGACGACCGTGGCCCCGGCCTCGGTCAGCACCTTCATCTTCTCGTCGGCAGTACCCTTGCCGCCCGCGATGATGGCGCCCGCGTGTCCCATGCGCTTGCCCGGCGGCGCCGTGCGCCCCGCGATGAACGCCACCACCGGCAACGGGTAGTCGTCGGCGATATACGCGGAGGCCTCTTCTTCGGACGTGCCGCCGATCTCGCCGATGAGCACGACACCCTTGGTCAGCTCGTCCTCGGCGAACATCTCGAGGCAGTCACGGAACGTCGTGCCGATGACCGGGTCGCCGCCGATACCGATCGAGGTCGTCTGCCCCAGGCCCACGCGGGTGAGCTGGTCGACCGCCTCGTAGGTCAGCGTGCCGCTGCGGGAGATCACTCCCACGCATCCCTCCTGGTGTACGAAGCCCGGCATGATGCCGACCTTGCACTTGCCGGGGGAGATCACGCCCGGGCAATTCGGCCCGACGACGCGTGTCCCACGATCCCGTGCGTAGGCGACGGCATCGACGACATCGAGCGCCGGGATGCCCTCGGTGATGCAAATGGCCAGCCTCATGCCTGCGGACGCTGCTTCCTTGACAGCATCGGCGGCGAAGGCCGGCGGAACGAAGATCAACGACACGTCGGCATCGGTTGCGGCGCGACCCTCTTCGACGGTGTTGAACACCGGCACGGCGTCGTCGAACATCTGACCGCCCTTGCCGGGGGTCACACCGGCGACGACGTTGGTGCCGTACTCGATGCATTGGCGCGCGTGGAACGATCCTTCGCTACCGGTGATTCCCTGTACCAGGACGCGGCTGTCGGTATCGACCAGGATGCTCATTTGCCTGCCTCCACGGCCTTACGGGCGGCCTCGTCGAGGGTCTCCGCAACAATGAACTCGAGCTCCGAGTCCTGCAGCAAGCGGCGCCCTTCCTCGGCGTTGGTGCCCTGGAGGCGCACGGTCACCGGCACGTCGACATCGACCGTGTGAAGCGCCTCGATGATGCCCTTAGCGACGCGGTCGCAGCGCACGATGCCCCCGAAGATGTTGATCAGGACACTGTTGAGCTTCGGCGCCTTCATGAGGATCTTGAAGGCGGCGGCGACGCGTTCGACCGAGGCGCCTCCGCCGACGTCGAGGAAGTTGGCCGGGGTTCCGCCCGCCAGCAAGATCTCGTCCATCGTCGACATCGCCAGACCGGCACCGTTGACCATGCAACCAACCGTCCCGTCGAGGGAGATGTATGTCAGATCGTGCTCGGCGGCGGCGACTTCCAGCTCGTCCTCCGCGCTGTCGTCGCGCAGAGCCTCGATGTCGGGGCGTCGGAACAGCACGTTGTCGTCGATGTTGATCTTGGCGTCGAGCGCCATCACCTGGTCGTCGGCGGTGACGATCAGAGGGTTGATCTCGGTCAGCGACGCGCTCAGGTCGACGAACATGTCGGCGAGCTTCTTGATCACCGCCGTGCCGGCGCGATGCGCCTTGCCCGTGAGCCCGAGCGCGTAGGCAACGCCCGCCGCCTCGAACGACTGCAGCCCCCAGCCGGGGGCGATCCACTCGTTGAAGATCTTGTCGGGCTGGTTTGCGGCGACCTCTTCGATGTCCATACCGCCTTCCGACGAGGCGATGATCACGGGACACCGCTTCGAGCGATCGAGGGTGATCGCCAGGTAGAGCTCGTTGGCAATGTCGGCGCCGCCTTCGATCAAGACCTTGCCGACCCTCACACCCTCGGCGCCGGTCTGCGGCGTGACGAGCTGGGAGCCGATCATCCGACCCGCCAGCTCCCCCGCCTCCGCGGGGCTGTCGGCGAGCTTGATGCCACCCCCTTTTCCGCGTCCGCCGGCGTGCACCTGCGCCTTGACGGCGAAGCGCGTATAGCCCTTCTCTGCGAGGCCCGCCGCCGCGGCCTCGGCCGCCTCGGGACTGTCGGCGACCTGGCTCTCGGGCACGGGAATGCCATACTGGCGCATCAGCGCCTTCGATTGATATTCGTGCAGTTTCACGGCTAGCTCAGAAGGTTCGGGCGGCTGCGGTAAATGGCCGCGGCAGCCGCAATCTTGAGGGCGTCGCCCGGCAGGAAGGGCAAGAAGCCCATCCACAGAGCTTGCTGAAAGGGAATGTCGAGAAGCAACGTGAGGTGCAACAGGCCGCACGTGTAGACCAATGCCGAGCCGCTCGCCATCACCGCGACGGCGCGGCCCATCGAAACGTCCTTACCGCCGAGCACGCGACCGATGAGAAACGCCGCCAGCATCCAACCCAGGATGTAGCCGGCGGTAGCGCCCGTCAGCCCGGCCTCGAAGCCGGACCGTACCGGCAAACCCGCGGCCGCCACGGAGGCAAAGAGCAGCGGGCCGGCGATCCCCCGGCCGGCGCCGAGCCAGGCCGCGCCGAGGTACAGGGCGAACGTCTGCAGGGTGATCGGCACCGGCGTGAACGGCAGCGGAATGTAGATCTGCCCGGAGATGAAGATCGCGGTGGCAAAAGCAACCACCACCGCCGCGTTCGCGACGGCTGCGGCGGCGACCGATCGCCCGGCGACCGGTTGTCGTTCAACGGCAAGCATGGGCGCCCTCGGCGGTGGGAGAAGATAGGGAAACAAACGTCTGAGCGAGGCTAACCACGCCCACCCCGCCGGTCAAGCATCAGCGCCGCCGCCCGCCCCGATCACCTCGACGCCGTAGCGTTGCCGGAGGGCGACGAGCGCAAGGCGCGCGCAGCGCAGAGAGACGGACGCGTACAACCCGTACGCGGGAGTCGAACGAGCAAGCGCAACGCCGCGATCGCCGTCCTCAGGCAACGCTACCCGTACGCGGGAGTCGAACGCGCAAGCGCAACGCCGCGATCGCCGTCCTCAGGCAATGCTACGGCCGATGGCGGCGGCGATCTGCTGTAGCTGCTTCATGAGCTCCTCGAACTGATCCGGAAACAGCGACTGCGGGCCGTCCGACATGGCTTTCTCGGGTTCGTGATGCACCTCCACCATGAGGCCGTCGGCCCCGGCGGCCACGGCCGCGCGGGCCATCGACGCTACCTTGTCGCGGAACCCGGTGGCATGCGACGGGTCGGCGATGATCGGCAGGTGTGTCGCCTGCTGCACCACCGGGACCGCGGAAATGTCGAAGGTGTTGCGAAGGGCCGTCTCGAAGGTCCGGATGCCGCGCTCGCAGAGGATCACCTCGTGGTTTCCGCCGGCGAGGATGTACTCCGCCGACATCAGCAGGTCCTCGATGGTCGCGGCAAGCCCGCGCTTGAGCAGCACAGGCTTGTCGGTGCGCCCCAGCGCCTTGAGCAGGGCGAAGTTCTGCATGTTGCGGGCGCCGACCTGGAAGATGTCGACGTACTCGCTCATCAGCTCGACCTGTGAGGCGTCCATGACTTCGGACACGGTTCCGAGACCGTAGGCATCGGCGGCCTCGCGCTGATAGCGCAATCCTTCGGCGCCCAACCCCTGAAAGGAATAGGGCGAGGTGCGGGGCTTGAAGGCGCCGCCGCGCAGCACGCGGGCGCCCGCATTGGCGACGATCTCCGCCACCTTGTGGATCTGCTCCTCGCTCTCGATCGAACAGGGCCCGGCCATCACCACCACGGGCTCGGCGCCGATCTGCACGCCGCCCACCGGGATGACCGTATTCTCGGTCCGGAACGAGCGCGACACGAGCTTGTAGGGCTTGCTGATGCGGAACAC
Source organism: uncultured Acidobacteriota bacterium (assembly GCA_964430745.1). Taxonomy (GTDB): domain Bacteria; phylum Acidobacteriota; class UBA890; order UBA890; family UBA890; genus CBDCGW01. Next base: position 120 of record CAYSHI010000350.1, on the reverse strand, counting down.
CTCTTTGACGCCCTCGAGAATCTCGAGCTCTCGCGGATCGACGGCTTCGACGTTGCCGCCGACCGCCCCGATCACGGTGCGCTCGGCGCCGCTCGATCGATGCGCGTCGAAGCCGAGCAC
>CAYSHI010000349.1:0-13296 GCA_964430745.1 uncultured Acidobacteriota bacterium | reverse complement strand
AGTAGCTGCCTGGCGCCAGGCACTCGCGCTCGGCCGCCTATGCTGCCCGCCGATACCTCCGGCGGACGGCGGTGGGTGGCACGTCCATCTCAGGGCATCAGGATCGTCGGGCGGGTGCGTTTGGGCACGGAGCCTCGTCTTGATGGGACCGATGCAGAGGGAGCGCGTAGGACAGCGATGCCCTTGTCGCGTGTACTGCGCGCCATGAGAATCCGGCGAAGCCGCTCCCTTTCCCCGCGCACCTCACGCGAAAGGGTATCGCTGCCCTACGCGCTCCCGCCTAGCTACTACGTTCCCGTCTAACACCTCGAGCCCGCGAATCCCGCGTCAAAGAGATCACGTTCATTCGAGCAGCACGTCAGCGTCCTCGTCCGCCGAGAAGAACGCGCGCCCCGACTCGAAGTGGATTCCTTCTGTATCGATCTCATCGATCGATGTCGGCAGATCCATTGCCGCAGTGTCGAGAACGGCGAGGTCCAGCTCCAGCACGCTACCGGCGGTGTCGTCGTCGGCCCGCTCGGCGTAGAGCGCCTCGACAAGCGATACGGCGGCGGAAGCGGAGGCGGCGGTGACGCCGAAGGTGCGGTAGTAACCGACCATTTCTTCCTCGCCCTCCTCGTCATCCTCCTCGACGATGACCGGTTCGGTGAGTCGCACGCCGACGACGACCCTGAAATGGAAAAGACCGCCCGAGAGGGCGAGGGATGGGTCGAGCACGGGTCAGCCTCCTGTTTCGTCGATTCGGGCCGGGGGAAGGATCCGACTCGATCCTGTCATTTTTGACCCGGCGCCGTCACAAGCCGCCCGGGCCTCGTCACGATCCGTCTCTGATGCGGGCGAGCTCGGCTTCGGCGGCGATGCGGCCGAAGCCCGGCCACCATGGGTGCGCGGCGATCTCGCGCAAGACCTCGACCGCGCGCTCCGTCTCGCCGTTGATCAACATCCAGTGAGCGACGCCGAAGCCGACGGTTTCGAGCCGATAGGGAGAATCGTCGTCGAGCACCAGGAGCTCGTCGGCGGTCTTGAGCCCCTTGTAGAACAACAAGTCGTGGTAGTAGGCGATATTGGTCTCGATGAGCAGGTCGGCGGCGATCCCTTCGAGCAGCAGATTGGCTTCTTCGTCGCGCCCGGACCGCATCAGCGCCCGCACGGCCCACTCGGTCATCGCCACCATCGACTCGGGATCGTCGTTATTCTGGGAGCAGCTCCGAAAATCGTCTCCCTGTGCCGAGCGCGCGCGGGCATCGTCGGCGAGGTCGAGGCAACGCAGGTATTCGTCGGCCGCCTCGTCGAAGCGGCCGCTGACGAAATACGCGAGCCCGAGATGGTAGCTGACGTCCCAGTTGTAGGGTGCGAGCTCGCGTGCCTCTTCCAGGTCGACGACGGCGAGCTCGAATTCACGTACCGAAATGTAGCGGTGTCCACGGTATCGATAGGGCCGCCACTCACGCGGCGCCGCCTCGATGACGCGTGAGTACAGATCGATGGCATCGCGGTATTGCCAGAAGTTGCGGCGCACACGGGCCGCCGCGATCAGAAGCTCGATGTCGTCGGGGGCCGCCGCCATTGCCGCGTCGGCTTTTGCGATGCTGCCTTCGGTATCGACCTGTGCGTACAGATCCTCGCCGAGCAGGGAGACGGCCTGGAGCTCGCCTCGCGGAGGAAGGCTCGGCTCTGCTACCGGAGCGGCCGCGGGCGGCTGTTCCGGCTCGGCCTGCGGCGAGCAGCCGATGAACGTCACCACGATCGCCAACGTTACGGTCAGCACCAAGGACGGACGGCGCATCGAGCCTCCTTCAGCCGTTGTTGCGGTTGTTCAGAACGTCGGGCGTCCGAGCCCGAAGCCCAGTGCAGACACCGTGCCCCGGGGCGCGCCCGGCGTCGCGGGAACTTTATCGGATGTTGCCGTGGATTCCGTTGACAAGATAGCCAGACCCTTTTATCTTTGAAAAACCGAACGATCGTTCGGTCGCCGAACGATCGCCGATTTCATTGCGTATGCGGAGGTGATTGTGACGACTCGTCACGCGTGGACGCTGGTCGCGCCCGGGGAGCCGCTCGTCTGGGGCGAAGCTCCCCTCAGCCCACCCGCCGCCGGCGAGGTTGTCGTTCGCGTCGCCGGCTGTGGGGTTTGTCACACCGACCTGGGGTTTTTCCACGGGCACGTGCCGACGCGCGCGCCGCTGCCGATCGTTCTCGGGCACGAGATCTCCGGGAACGTGGTCGATGCAGGCGCGGACTGCCGCGATTGGGTGGGGAAGGACGTTCTCGTAGCCGCTGTGATCCCTTGCGGGGACTGCGACTTCTGCCGCGCCGGGCGCGGCAACGTCTGTCGACGCCAGAACATGCCGGGCAACGATTCCGACGGCGGGTTCGCCGATTACGTGGTGGCGCCGGCCACCGGCCTCACCGAGATCACCTCGATCCCCGAGGGCTACGAGCTTGCCGATTTCTCTGTGATCGCCGACGCGGTGACGACACCCTTGCAGGCGATCCATCGTGCCGGGGTCGGCGAGGGGGATTTCGTCATCGTCAACGGCACCGGCGGCGTCGGCACATACGCGGTGCAGATCGCTGCCGCGCGTGGCGCCAAGGTGTTGGGAATCGACGTCAACGACGACCGCCTCCAGCCGTTGCTCGATCACGGCGCGGCCGCGGTGCTGAATGTCACCGGCCTGGAGTTCAAACAGGTACGTGATGCCGCCCGCGGACACGCTTCAGATCTCGGCTTCGAGCGTCACTCGTGGAAGATCTTCGAGTGCTCGGGGACGCCGGCCGGACAGGAGACGGCCTTTGGCTTGATGGTTCCCGCGGCCACGCTCGCGGTTGTCGGCTTCACGCCGAAGCGGGTCAACGTGCGTTTGTCCAACCTTATGGCGTTCGATGCCACTGCTTTCGGCAGCTGGGGGTGTCCGCCGGAGCTCTACCCGGAGGCCGTGGAACTGGTGGCCTCGGGTCGCATCGACCTGCTGCCGTTCATTTCCAAGATGCCGCTGAGCGAGATTGCCGACGCCTTTGCCATCGCCGACGAGGCGAAGGAGGCCGGTCGCGTGATCTTGATCCCATGAGAGATAGCCGTTTCGGACCGCCTCGCCGGCCCTGATTCCAAGAGAGAGCCAATGAAAAACCACGAGCTCGTCAGCGACTACGAATTCGAGCACATCCTCTACGAGCACCGCCCGGTCAAGGACAAGCAAGGCGGAGAGGTCGACGGATTACATGCCGTGTGGATCATGCTCGACAACCCACAGCAGCTGAACTCCTACACCACGGACGCCGTGAAGGAGGTAATTCTGGCCTTCCGCCGCGCCTCGGTGGACCGTGCCGCTGTGGCCGTTGTCTTTACGGCCACGGGCGATCGCTCGTTTTGCACCGGCGGCAACACCGCCGAATACGCCGAGGTCTACTCCGGGCAGCCGCAGGAGTATCGACAGTACATGCGGCTGTTCAACGACATGGTCAGCGGCATCCTCACGTGCGACAAGCCCGTCATCAATCGGGTCAACGGGCTGCGTATCGCCGGCGGTCAGGAAATCGGCATGGCCTGCGACTTCACCGTCGCTTCCGACCTGGCGCGTTTCGGGCAGGCCGGCCCCAAGCACGGCTCCGCGCCCGACGGCGGTTCGACCGATTTTCTCGACCTCTACGTGGGCTTCGCGCACGCGATGGAGAGCTGTGTGCTGTGCGAGAGCTGGAGCGCGCACATTGCGCTGCGGCTCGGCCTCATCAACCGCGTTTACCCTGTGTTGCGCGTCGACGGCGAGCTCATCGCCAATCCGATGGTGGTGACGGACCGGTGGATCGACGACGCCGGAAACCTCGTTTACGGGGCCGACAAGACCGGCGACGCGCGAACCGAGGCTCGCGCGCTCCTGAAGAGCGGTGAGATCGATTTCTGCCGGCTGGATGCAGGCGTCGACGAGCTCGTGACGCGGATGCTGTACCTGATGCCGGACTGCACCATCAAGACGATCGAGTCGCTGCGCAAGAGGAAGCTCGAGCACTGGGACCGTAACCACGAGTCGAATCGCGCCTGGCTGGCGCTGAACATGCTGACCGAGGCCAAGGCCGGGTTTCGCGCCTTCCACGAGGGCACGCGCGAGACCGGACGGGAGGTCGATTTCATCTTGCTGCGGCAGCGTCTCGCCGAGGGCGCGGAATGGACCGACGAGCTCATCCGGGAGATCTCACCCCAATACCCAAGCGCCGAAGTCGAGGGTGCAAAGTGAGCGGCGGCGGCATCGCCGTCGACCGCGCGGCGGCGGGAGCGGTGTTCGTCAGGCTCGACAGCCCGCCGGGAAACGTCCTTGATATCGAGCTGTGCCGCGCGCTTCGCGCCGCGCTGGCCGAGCTCGCCGAGGATCAAGACGCCAAGCTGCTCGTGCTCACGAGCAACAGCAAGCATTTTTCCTTCGGCGCCAGTGTCGAGGAGCACCTGCCCGAGAGCGCGCCCGACATGTTGGCTCAGATGAGCGGCGTTGTGGCCGCGCTCTACGGCCACCCCTATCCGACGCTCGCGGCAGTGCGCGGCCAGTGCCTCGGAGGCGGTCTCGAGGTGGCGCTCGCCTGCGACATGCTCCTGGTCGAAGAAGGCGCGGTGCTCGCCGCGCCCGAGATCAGGCTGGGTGTCTTCGCGCCGGCGGCGACGGTGTTGCTGCAGTCGAGTGTGCCGCGGTGCGTTGCCGCCGAGGTCTTGCTCACGGGGCGCAACCTGAGCGCCTCGGAGGCGCTGCGATGGGGACTCATCAACCGTATCGTGCCGGACGGCGAGCTCGATGCGGCGGTCGACGAGCTTGTCGCGTCGAGCTTCGCGCCGCGCTCCGCCGCTTCGTTGCGCCAGGCCACCGCCGCCTATCGTTCCGCGAGCCGGACACGTGATCCCGAGCGCATCGCCGCGGAGCTCGCCGAAGTCGAGCGCCGCTACGTCGAGGATCTGCTTCCCACACACGATGGCGTCGAAGGGATCCGCGCGTTTCTCGACAAGCGCGAACCTGTTTGGGAGGGGAGCTGATGGTCGGGGCCGGTGGAATCGGCGACGCCGCGCGGCCGGGAATCGCCATCGATGATCTCGTCGCGGACGTCGACGCCCTTTGCCATGACATGAGCTTCGAGGCGCCGCGCCGCTGGAAAGATGCCGACGAAGGACGAACGGTTGTCGGGTATCTCCCGGTGGTGGCCCCGCTCGAGCTGATCACCGCGGCCGGGGCGTTGCCGCTGGGCGTCATCGGCGGTGGCGATCAGGTCGAGATCATTCGTGGCGACGCATACTTCCAGTCGTATATCTGCCATTTGCCGCGCAGTGTCGTGGAGCTCGGTGTCGCCGGGGCGCTGGATTTTTGCGACGGCTTCGTCTTTCCCTCCACCTGCGACGTCATCCGCAACCTCTCCGGAATCTGGCAGCTCCAGTTTCCCGACAAGTACGTCAAATACTTCGACGTGCCGCAGGACTTTTCCCCCGACATCGGCGGTCGGTGGTATCACCAGGAGCTGACGGGGATCCGTCGTGACCTCGAACAGCTCAGCAACCGGTCGATCAGCGACGAAGACATCTGGGCCGCGATCGAGCTGCACGACGAGAACCGCGCGCTGCTTCGAGAGCTGTACGACTTCCGCTCCGCACAGCCGTGGAAGGCGCCGACGGCGGAGGCCTACCTGATGCAGCGCGCCGGGTTGGTGATGCGGGTCGAGGAACACAACGCCCTGCTGCGCCGCTATCTCGCCGCGGCGGAGGCTGCCGAACGCCCGTTGCAGGATCAGGCGATGGTGGTGCTGGCCGGCGCCTTCTGCGAGCAGCCGCCGCTGGGACTCATTCGCACGCTGGAACGGGCCGGGTGCTACATCGTCGACGACGACTTGCTGCTCGGGCCGCGTTTTGCCGCCGCCCCCGCGGCACGCCACGCCCGGGACAGTGCCGATCCTGTCGACGCCCTGGTGAACAGCTTCCTGCAGGATCGGGTGGCTGCCAGCTTCGTTTACATCGACGACGAGCAGAAGGGCGCCGCATTGGCCGAGACCGTGCGGCGGCGCGGGGCGGCCGGGGTCATCTTCTGCGCCCCGAGCTTCTGCGACCCGGCGTTGCTCGATCGGCCGATGCTGGCGCGAGCGCTCGACGAGCAGGGCATCTCGTACATCAGCATGAAGTATTCGGAGAACACCGGGCAGTTCCAGACCATCCGCGAGCAGGCAGGCACGTTCGCGGATTCCTTGAAGCTTTGGAGCGAGGCATGAGCGAAGCCGCTGAGCATCGACCCCCGACCGGCGACGGCGCTGCCGGCGCGCAACGCGATTCGAGCCAGGCCAAACAAAAGGAGATGATCGGCGCACACTATACGGCCCTCGCCAACGCCCCAGCCGACGGCAGAAAGGTGGTGTACACCTACGTTCCCGGCAATCTCACCGAGCTCATTCGCTCGTTCGACCTGCTGCCGATGCTGCCGGAGATCAACGCCCTGCAGTCGGCGATGCGCAAGCGATCGGGCGACTACGTGCGCGAGGCGGAGAAGTACGGCCATTCCGAGGACGTGTGCACCTACGTGAAGTGCGACATCGGCATGTTGAAGAAAGGGAACATCGGCCCGACCGGCGAGACCTTGCCGCCGCCCGATCTGTTGCTGCTCTCCTACACCGGTTGCTTCACCTTCATGAAGTGGTTCGAGTTGCTGCAGCAGGAGTACGACTGCCCGGTGGTGATGTTGCACGTGCCGTACCAGGCCGACGGTCATTACACACCGGAGATGGTCGACTACATCGTCGCGCAACTGAAGGACAAGGTGATCCCGGCGCTCGAGCAGGTCAGCGGCAAACGGTACGACGAAGCCGAGGTGGCCCGCCGCCTCGGGCTCTCGTCGATTGCGGAGGACGACCTCGTTCACGTGCTGCAGTCCGCCAAGCACACGCCGAGCCCGATCGACGGGTATTTCGGCGGCGTGTTCTACATCGGCCCCATCTTTTCCGCCTTCCGCGGCACCGAAGAAGGGGTCGAGTACTATCGCCTGTTGCGCGAGGAGATCGACGCACGCGTCGCCGCCGGGCTCGGGCCGATGACTCCCGAGGGCACGCTCGAAGAAGAGCGCTACCGCCTCGTCGTCGAGGGTCCGCCCAACTGGACCCATTTCCGCGACTTCTGGAAGATGTTCTACGACGAAGGCGCGGTATGCGTGGCCAGCACCTACACCAAGGTCGGCGGCACCTACGACATGGGGTTTCGTCACGACCCCGCCGAGCCCCTGCCAACGCTCGCCAAGTACTGCCTCGGTTGCTACACCAATTTGAATCTGCCGTCGCGTATCGATCTCATCGCCCAGTACGTGCGCGACTACAAGGCTGACGGATTTCTCATCAACTCGGTGAAGTCCTGCAACTCGTTTTCCGCGGGTCAGCTCGTGATCTTGCGCCAGGTGGAGGATCGCACCGGTGTGCCCGGCGGTTTCATCGAGTCCGATCTTGTCGATCCGCGCTACTTCTCGGCCGCCAACCTGAAGACGCGCATCGAATCGTACTTCCAGATGGTCGACCAGAAACGCTCGGCGGTCCGCAAGGCGGCGTCATGAGCTCTCTGGATTGCGTTGTCGGCGTGGATCTCGGCTCCACGACCACCAAGGCGGTGATCCTCGATGCCCAGGGCGAAACACTGGGGCGCGGCATCACCAACTCTCGCTCCAACTACGATGTTGCGTCCGCGGTGGCGCGCACCGAAGCGTTGGTCGACGCCCGTGTGCAGATCGTTCGCCGCGCTCTCGACGCTCGATTCCCCGAGCGCGCCGCAGGGGTGCTCGAGATCATCGACATGTCGTTTCGCGAGGCCCAGCACCGCACCATGCTGCGCAGCCTGCGCGAGGCGCTTCTCGATGAGGTCGCCAACCACCGGCACGACGACTGGCGCCGCTCGCTCGAAGGCGCCGTCGGCGAGATCCTCGAAGTCATGGAAGAGGAGGCGGGAGCGTTGTTTTATCCCGGAGCCGAGAAACGATCGGACTTCTTTCGTGACCTCGCTTCGAGCTCGTACATGCGCCACGCCGAGGCGCGACAGGATCCGAAGCTGCTGCCCTACGAGGAGCTCATCGGCATCTTCGACAAGGCGATTCTCATCGTCGAGAACGAGATGGTCGACTTGTCGTTCGACGAGCATGTCGCCGGCGTCATCGACGACGTTCACACAACGCTGCAGCTTCCCGAGGATAAGCAGGCTCTACTTGAAGAGGTGCTGCGCGAGGCGCTGGCGACGGAGCTCAACGAGCGCGTCATCGTGGGCACCGGGTACGGTCGCGCGCGGTTGCCGTTTCCCAAGGATCAGATTCGCAGCGAAATCCTCTGCCACGGGCTGGGTGCACACGCCATGTTTCCGGGCACCGCCACGGTGCTCGACATCGGCGGGCAGGACACCAAAGCCATTCAGGTCGACGACAACGGCATCGTCACGAAGTTCCAGATGAACGACCGTTGTGCCGCCGGCTGCGGCCGCTATCTCGGTTACATCGCCGACGAGATGAACATGGGCGTGCACGAGCTCGGGCCCCTGGCGATGAAGGCCGAGCGTCACGTCAAAATCAACAGCACCTGCACGGTGTTCGCCGGCGCCGAGCTGCGAGACCGCCTCAGCCTCGGCCAGCGCCGCGAAGACATCCTCGCCGGCCTCCATCGCGCCGTCATGCTGAGGGCCATGTCCTTGCTCGCCCGCTCGGGCGGCATCGACGACGAGTTCACCTTCACGGGCGGCGTGGCGCGAAACGAGGCTGCCACGAGCGCGCTCCACGAGCTGGTGGCTGAAAACTACGGCCAGCGCACCATCAACATCTCGCCGAACTCGATCTTTACCGGGTCGTTGGGGGCGGCGCTGTTCGCCCTGAGAGCCCTGGAGCGCAGCGAGGCGGGGGAGGGAGCCGCGAGATGATCGTCTCCACGGGTATCGACATGGGCTCTGCGAGTATCAAGTTCGCCGCCGTGCGCGTGCGGCAGGACAGCGTCGATCCGCGCGTGCTCGGTGGCGGTGTGCGGCCGCCAGGCATCGAGGTACTGGGCATGCGCGGCGATCGCATCCGGCGCCGTGATCCCAACCGCGTCGTCGAGGACGGCTACCAGACGTTGCTCGACGAGGCCGGCCTGAGCCACGCCGACATCGGTTACGTTGCCACCACAGGGGACGCCGACTCCGTCAGCTTTCGCACCGGCCATTTCTACGGCATGACGACGCACGCACGCGGCGCCCTGCATTTCGAACCTGCCGCCACGGGCGCGCTCGACGTCGGTGCGCTGCACGCCCGTGCCATCCTCATGGACGACCGTTCCCGGGTGCTCGGTTACCAGATGACGAGCCAATGCGCCTCGGGGTCCGGGCAATTCCTCGAAAACATCTCGCGCTACCTCGGGGTCGGCCTCAGCGAGGTCGGAGAGCTATCGAAGAAGGCGGACGCTCCGGAAAGACCTTCGAGCATCTGTGCGGTGCTGTCGGAAACCGACGTCATCAACATGGTCTCGCGCGGTATCAAGACCGCGAACATCCTCAAGGGCATTCATCTGTCGATGGCCGAGCGTTACGCCAAGCTGCTGCGCGCCGCCGGCATCGACGGGGTGTTGTTGATGACCGGCGGGCTGGCGTCCGATGAGGGCCTGGTGCAGGCCCTCGGAGAAGAAATCGAGCGACAGAAGGTGCCCGTCGAGCTGAGAACCGATCCCGCGTCGATCTACGCGGGAGCGCTCGGCGCCGCCCTGTGGGGAGCGTTTCGCTACGTCAAATTGGGTGCGCGAAAAAGGTCCGGGGCGGCGTGAAGCGAGTGGTGCGCTCAGAGGTGGTCGCCGCCAGGGCGCCCCGCGTGGAGGCGATCCTCGCCGGTGCCGCTGCAACCTTCAGCGAGAACGGCTTCGCCGCCACGACCATGCGGCAGATCGCGCAGGCGTCCGGATCCAGCTTGGGGGGCATCTATCACCACTTCGACAGCAAGGAGAGCATCCTGCGGGAGATCATGGCGGGCAATTTCGGGCGTGTGCTCGCCTCGCTCGACGAGCGTCTCGACGGCGTAGACGATCCTCGAGCCGCGTTCGAGATCTTCGTGTACAACCACGTGGCCTTCTTTGTCCGCCACCTCGAAGAGATGCGGGTCATGGCGCACGAGCTCGACACGCTCACCGGAGAGGCCGGGCGAGAGGTCGCAGAGCTGCGACGCACATACACGGAACGGGCAAGAGAGATCCTGCAAGGGCTTCGCCCGAAGCGCACCGACGACGAGCTCAACGTCGACGTACTGTGCCTGTTCGGCATGCTCATCTGGACCTACCGCTGGTTTCAATCGCTGGACGATTCGGTCGACGTCGGGCAGCTCTCGCACCACATGGCGCAGCTCTACCTCGACGGTTTCTCCGGCGCTCGGATCCAACGGGAAACGTAGTCGAGCTGCACGTCCGGTACGGTGTGCCCCCCGTTGAAGCCGCGCAGCGTGACGTCGTAGCCGGCGGCGGAGAGGTGATCGCGGGCCGCCTCGGACGCTGCAAACGGCGCGCGGTCGTCCTGTCGTCCATGGAGTAGCAGGATCTCGACGTCGTGTCCCGAGGCCAGCGCCCCCTCGGGAAGCCAGCCGGGACGATAGTCGGGAAGGCCGAAGGAGATCGCGCCGGCGTACAGATCGTGGTTCACGATCGCCGTCGCCAGCGCCATGACGGCTCCCTGCGAGAACCCCAGCACGTAAACGTCGTCGATGGGGTACCGCGCGCTGATGTCCCGGACGACCGTGGGCAGGTACTCGCGAATCAGCGGTAGAGCGGCGCGGTCGGCGAGCGTGTCGTCGCCGATATGAAACAGCGTCCAGTCGAACCCGAGCCGGCCATCGATGAGAAAGGCGTAGGGGGCTTGCGGGACGGCGACGATGAACCCGTCGCCGACCAGCTTTTCGGCGACGCGGCCGAACGCCTCGGCTGAGCTTCCGTAGCCGTGGAGGGCGACGATCAGCGCGTGGGGCCGTGTCGCGTCGAAGTCGTCCGGGAAATGGATCCGTGTGGGGAGCAGCGCGGTGGCGTCATGCCAGAGGGTCTGTTGTGGAAAAGACCGCGCCGCGAGGATTGGGGGGGGCGTCGAGTCCACGGCGCTGACGGCGAAGCCCGTGTCCACGGCGGCCATGGTGTCCACAGCGACCACGGTATTCATGGCGACCAGGGCGTCCACAGCGCCCATGGCGACCACGCTGTCCACGGCGCGAACGGTGCCCACGGCCGCCACGGCCGCCACGGTCAGCATGGCGAGGACAGCAGCGACGCGGGCCGTGAACGCCGGGGTGCTCGGGCCCACTACGACGCGGCCCTCTCGCGGAGTACGCGGCGGATGTACGTTCGCGCGGTCGTGTACTGCCGCGCGGTGTTGATCGAGATCCAGCGCGAGATCGGGTAGCTGCCGGCCCATTCGAAGATCCTCGGCTCGAGCAATTCCGCATCGTCGAGCTCGTCGATCGTCGCCATCACGCGGTCGTAGCCGCGTTCGAGTCGGTCGACCAAGCCGGCGAGTGTGTCGTCGCGCGCCGCGTCCACCACGTCCGCGTTGAGCCGGGGGGTCTCCTTCCATCGATAGCCGGGAGCCGGTGTCACGGGAACCTCCCCGCGCCGACCCGCCTCGATCCACTCCACGAGGTGCTCGGTCCACCACACGCGCACCGCCAGCAGGTCTTTCACGCTCCAGTCGTCGACGCAGCCGAGGGCGCCGATGTCCTCGTCGAGAAGCTCGAGCTCGCCCCGCAGCTTTTTCCAGCCTGCGGACACGAGATCCACCAGCTCGTTACGTGTGCGCGGAATCGGCATCGTCTTCACGCGGGCTGGACCAGTGCAGGCTCTTCAGCCGCCATCCGGCCTCGGTGCGCATGGCGGTACCGGTAAAGAAACCGTTGAAGGAGGTACGTTTTCCGCCGGCATCGACGATTACCTCGTCGTATGGCGCCGACAAGAGCGCGATGTCGGCGTTGATCACGTCGACGCTCAGCTCGCCCCAGTTCAGCTCCATCGAGGCCACCGTGGCATCGAATTCGGTTACGAACGCTCGGGCGGTCGCGAGGTCAGGAAAAACCGCGGCCCCGTCGGATGCCATGAAAAACTCGGGATCGTCCGCGAAGTAGCCCAGCCACGCCGCCGGGCCGTCGGCCGCGAGATCCCGCGCCAACGCGGACATCATTTCGCGCACGGCCGCGTCCACGTTTCGCACGGTCGCGTCCACGTCTCGCACCGCCGCGTCCACGTCTCCCCCGGCCGCGTCCGCGCCTCCCACCGGCTCTGTGCCGGCACATCCGCACAGTGCCATCAGGACCACGATCGCCGAGAGAGCCGCCGACCGTCGCCGAAGGTGCTTGTTCATGGCTGCAACGTTCGTCAACGCGGGCGTGGCCGTCAAGGGTCAGTCGTCGTCCGGCTTCAGCAACTTGTCGAGGCCGGCGAAGGCCTTGTACGTCGACGCCTCGGTTCGACGGCCGGTCGTCGGCTTGCCGTACGCCTTGGCCGTCTCGTGGCGTGAGTGCTCATCATCGTGGCAGTAGATGCAGAGCAGCTCCCAGTTGCTGCCGTCCTGCGGGTTGTTGGTGTGGTCGTGATCCTTGTGATGCACGTCGAGCTGGCGCAACTTCTTGCCGGTGAACTCGCGGCCGCAGCGCGCACACACCCAGGGCAGGATCTTCAGAGCTCGCTCACGATATGACCTGTTGGAAGACATGCTCGAATCGTAATACACCCCGGGGGCACTTTGGATAGCGGAGCGCGAAAGCGAGCACGCGCTGCCGAGCACGATGCGAAGCACGGTGAGTCCTGCTCTGTTGCCGTCGAATTGCGACATGACGGGTATCCTCCGTTGGTATGTTCACGGACCGATTTGTCGGTCCTTTCCAGACGGTTCCTTCTCGTGTGTGAGGCGGAGTACGCTCCCGTTTGGCGCCGAGTCTTGCGGCGAAGGGCAGGGGATGATGATGGTTGACGCTTTTTCCACCGATTCGGGCACGAGGGTCCGGGCAATCGATACGGACCAGATGCGCGCGGTGGACAACGTTGCCATCCGGCAGATGGGGCCGAACCTGTATCAGATGATGGAAAACGCGGGCCGCAACCTCGCGCTTTCAGCCCTCGAGTTGCTCGGCGCCGGCTGGGGCGAACGAAGGATCGTCGTGCTTGCCGGCGGCGGTGGGAACGGCGGCGGGGCGATTTGCAGCGCGCGACATCTGGCCAACCGCGGTGCGGATGTGGTCTTGTGCCTCGCGGACGGAGATCGGCTCGGCGACGTGCCTGCGTTCCAGCGCCATGTGTTCGGGTCGACTTCCGGTCGCGAAGTGACGTTCGATG
>CAYSHI010000348.1:0-6184 GCA_964430745.1 uncultured Acidobacteriota bacterium | reverse complement strand
TTCACAACGTGCGGGTGCTCCACGGCGAGGCCGGGCGCCAGGTTGCGTGCGTCGTCGCCGATCGGTAGCGAGATCCCAAAAAAAAGAGTCTTGACTGCTCCACAGGCTTTCGCTATTGTTTCGCCATTCGGTCTCCAGGTGCAGTTCGAAACGCGACCACGACTTATCGGAGGAGGAACCATGGCACACAGGTTGGCAGGAAGGGTTTTGACGACGGCCGTCACCGCAGTAGTGCTGCTCGCCGCGGCTGCGCTCGCGCCCGCGTCGGCACAGCCCCCGGATATGACCCCGGAACAGATGGCCGAGATGGAAGCCTACATGAAGGCCGGGACGCCGGGCGCCCCGCACGAGGCGCTGGCGTCGTCGGTCGGCAACTACGACCTCGTCGTCAAGGGCTGGCATGAGCGCGGTGCGCCGCCGACCGAGGATGCCGGCACCGCGACCCGCACCATGGCGCTCGACGGTCGCGTGCTGATCGAGGAGGTCTCCTCCTCGATGATGGGCATGCCGTACACCGGCCAGGGCATGACGGGCTACGACAACGTTACCGGCAAGTACTGGTCGATCTGGGCCGACAGCACGTCCACCGGCGCGATGGTGAGCGAGGGCGAGTGCGACGCCAAGCAGACCTGTAAGTTCATCGGCACCTATAGCGATCCGATCACAAAGGACCCGGTGACGATGCGAATGATCAGCCGCTGGACAAGCCCGACGACCGAGGTCTTCGAGATGCACGGGCCGGGCCCCGACGGCAACGAGGTGAAGATGATAGAGATCACCTACACCAAGAAGTAGGCAGCGGCGCGCCACGCCTTCGTCATTGAGCGTCACCACGGCCGAGGTCGAGCGCCACGATCGACTCGTGGTCGCGGGCGTAGACGACGTTGCCCACGATCGTCGGCGGTGTCCTGGCGGGCGTCGACAGCACCCGGGCCTCGGCGTGGACCGTGAGGTCGTCGGGGCCGGGCGTGGCCAGCGCCAGTGTTCCTTCGTCGTCCAGGATCAACAGCCGGTCGCCGACGCCGATGACGTTGGCGAGGGAGAAACCCCGCTTGCGCCAGGCCGGCTCTCCGGTTCTTGCGTCGATGGCGAGCAACAGGGGAGCCGCCGAGTAACCCGACGGCCCGTAGATGTAGTCGCCGAGCACGACCGAGCTACCGTAAAAGCACTGCAGCCTCCGCGAGGACCACACCTCCTCGACGTCGAAGGCGTCGCCGCGCTTCACGATTCTCAGGCCTCGGGAACCCGCTTCCAGTGTCGAGACGAACACCACATCGTCGTCGACCTGTAGCGGCAGACAGATGTTCTGCGGGTAATGGTTCCGGATGGAGTACTGCCATCTCGGCTCGCCGGTGCTCGGGTCCGCGCCGACGATCTCGGTGGCCATGAAAGCGACGAGGTGGTCCTCGCCGAGGATGTTCATGATCGCCGGCGTCGAGTAGCTGTTGTCGAAGCTCAACCCCTCCCAGACGACGCTGCCGTCCGTCTTGTCGAACGCCACGGCGCCCCGGTCTTTCCCTCCGACGAGCGCGATGATCGTGTCGCGGTAGGGGATGGGGCTCGAGGAGTAACCCAGCTCGAGAAAGGTGCCGCCGAGCCCGGCCCACAGATCGCCGATCCAGAGCACTTCGCCGGTATCGGCGTCGAGACAGTGCAGCAACCCGGCGATGCTGATCGTGTAGAGCCGGCCATCGCTCAGCAGCGGTGTGCTGTTGGGGCCGTCGCCGTAGTCCGGATCATGTCCCTCGGCGAGAGGCGAAGGGTAGCGCTGCTCCCAGAGGGTCTCGCCGGTCCGGGCATCGAGGCAGACGACCACTTCCTCGGGGTCGGCCCGGTAGATCGTGTACAGACGATCCCCCTGGGCCACGATTCCGGAGTAGCCCGGACCGAGCTCGCGGCTCCACACCCTGCGGGGCCCACCGCGCGGCCACTCGTTCGCGAGGCCGTGGTCCGGCACCCTGAAGTCCTGGGTCGGGCCGGCGAACCGTGTCCATGGGGTTCCGGCCGGGCGGCCCGGCGGCCCTAGCCCCGGACCGCCCTGTGCATCGGCGGTTGCCCCTTCCCGCTCCGGCGGACACCCAACGCACAGCGCCAGCGCGAGCGCCGCTGCTGCCGTCACGGCACCGACGAAGCCGGCCCCCTCATTCACAACTGCCCGGTGCGATCCTCAGGACGACACCCGTGGACCCGAAGGGGACACCCGTCTCGTTGCCGAGAACGTACAGCTCCCCGGTGGCGTCCTCGCCGAAACCGAGCACCGCCAGGCCCAGGCGGTCGCGGTCTTCGAAACGGAACTCCATGGCCTTGCTCTTCTTGATCCCGTTCCTCTTCACCACGTTCTTCTTGTGGAGGAAGAACAGGCTGCCGTCGTTGAAGGCTGCCGGGTCGGTGTGGCGGCTGTAACCGCCGAAGACGTAACGACCCGCGAGATGCGGTATCTCGACTCCGCGGTAGACAAAACCGCCGACGATCGCTCGCGTGTCGTCGTTGTTCAGCAGGTCGTCGGCCGTGTTGCACTCGGCGATGGGATCGATCAGGCCGGCGAGCTCGCCGGGGCACGGAAGCTGCTCGAACGCGTAGCCGGGATCGGCTCCGTTCGCGTTGAAGCAAAAAGAGCCCTCCTTGACGTTCCAGCCGTAGTTGCCGCCCGCCACGACGACGTCCAGCTCCTCGACATCGTCCTGGCCGACATCACCGACGTACAGATCGCCGCGCGCCCGGTCGAAAGAGAACCGATGGGGGTTGCGGAATCCATAGGCGAAGATCTCTTCCACGAACCCGGCCATGCCGACGAACGGATTGTCTGCGGGGATCCCGTACTGCGCGTTGGCCGAGCTCGAGCCCGAGGGATCGATGCGCAGGATCGACCCCAGGACGTTGCCGGGATCCTGTCCGTTGCCGCTGCCGTGTCCAACACCCTCGTCGTCCCGTGCGCCGCCGTCCCCGAGCGAGACGTACAGCATGCCGTCGGGTCCGGAATTGAGAGCGCCGCCGTTGTGATTGAACTGCGGCTCGTCGATCCTCAGCAGCGTGCGAGCGGTGGTCGGATCGACCACCGAGGTGAGATCGGTCGGAGCGGGGACCTGCCACTCGGTGAGCACGCTGTGGTGGTTGGCCGTCATGCCGGACGGCATGGTGGAGAAGTCGGCCGTTCCCGAAACGGGCTCCGACGTATAGGTGTAGAGCAGACCGTTACTGAAGTAGCCCGGGTGGAACGCGACGCCCAGGAAGCCGCGCGCGTCGAACGTTCCCGGACCCGCGACCCCGAGCGTGACGAGTTGGGCGCTGACGTCGAGAAAAACCGTCTTGGCGCCGGTGGTGAGATCGATCGCCCACAGAATGCCATCCAGATCGGCAACGAACAGCCGACCCGTGTCGCCGGGCGCGGCGATTCCCCAACCGGGGGCGGTCAGACCGGTGGCCACGGTTTCCAATCCGATCGGGCACCCGCCCTGGCGAATCGGGGTCAGCAGCCGGTCCGTCCCCGCGTGCGTGTGGGCGCCCCAGCCGCAAAGCACGGCGGTCGTGAAACACAAGACAACGGCGATATGTGTTCGTGCGCTCATGGTTGTGACTCCTCGATGGTGGATCCTCGATGATCGCCTCGAGTGGACCCGAACCCCGAAGGCGAACGCAACGGATTTGCAAGCCACAAAGGTGATGGCAAAAGTGCGCCCGGCTTTGGCTGTGTGCGCCACTGCCGGCTTGACAACCCGCCCCGTCCGCGCGATACTGCACTAGACCGATCGTTCGGTCTAGTGACGAGAGAGAATTGACAAGAGTCCAATGACACCAAGCGCAGCTCCAGACACTTCAACAGATACAAGAGCACGCGTCCTCGCGGAGGCCGAGAGACTCTTCGCCGAGAAGGATTTTTCCGGCGCCGGCATCGGAGAGATCGCGAAGCGGGCCGGGATCGCGAAATCGGTCATCTACCACTACTTCAAGAGCAAGGACGAAATCCTCGAGACGTTGATCGACGACTTCATCGACGCGGCGGTGGAGTTGAACAGACAGTTGCCCGAAAAGCACGGCATCAGCACCGACGATCCCCTCTCCGCCTCGATAGACGCGGTCGAGGCATGCATGCGGGAGATGATCGACTTCATGGGCTCCAGGAAATGGATGTTGAAGATCATCCTGCTGCAGTCGATCAAGGATTGCTGCGACGTGCCGCTGTTCGACGTCGTCAGGAAGTTCCAGAGAAGCACCGAGGAGTGCTGCGCGGCATCCTCCGAGTCGATCAAGAACAAGGCAGCCGACATCCAGGTCGCGGATTTCTTCATGAACTTCCTGCCGATCATCAGCTTTCTGGTGTTCCAGGAGAAGTGGTGCGACCACGTCGGCATGGACGAAGAGCTGGCCAAGCGGAAGTTCATCGACAGTTACGTCAGCTATACCCGGGAGGTGTATTGGCCGCTCGTCACGGAGGCATGATCCATTGAACGAAACAGCGAAGATCAAACAAAAGATCAAACAGACGACCAGCGATGTTACGTTCCGGGACCGCTGGATCAACGTCATGGCCCACCTGGGGATCAACCGTAACAAGCACAGGGTCGATCCCGGTCTCTACGCTCTCGGCTCGCCCGATCGGGACTCGCCCGTTTTCGTCACCGCCAACTACTCACCCAGCTTCCGCGCCCTGCGAACGGCTCTGAGAGGAATCGACGGCCATGTCATGGTGCTCGACACGAAGGGCATCAACGTCTGGTGCGCGGCCGGGAAGGGAACCTTCGGCACAGACGAGCTCGTGCTCAGGATCGAACGGGCAAATCTAGGCGGGATCGTCAAGCACCGCCGGTTGATCCTGCCCCAGCTCGGCGCGCCGGGGGTGGCGGCGCACGAGGTCAAGAAGCGCACGGGGTTCAAGGTCGAATACGGCCCCGTCCGAGCGGCGGATCTGCCCCGCTACCTTGCAACCGGCGAGGCCACCGCGGGAATGCGCAGGGTCGGCTTTCCGCTCAAACAGCGCCTGGCGATCGTGCCGGTCGAAACCGTCAATACGCTGATCTTCACCGTCGTTCTCGGCCTGCCGCTGTACTTCGCCGCCGGCTTTCTCGCTGCCCTGGCCGCACTGGCGGCAGTCTTCGCGGGGAATGTCCTGTTCCCTCCTCTGCTCCCATGGCTGCCGACCGGTAACTTCAGCACCAAGGGCTTCTTCCTGGGAGCGCTGGTCGCCGTGCCCTTCGCGGTCATGGCCGGCCTCGGATACCACGGCGAAGCGACATGGCAGCGCGCGG
Organism: uncultured Acidobacteriota bacterium; assembly: GCA_964430745.1. Lineage (GTDB taxonomy): Bacteria > Acidobacteriota > UBA890 > UBA890 > UBA890 > CBDCGW01. The sequence goes on along the minus strand of CAYSHI010000348.1, from coordinate 941 downwards.
GCTGGGCGCTCGCCTACCTTCTGTTCATGCCGCCGGTTACCGCATTCCTCTCATTGAACTGCACCGGCAGCACGACCCTTACCTCGTGGAGCGGAGTCAAGAGAGAGATCTTCGCGTACGTTCCGGTCATGGCCTGTATGTTTGCTCCCGGTGTGTTGCTGATGGCAGCGCTGTCCGTTGCGCGTGCGATAGGAGCCTGATCGTGAAGAACATGTATCAGGAGAACACGCTCCGCTTCGATCGGGAGCTGTGCACCGATTGCGGCATGTGCCTCCGGGTCTGTCCGCAGGGGGTCTTCGCCCAGCACAATGGAGAGGTCACTCTGGGGAAGCGATCGGCCTGCATGGAATGCGGGGCCTGCCAGATCAACTGCCCCTTCGACGCCGTCACGGTCGACAGCGGGGTGGGCTGCGCCGCGGCGTTGATGTACCAGGCGGTGACGAAGAACAAGCAGCCGACCTGCGGTTGCTGACGGGAAGAGCTCCCACTCCTCGATTCGACCGGCAGCGGGAGTGGAAACCCTCTCTCGTGGCGTTCTCGCGCGCTTCGAGTATGATCTGGGATTCCCATTCAAGCCTTCAGGGAGGTACGCCGGTGGCCAGTTTCGCAGGAGTAGACTTCTACAACTCAGACTCACTCTTGACCGACGAAGAACGCCACGTCCGGGACGCCATACGAGAGTGGGTCGACGAACACCTCCTGCCGGTGATCGGCCAGTGCTACGTCGAGCGCCGCTTCCCGAAAGAGCTCATCCCTCGAATGGCCGAGCTGGACGTCTTCGGGGCGAACATGCCGGCGCGGTACGGCTGCGCGGATCTGGACAACGTCGCCTATGGCCTGCTGATGCAGGAGCTCGAGCGCGGCGACTCGGGCATCCGCTCATTCGCCAGCGTGCAGAGCAGCCTGGTGATGTATCCGATCCTGGAGTTCGGAAGCGAGGA
>CAYSHI010000347.1:0-9749 GCA_964430745.1 uncultured Acidobacteriota bacterium | reverse complement strand
GAGGTGCTCGAGGTCGGCGATCTCCTGCCACTCCTCGCCCGACCGTAGCTGGAAGAGCTTGGATCCGTCGCCCATGATGAGCGCGCCGTCCGGCGTCCAGGCGTAGTCCTCCCGACCCGGACGCGTGCGCCCGATGCGGGTGAATCCCATGCTGTCGAGATCGAGAACTTCGATCCACCACTCGTCGGGCGCGATCTTGCGGACGAAGCTGAGCGCGTGCCGCCCGGGGACCTTGTGCAGCGAGCGGCCCGGGTCTTCGGCAATCACCTCGGCGGTTCCCGAGCTCGTGTCGCCGAGCTGCAACGTGGCGGGATTCCCGTCAGATCCGAGCACGAACATGATGAGCCGACGCTCGTCTCCCCAGGCGTGGTAGCCGACCGGTTGGATGTCCGGCAGGATGGCGCCGCGGCTCGTGCCGTCGGCGCCGTAGCGCCAGAGCAACTGGCCGTCGGCCGACTCGTTGATGGCCGAGAATCCGCCGCCTGCCGGCAACGGCGTTGCGGAAAACTCGCTCGCCGTGGTCTGCGTTACCTGGCGCGCAGTGGCGGCGTCGAGGTCGTAGCGATAGATGTCCGTCTGCGTGCGGTTCCGAGCGGAGGTGTACAGAAGGCCGGCGCCGCCGGGCTCGAACGCGGGCTGATTGTCGTAACCGTCTCGATCGGTGATGTTGTGGAGGAAGCCGACGCCGTACACTCCATCGCTCCGCGAGAGGTCGGCGAGCCAGATGTCGGTGGATGGTGCGCCCGCCGCCGTCGGGGTGTAACCGGGTCGTTGCGGCGCCATCGGCGGCTGCGCGATACCCGGCGTGTGCTTTTCGATCTGGCTCTCGGTCCAGATCGGGTCGGTGCGCCACAGTGGTGAGACGGTCTCTTCTTCCCAGGCTTCGAGGGCGCTCTCCAGGTGGGCGCGGGTTGATCTCTCGTCGTCGCCGAGCCCTCCGGTCTCGAGCAGATTGGCGGTCTCGTAGCCGTCTGTCGCCATGTCGAAGATCCACTCCGTCGTGCCGTCGACGCGAATGAGCTTGAGATCGGCGTCGTTGCCCACGTAGCGAACGGCGGCGACGGCGCCCCGCCGCCAGAAAAGCGTCGTGTGCGGCGGGCCGGTGAGATCGCCCCGGAGGTAGGGCAGCAGGTCGACACCGTCGAGGTTCTCCGGCGGGGCGACCCACGTGCCCGAAGGGGGCATACGTGTTGCGGCCACCGCGGTGGGGAAGATGTCCATAGAGGTGACCGGGTAGTCGTAGTCCCCGCCTCGCGGAAGTCGGGCGGGCCACTGCGCCATGAACGGGACGCGGATACCGCCCTCGAACTTGTCGCCCTTCTGGCCGCGCAACGGCGCGTTGATCGACGCGTTGTTCGTGGCGCCCCCGTTGTCGTTGACGAAGAACAGCAACGTGTTGTCCTCGAGGTCGAGGTCCCTCAATCTGGAGAGGATCGTGCCGACGCCTTCGTCGAGCGCCACGGTCATCGCCGCCAGCGTCCGACGGCGTTCGTCCGCAACGTCAGCGAAGAGGGCTTCGTGCTCCGCCTTGGCGTGCATCGGCGTGTGAACGGCGGTAAAGGCGACGTACAGGAAGAAGGGCTCGTCGCGGTGTCGCTCGATGAAATCGGCCGCACGCTCTGCGAACACGTCGGTGAGATAGCCGGGCTCCTCCGGGTGAGGGTCGGCGTCTCGCCACAGGTGGATGCCGCGGTCCGAAGCGTCCTCGAGCGCGAAATAGCTCCGGGAGCCGTACAGGAAACCGAAGAACTCGTCGAAGCCTCGCTCCAACGGGTGAAACGCCGGCGCCAGCCCGAGGTGCCACTTGCCCACCGCTGTGGTGGCGTATCCCTCGGCCCGCATGGCGTCGGCGATGGTGCGCTCCCCCAGCGGCAGGCCGATCTCATCCATGTCCGCGCCCGGTTGCGGTTGCCGAGGGATGTTGAATTCGTGTCCGAATCGTTGCGGATACCTGCCGGTGAGCAAACCGGCACGCGATGGGCTGCACACCGAGGCGGCGTTGTATCCCTGAGTGAATCGCAGCCCGTTGGCCGCGATCGAATCGATGTGAGGGGTCGGCATCTCCGGGTCGCCGAAGGCGCCGAAGTCGGTATAACCGGCGTCGTCGGCAAAGATGACGACGACATTGGGGCGAGGATCGGCCGTGCGATCGACGTCGCTTTGCGAGTCGGCGGCCCGCCCGCAACCGATTGCCACGGTGACGAGTGATCCCAAGAGGTAGGCGATGATCGGGCAGCGGCGAGGTCGATTCATGGGCGTACACATATCACAGGCGAGGGCTCATGATCCGGACGGATAGCACACATCGCCACCGAGGTCACTGCCCCTCGAACGTCCATCAGGCCGAGGACGCGGTTTGTCCATGGCGGATGCGCCCGGATCAGGGCGGCCCCCTTGTAGGAACGGGCCGTCCACGAGAGAATGCCCGCCACGTTGCGAGCCGACGTGCCCAACAAGACAACTCATACTGAAAACCGGGTCATCGGGGTCATTGTCTGTCCCGAAGCCTCGATCCCCACGGAGGAAGAACCCATGTCTCTCTCCCGTCGCACGCTCTTCGGTGGACTCGGAGCGGCAGCGCCGGAGCCGAACGCAGCGCTGATCACCGCCCGTGGGCGGGAAGCGTTGGCTGACGAGCTCGGGCCGCTGGCCGACGAAGGCGGCATTATCGCGCCGCCGCAGGATGGCGAGATCCGCATCTCCAGCAACGAGAATCCCTACGGTCCGACGGGGCCCGCCATGGCGGCGCTGGGCGAGGGGTTCATGGTTGCCGGTCGCTATCCGACCAACTCACAGCCCAGCATGCGTGACCTGACGGAAGCCATTGCTTCTCAATTCGGCACGCAGACAGGCAACGTGGTGCTCGGGGCCGGCTCCAGCGAGTTGCTGAAGAACGCGGCGCACGCCTTCACCGGCAAAGAACGGCACCTCGTGACGGCTTCGCCGAGCTACCTCCAGCCGACAAGCACGGCACGCTTCCTGGGCTCCGAGGTCAGGGCGATCCCCGTCGACCGGGCGGGGAAGCTCGACCTCCAGGGCATGGCGGACGCCGCCGAGGGCGCCGGGCTGATCTTCGTCTGCAATCCCAACAATCCCACCAGCACGGTGCACACCGCCGGCGACATCCGCGCGTTCGTCGCCCGCGTGCGCAGCAGCTCGCCGGACGCGGTGATCCATTTTGACGAGGCGTATCACGAGTACGTCACGGATCCCGCCTATGAGTCAGCCGCCGCAATGGCGCTCGAGACGCCGGGCGTGTTCGTCACGCGGACGTTTTCCAAATGCTACGGCATGGCGGGTATCCGCATCGGTTACGGCGTCGGCCACGCCGACACCATCACGACGATGCGTCGGTACTCGTTGACCTTCAATACGAATACGCCCGGGGTTGCCGCCGCCTACGCCGCGCTGCACGACGACGGCTTCGTCGCGCGCGAGCAGGCTCGCAACACCGAAGCCAAGCAGATGACGATGGACTTCTTCCGCAACGCCGGCTTCCAGGTGATGGATTCGCAGACGAACTTCATCTTCGTCCACGTTCGCCGCACGGCGAAGGAATTCCGCGACGGCTGCGCCGAGCACGATGTGCGCGTCGGCCGCGACTTTCCGCCGATGAACACCGAGCACGCGAGGATCTCGATCGGCACCAAGGAAGAGATGCAGAGGGCCGTTCCCGTCTTCGCCGAGGTTCTCGGCGTGCCGACCAACCTCGGCGGCCGGAGGCAATGACGATGCGCGACACCAGGAAGGACACGACAGTGGAGCAGAGTTCGACGCAGGTATCGCGCCGCTCTTTCATGAGGACAACCGGCATCGGCCTGTCCGCGGCGGCCATCATGGCCTATGAGGGGCCGCGCTCCTTGGCCCGCGCATGGTCGATGTCGTTGCCGCAGGATCAACGGCCGATGTTGCTTCACAACAACGAAAATCCCCTCGGCCCCGGGGACAAGGTCTTGCGCGCCATGACCGAGGCTCTCGCCGACGGCCGCGGCGGGCGCTATCCGGGCAATGCCGGTCTTCCGGCCGCCATCGCCGAAGCCGAAGGCCTTCCGGTCGAGAACATCATGGTGGGCAACGGCTCGACGCAACTCTTGCGAACGGCGACACAAGTATTCACCTCGCCGACCAAGCCGCTGGTTACCGGCGCGCCTTCGTACGAGGAGTGCACGCAGTATGCCAACGTTGTCGGTCACCCGGTCGAGGAGATTCCCCTCGACAAGGACATGATGCTCGACCTCGACAAGATGGCAGACGCCTCGCAGGGCGCCGGCATGGTGTTTCTGAACAACCCCAACAATCCGACCGGCACGTTGCATGGGGCCGAAGCGGTGGGGCGGTTCATCGAGCGTGTGCGCAGCGAGTCTCCGGAGACCATGGTCGTGGTCGACGAGGCCTATCACGATTACGTCACCGATCCGGGGCACGCGACGCAGATCCCGCGAGCCCTTTCGGATACGCATGTCATCGTCGCGCGGACCTTCTCCAAGGCTCACGGCATGGCCGGAATGCGTATCGGCTGGCTGGTGGCCCACCCGGACGCGATCTCGACGATGCGTCGCTGGCATCTCGGACTGACGCTGAACATCCCGGCTCTGCTGGGCGCGGCGACCTCGATCGCCGACAAGCGCCGCCTCGAGGAAGAAGTCGAGCGCAACACCGCGGCGCGGGCCTACACGATCGACTGGTTCAAGTTGCACGGCATGGAGTCGACGGACTCGCAGACCAACTTCATCTTCGTTCGTACCGGCATGAATGCGCAGGAGTTCCGCTCCGCGTGCGCCGAGCGCAACATCTCGGTCGGCCGTAATTTCCCTCCGTATCAGGATGCCTGGGCGCGCATCTCCATCAGCACGATGGAGGACATGCAGCGAGCGACGCAGGCGTTCGGCGGGGTTCTCGGCGTCGCCGCCGCGGAAGCCGCGTAGTCATGGCGGCGCGATCGCGGGCCGCCGTGGGCGTGGCGGCGTTGTTGGGCGTATCTCTGTCCTTGGGCCTGGCCTTCGCCGGTCAGCCCGGACAGCAGTCCATTCATGACGGCGTTTTCACCCCGGAACAGGTGCAGGCGGGCGAGGAGTTATACGTAGCCATATGCTCCGAGTGCCACTCCAAGGATACGTTCGGTCCCGACTACATGGTGGGCTGGAGCGGCGCCAGCGTCGGTGAGCTGTTCGAACAGCTTCAGGCAACCATGCCGTACGAAAACCCGGGCGCACTCGAAGACAAGCAGTACACCGATGTCCTCGTGTACATCTTCAACCTCAACGGAGTGGCGGCGGGAGAGGTCGAGATGCCGTCGGAGGTTGAAAAGCTGAACGAGATCAGCATCGACGGGCCGTTCAAATGGAACGGCTACGAGCACTGAGCCGTCGTGCTGCAACGACGTCTTCAGGCGCCTGGTCGGTGAGTCGACGCCGGCGCCGGTCCGCTGCCGTCTGGATGTCTCTCGCACTGACGCTCGTCTCCATGCCGTCGATCGCCGCCCAGCGAGGGGCAGCAAGCGGGGAGTGGCCCGTTTACGGCGGCGACCTCGCTTCAACGCGATACGCGGCGCTCGATCAGATCGACAACGACAACGTCGCCGACCTCGAGATCGCTTGGCGCTGGACGGCGCAGAACTTCGGGCCTCGCGCAGAGCTGCGTAACGAGACCACGCCGTTGATGATCGACGGCGTGTTGTACGCCACTGCGGGTAGCCGCCGTTCGGTGGTGGCGATCGATCCGGGGACGGGCGAGACCCTGTGGATGTACCGCCTCGATGAAGGTGAACGCGGGGCGGAGGCTCCCCGCCCCAATTCGGGGCGAGGCGTGGCGTACTGGAACGCGGGGGGTCGCCCGGATACGGGTCGCATCCTTGTGGTTACACCCGGGTTCCATCTCGTGGCGCTCGATGCTCGGGATGGACGGCCGGTGTCCTCCTTCGGCGAAGACGGCGTCGTCGACCTGATGGTCGGCGTGCGGGGCGACATTCCTCCGGTCGGCCGCATCGGCTCGAGCTCACCCCCGGTGATCGTCGGCGATGTCATCGTCGTCGGCTCGGCGCAAGAAGTCGGCATGGCCCCGGACTCGATGCGCAACATCAAGGGTGACGTGCGGGGTTTCGACGCACGCACCGGCGAGTTGTTGTGGACCTTCCACACCGTGCCCGCGCCGGGAGAGTTCGGCGACCGGACATGGGAGGACGGCTCCGCGGACTACACCGGTAACGCCGGCGTTTGGGCGCCGTTCTCGGCCGACTCCGAGCTGGGCTATGTCTATCTTCCGGTCGAGGCGGCCACCAGCGATCTGTACGGGGGGCATCGACCGGGCGACAACCTTTTCTCCAGCAGCCTCGTGTGTCTCGATGCGCGCACGGGGGAGCGAGTGTGGCACTACCAGATCATCCATCACGACATCTGGGACTGGGACCTGCCGACCGCACCGATTCTCGTCGATATCAACGTCGACGGGCGCGAGATCAAGGCCGTGGCACAGATCAGCAAACAGGCCTGGGTGTACGTCTTCGACCGCGTCACCGGGGAGCCGGTGTGGCCGATCGAAGAGCGAGCGGTCCCGCAGTCCGATGTGCCGGGCGAACGCACTTCACCCACACAACCGCACCCCAGCAGGCCGGCGCCGTTCGATCGCCAGGGTTTTTCGGAGGACGACCTCATAGATTTCTCCCCCGAGATCAGGGCCCAGGCTCTCGAGCTGATCAGCAACTACCGCACCGGTCCGATCTTTACGCCGCCCTCGCTTGTCGGCGGCGAGGACGGCAACCGCGGCACACTGATGTTGCCGAGCACGATCGGGGGAGGGAACTGGGAGGGTGGCGCCGTCGATCCGGAGACCGGAATCCTGTACCTCGGCTCGTTCACGAACCTTTCGTCGTTCGGCGTCCGGCCCACGGATCCGGAGCGCAGCGACCTGAGCTACTGGGCCGGCGGCAGGGCGCCGCGGTTGCCGCGCGGACTACCCATCGTCAAGCCACCCTGGGGACGCATCACGGCGATCGACTTGAACACCGGTGATCACGTGTGGATGGTGCCCAACGGTGAAACACCGGAAAACATCAAGAACCACGCGTTACTGCAGGGGATCGAATTGGGGAAGACCGGAGCCCTCTCAAGGGCTACCCTGTTGGTTACCAAGACGCTGCTGTTTGCTGGTGAAGGGCTCAGCGGAAGACCGGTGTTCCGAGCGCACGATAAGGCAACCGGAGAGATTCTTGCCGAGATCGAGCTCCCGGCGACGACTACCGGGATTCCCATGACCTACATGCACGGCGAGCGTCAATACGTTGTTGTGGCCGTCGGTTCACGTGGTTACCCCGCGGGGCTGGTGGCGCTGACACTGCGAGATTGACGTGAGCGTACGCAGCGCTGAACCGGTGGCACCGCCGCCGGGCCCCATCCTGGCGGTCGAAGACGACCCGATCACCCGGCGACTCCTCGAAAAAACTCTCGGTGACGCCGGCCACACCGTTCAGGTGGTCGACAGCGCCGCCGGGGCGGCCGAGGCCATCGCGTCGGCGGCGCCGTCTTTGATTATCCTCGACCTCGTGCTTCCCGATGCCGACGGTCGCAATCTGTTGGGCTCATGGCGCTCGGCGCCGGCAACAGCGACGGTTCCGGTGATCGTTTTGACGGTCACGGCGACCCCTGAGATCCGCAATCAATGCCTGGCGCTCGGGGCTTCCGAGTTTCTCGAGAAGCCGTTCGACGTCCGCGTTCTGATCGAAACCGTGGCGCGCTTGCTCGCCGCGGGCGAGGCGACCGTCGAGGTGGGCGCCGACCCTCTCACCGGCGTCGCCAGTCGCGCGGCCTTGTGTGACGCGTACCGGGGCGCGGTCGCGTCTCTGCCGACGAGCGGCGTGATGTCCGTCGTGCTCATTGACGTCGACCGATTTCGTGCGGTCAACGAAACCTGCGGTACGGTGACGGCGGACAGCGTTCTACGCGGCGTTGCCGACCTGGTGCGCACGTCGACCGCTTCCGAACAGGTCGTCGGCCGTTGGCAGGGCGACCAGTTCATGGCCTTGTTGCCGGGCGTCGCCGAGCAGGCGGCAACCGATTGGCTCGAACGCTTGCTCGAGGCGCTGCGACAACACGCCTTCACCAGCGAACAAGGCGGACTCTTCTACGTTACGTTTTCGGGCGGAGTGGCCGAAGTGTCGGCCGAGACTCCGATGGACGATGCTGTCTCCGCCGCGCTTGGCTGCCTTTACCTCGCCAAGGAGGCGGGACGCGCGCAGGTGGTGAACAGTGCCACCGAGGTCGAGAGGCCCGAATCTACGGTGTTGCTTGCGGACGACGATCCGATCGTCGCGGCTGTCGTGAAGAGCTCGCTCGAGGGGCAGGGGCTGGTAGTAGAGCATTACGTCAACGGCGCTCTGGCGCTCGAGGCGGCCCAGCACAAGCGTGTCGGCCTCTTCTTGCTCGATGTGAACATGCCCGAGATGGACGGCTTCGAGTTGCTTGCCCGGTTACGCGCGCTGCCGGAGTACGCCAAAGTTCCGATCGCCATGCTGACATCCCTCGGCGACGAGGATTCCCTGGGCCGGGCGCTGGCCCTGGGGGCCGACGACTACCTCGTCAAACCGGTCTCGAGCCCCGAGCTGGCGGCCCACGTCCACCGGCTGCTCTCTCGCTGGGTCGAAGGCAGGTTGCACGAGCTGCAGGGCAGCGGGTTGTACATCCGTGGCATCGAATTGCTGCATCAGGTGTTCGAGGCCGTTGTCGCCGACCAGCCGATTCCGGTTAAGGACCTTTCCCTGCTCACGCTCTGCATCGTTGGCGATCTCAAGGTGCAGCCCGCGAAGCTCCTCGGCCAGGTCATGAATCCGACGGTTCTGTACGACGACTTTCTGGCCCAGCACTCGCTCAACAGCGCCATCCTGGCGACCATCGTGGGGCAGGAGGTGGGCTTCGAAGGCGATGATCTCGACTGGTTGTGCCTCGCGGCACTATTGCACGAGGTCGGTTGCGTTCGCCTGCCCAAGGGGCTCCTGTCGAAGTCGGGGGATCTCACCGACGAGGAGCGGGCGCTGATTCGCCGCCGCCCGGAATTCAGTCACGAGATCATCTCGAAGCTGGCGCCGGAGTACGCTGAAGCGGCGAACATCGCAATGCAGGTCCATGAACGGCCCGACGGCTCCGGTTACCCGAAGGGGCTGGCCGGCGACGAGATCTCGCTGGAGGCGCAAATCCTCGGCGCCGTCGAAGTCTTCGAGGCTCTGACCCACCATCGTCCGTATCGCGAGAGTCCGCAGGCGGCGTCCGAGGCCGTGAAGTACCTGTTGGACTCACGGCACACCCAGTTTCTCGATCGGGTGCTGAAGGCCCTGATTTCGAAGGTCGGGCTCTACCCCGTCGGGTCGTACGTCTTGCTGGGGACCGACGAGGTCGCCCTGGTGCTGGAGCATCGCGAGCAAAACCCGATGCGACCGCTGCTCGCGGTCGTGACCGACCGTGCCGGCAAGCCCCTCGACAGCCCCCGAATTACCGACCCGATGCTGAATCCCCAGATCCACATCAAGTCGTCCGTGACGCCTCCGGAGGTCGGCGGCGTCGTCTGTTGATCGACAGTCCCGCGGTGCGACGAGGCACCCGGTAGGTGTGGGCGTTGGAGGTTCACGGGAGGGGCGAGATCTCGATACTGCCCTTCGCGTGAGGTGCGGGTCTTTGAGCGGCTTCGCCGCGTCTGAGGTAGACGGGAGGGGCGAGATCTCGATGCTGCCCTTCGCGTGAAGTGCGGGTTCTTGAGCGGCTAGC
>CAYSHI010000346.1:0-10147 GCA_964430745.1 uncultured Acidobacteriota bacterium | reverse complement strand
CTAGTGTGCTGTCTCCAACATAGCTTGACACTTGCAGAGGGAATTGCGGGCGAGATCAAGGAAGGGCGAGGAAGGCGATGCTCTGGCATCGTCGACGAGCGCTGACGCCGAGATCGCCGGCAATTCCCTCTGCCCGAAGGGTAGCGGCGGGACGGGGCGATTCCTTTGTCGCGGCTCCTCGACGATGTATAAACATCACCGTCGTCGCCTCTCCGCGGACTCGCCCCGTCGCGCTCGCTACAAGTGTCAAGCCATGTTGGAGACAGCACACTAGGAGCCCGCAACGACGAGGTCGTTACGCTTGCCCGGAGGCCGAGGTATTCGCTGACCATGGAAATTTCCGCCAAGCTCATCGCCGCCGTTTTCGTCGCGCCGACGATGTTCGCACCGCTGTCTTCGGCCGCTGCGAGACCCGGGCCTGTCGCCGGCAGCACCCATGTTCGGCACGCGGTGACCACCCCGGCCGCGCCCATGCTGGGTGAGGCGGCGCAGCGCGGCGCCCCCGCCATCGAACCGCAACGCCTCGATATCCGTGTCAACGTGCGTCCGTCGCTGCCGACGGCGCTGATCGAGGCCGACCTGACGTTTCGCGTCACCGAGAGCGCAGATTCGGTGGTCTGGTTCTTGCGCCCCGACATGAACCTCGACGCGATCGAGGACGAGGACGGACTTCCCCTCACCTATCGACGGCGCCGCAGCTTCATCCGGGTGACCACGCCAACGCTCGACCGCGGAGCGGTGATCAAGTGGACGTTCCGATACCGCGCTCGGTTCAGCAAGTCGCTCGAGGAAGCCGGACAGCTGTTGCTGACGACGCCCTGGTATCCGCACCTGCGGGTAGCCCCGGACCCGGAGGAGTTCCAGCGCTACGTCCCCATGCCGATGACCATGACATCGACGCTCCCCGACCCCTGGATGCTGGTGTCGTCAGGCACGCCCAGCGTCACGGATGCGGAGTCGGGAGCAAAGACATTCACATGGAGAGACTCGGTCCCCAGCGCCGGCATTCCACTCGTCGTCGGTCGCTTTGCCGAGTGGTCGATGCTCGACGAGGTGGGCACGTTGCGCGGTTTCTTCCCGCCGGAGGATCGCTCGGTGCTGGAACCGTACGTGCGGTACATGAGAAATGCGGCGGTCTTCTTCACCGAGCGAATGGGCCCGCTGAGGCGACGCAGCTGGAATCTCGTCGCCGTCGACCTGCCCGACAACATCAGCGGCCTGACGGTCCCGGGCATCACCTTCATGCAACGGGGCAACGTCAACGTCGACGACGCGTTTCCGCTGCGGGTCTTTGGGCACGAGATCGCGCACCTCTGGTGGAATCACCACGTCGAGATCCCCCGCGCCCGCGATGCCTGGCTGCGGGAAGGGCTACCCACCTACAGCTCGTTGCTTTTTCTGGAAAACGAATACGGCAACCAGATGATGCGATTGGAGCTGGAGCGTTCGCGGCTCGTCGCTCTTGCCGTGGACTCGAACGAAGCGCTCGAGGTGGGCTTCGAGATGGCAACTCCCGATGCCGTCTACGCGCTCAACTACCACAAGGCCGCGATCGTTCTTCACATGTTGCGCGAGATCATCGGCCTGGATGGATTCGCCGACCTCTGCCGCGGCCTGAACGAGCTCCGGGAGGACATCACCACGGATGTCTTCATCCGCGAGGCCGAGACGCGTTACGGAGACGACCTGTCGTGGTTCTTCGATTCCTGGTTGCGCAGCCCGGACGTTCCCACTTTTCGCATCCGTTACGGGTTCCGCCAGGACGAGGAGCACGCGTCGCGCTACCGGCTGAGCGGAACGATCGAGCAGAGCGGCGCCGCGATCCGTTTTCCCGCTCTCGTGCGCGTGCCGCTGGAGGCGGCCCCACCGCTGGAGACGACGGTCTGGATAGAGCCCGGCGTGACGGAATTCAGCATCGTGCTGCCGTCGCCGCCGAGAGATCTGCAGTTCGATCCGTACGGCGTGCTGCTGTACCGCGAGGCCACCGTCGAAAAGATGGACGCCCGCCCGCCAGGCTGACGTCAGTCCTTCACCGACGGGAAGAAGAACCCCTGGACCGCGCGTCCGATCGCTCGTATCGGCGCCGATAGGCGATCAGTGAGAGAGGGGCCCGCGGCGAGGGGCCCGCCGCCGGCGCGAACGGAAGCCACGGCGTCGACCCGAAAGCGGCCGCAGAGATCATCGAAGACGGTGAGGAAGCGGCGGCGAGGACCTTCCGCGAGTCGCCCGAAGTCCTCACTCTCGAATACCCACTCGCGCCATGCATCCCAGAGCCCCTCGATCCACTGAACGCGATCCTCGACATCGACGTCGTGCGATGGACCGGCGTCGAACACCTCCAACCAGACTTCGACGGTCTCGCGGGCCTCGGTGGCGTAGTTGCCGGCGAGCGCCTGGGCGCGATCCTCGTCGGTATCGAGCAGGAGGCCGATGGCGGGGAAGTTCTCTCGCCACGTACGATGTCGCGCCGCTACCTTCTCGTGGCCACGGCGGAACTCGTGTGCCGCTTCCCCCTCGAGCAGCGGTTCCGAGACATATCGATCGATAGCGTCCATGTTCGGCATCGTAGCGCTTTTTGCCTATACTCCCGGACATGAGAGCGACCGTCCTGAAGCGTGCTGCTCTGTTCGTCGCGGGCGCGGTCGTGTTCGGCTACCTCCTGCGACGTGCCGGCGCCGGCTCCGTCGCCGGGTATCTCGACAACCTCGGCATCGCCGTGCTGGTGGCCACAGTGCTGGTCGGCGTGCAGCACTGCCTGCGCGCGTTCGCCTGGCGATTCGCCATTCGCGCGATGGACCAGCCGGCACGCTACCTCGACCTCTTGCGTGCGCGGTTGAGTGCCGAGGCGCTCGGTTACCTGTCTTTCACCGGAGCGATCGGCTCACAGACAAGCAAGGTGCTGCTCCTCCGAAGGGGCATTCCGGCGCGCTCCGGGGCCGCAACGGTGGCGGTCGACGCGGCGGCATCCGCGATTGCCGGCGTTCTGTTCGTCGGTCTGGCGCTGGTGACATGCCAGGTCGGGCTGGGCCTGCCCGCATGGACGGCGTCGATCGGCGGCGCTCTTCTCGGCGCCGCGCTCGGCGCCTGGCTCATGGCGACGATATGGACCGGGCAGCGTCAACACGATGCGGAAATTCCGCCCATGGACGACAATCCACCCTCGAAGGGCGCGGCCGCGCGCGATTCGATGAGGTTGATGCGGGTGGGCCTGGTGAGGCTGCACGGACTGCCGTTCGCTCTCATGATCGTCATCCACCTTGCCGGCCACGCCGCGCTGACCGGGGCCACCTGGTCGATTCTGTCGATGCTCGACATCAGCAACAGCGGCCTCGTGGGCCTGTGGTTCGAGGCCGGCGCCAAGCTCGGCAACACACTCGGGGCCTTCGTGCCCGCCCGGCTGGGCGTGTTCGAGGCCGGCGTGGCCGCCTCGGCGGAGGTCCTCGAGCTCGACCCTGCGGCCGGCATCGCCGTCGGCCTCGTGCGGCGACTGATCGACACGCTGTTTGTCGCCGTCGGTCTCTCGTTGGCAGCGCTGTGGCCCATCCGGATGGGACAAAGCCCGGAAGTCAGTCGTCGCGCCTGACCCGGTCGCGCAGTCGGTATCGCTGGATCTTGCCGGTAGGAGTCTTGGGCAACTCGTCCACGAACTCGAACCCGGCGGGCACCAGATATGCGGACAGGCGCTCCGCGACATGCCGGCGAAGGGCTTCGGCAAGGCCGGCGTCGGCGGTCTCGACCGGCACCACATGAGCGACGCCGCACGAAAGCCCGCCCTCGCCCCGCGACGCCACGACGGCAACTTCGTGGACGGCGTCGTGTTCCAGCAATGCGCTTTCAACCCGCGCGGGGCTCACCCACTGGCCGTGCACCTTGAACATGTCGTCGGCGCGGCCCATGTACCAGTAGTAGCCCTCGGCATCGCGCCGGTACTTGTCGCCGGTGACGAACCATTCTCCGCGCACCGAGGATTTCGTTTCCGCGTGTCGATTCCAGTAACCGGAACAGGCTGAATCACCGCACACCCAGAGGTCGCCGACATCGCCGTCGGCGACGTCCTCACCCTCCTCGTCGACGACGCGGGCCTGATAGCCCGGTATGGGCTTACCGGAGCATCCGGGGCGCAGGTCGTCAATACGGTTGGAGATGAAGATGTGCAGCAACTCGGTCGAGCCGATGCCGTCGATCAACGGCACACCCGTGCGCTGACTCCAGCGCTCGCAGAGCGGCGCGGGCAGCGCCTCCCCTGCCGACACGCACACCTTCAGGCTTGAAAGGGCTCCGTCGGCGACCCGCGCGGCAAACGATGGGTCGGCCATGACCGCGTTGTAGAAGGACGGCACGGCGTAGAAATGGGTCGCACGATGCTCGCGGATCGCATCCAGCATGATGCCCGGCGTCGGCTTGTCGGGTATCAATACGGCGCTTCCCCCTGTCCACATCGGGCAGTGCAGGCTATTGCCGAGTCCGTAGGCAAAGTACAGCTTCGAAGCCGACAAGTGGACGTGATCGGGTTGCAGTCCAAGGGTGCGAGAGCCCCAACACTCGGCGGAAACCCAGATGTCGTGGTGCAAGTGGATGGCGCCCTTGGGCTCACCGGTGCTGCCGGACGTGTACAGCCAGAACGCCGGCTCGTCAGCATGCGTCGGTGCCGGCTCGGTCGCGGCGGCATCGCGGAGGAGGGTCGCGCCATCGAGCTCGTCGGGAGCTCGGCTCGCACCCTGACGGGCCGCACCGCCCTTCCCCGCATGGTCATCGAACACCACGATGTGCCGCAACGCCGGAAGGCTCCGCGCAGCTTCGGCGAACACCGCGGACAGCCGCGGGGCTACGATCGCCGCCACGGACCTGCTATCGCGCAGGAAGAACTCGTAGCTGTCGGGCGGCAAGTACGGATTCACCGGAACCGCCACTGCCCCGTGCCAGATGGCGCCGAGGAAAGCCGTAACGAACGACGGCTCGTCGGCGAGCGCCACCAGCACGCGTTGCTCCGGCGCCACTCCCAGCTCTCTCAGCGCTCCCGCCCACCGCGAGACGTCGTCGCGCACCTGCTCGTAGGTGATCTCGGTGCCGGCGGCGCGAAAGGCGACGCGCTGCCCCCAACCCTCCCGCAGAGCGCCGTCGGTAATGCGTGACGCGATGTTCAACTGCTCCGGATAGCTCGGCGGAAGGTCGAGCGACGGACTCATCGGCGAAAGTGAACGGAGCCCTGTCCGAGGAGATCCTCGAGCTCGGAAACCAGCTCCGGACTCGGCTGCACCCACAGGAAGCGGTTCGGGGCGATGTGAGCACGAAATCCGTTGGGGTTGGGTCTCTTCAGGCGAAGCGACACGGGGACCTCGCCGCGATGGCGCTCGAGCAGGTCCCGCAGCATGTCGGGCACGTCCTCGGCCAGTCCGGTGAGGGTCACCGAGATCAGCACTTCGCGGGTCTTGGCATTGGCCTTTTCCTCGAAGAACGAGGTCAGCGGCTGGATGTCGCTGGCGATCATGCGCCCCGCATCGTCGTCGCTCTCCGGCCTGCCACTGATGATCACCGCCTCATCCTCCTGCAGCAGGTTGAAACAAGCCCGGTATGCATCGGGAAAAACGACCACCTCGGCGTAGCCTTCGAGGTCTTCCACCTGGAGCACCGCCATGCGCTCGCCCTTGCGGGTCTTCAGGTCGCGGATTCCGGTGATAATCGCACCGAGCGAAACCTCGCGAGTGCCGCTCATCCGCCCCAGATCCGCCGTCGTGGCGTTGGCGAACTCGGCCAGCTCACGTCGGTACCGTTCGAGCGGATGGCCGGTGAGGTAGAAACCCAGCGATTCCTTCTCGGCTGCCAGGATCTCGCGCTCTTCCCAGCGAATGTACCCGGAAACCGGAACTCGCGGCGGCGGGGTCACCGCCTCCGCCGCGGCGCCGCCCAGGTCGGCGAAGAGATTGGTCTGCCCCATGCGACGGTCCCGCTGACGCCGCTGGCCGCTCTCCAAGGCCCCGTCCAGCATCGCCATCAGCCGAGCACGCACGTCGCCGGGATCGGGCTCATCATCCTCGTTGCCGCCGACCGAGTCGAACGCGCCGGCCTTGATCAGGCTCTCGATCGTCCGCCGATTGATTCCCTTGCCCAGATCAACCTCTTCGCAGAACTGGTACAAGCTGGTGAACGATCCGATGCGCTCGCGGGCCTCGATGACAGCGAGCACCGCGCCCTCCCCGACTCCCTTGATGGCCGCCAGGCCGAACCGGATCGCTTCGCCGGTGGCGGTGAAGCTGACGAAGCTCTCGTTCACGTCAGGCGGCAAAGCCAGGATCTCCATCTCACGGCACTCGGAGATATAGCGCACGACCTTGTCGGTGTGGTCACGGTCGGCGGACAGCAACGCCGCCATGAAGTGCACCGGGTAGTTCGCCTTCAAGTACGCGGTCTGGTAAGCGAGCAGCGCGTACGCCGCGGAGTGCGCCTTGTTGAAGCCGTAGCCCGCGAACTCGACCACCTGGTCCCAGATCTCCTTCGCCTGATCGGGAGGCACCTCTCGCTTCTTGCAGCCACCGATGAATTTCTCCTCCATCGATGCCATGACCTCGGGCTTCTTCTTGCCCATCGCCTTGCGCAGCACGTCGGCCTCTCCCAGGCTGAAGCCGGCAAGCTCGGAGGCGATTTGCATCACCTGTTCCTGGTAGACGATGACGCCATAGGTCTCCTTCTGAATCTCCTCGAGCTGCGGCAACAAATAGCGAACTTGCGCGGGGTCGTGCTTGCGGCGGATGTACTCGTCGATCATTCCGGAGCCGATCGGCCCCGGCCGGTAGAGCGCGTTCATGGCGATGAGATCTTCGATCCGGCTGGGTCCGAGCTTACGCAGCGCGTCCCGCATCCCCGACGACTCGAACTGAAAGATGCCCGATGTGGCGCCGGCGGCGAAGATCTTGAAGGTCTCGACGTCGTCGATGGGAATGTCGGCGCTCGTCATCTCGGTTCCGCGCTCGAGAGAAATCGACGCCAGCGCATCGTGCACGACGGTCAACGTCTTGAGGCCGAGGAAATCCATCTTCAACAGGCCGATCGCCTCGACGTCGTTCATCGGGTATTGCGTGACGACGGCTTGTTCCTGGTTTCCGCTAGATCCGGCGGGCGGCCGATAGAGCGGCACGTAGTCGGTGAGCGGCTGATCGGCGATGACGACGCCGGCCGCGTGCGTCGAGGCGTGCCTGACCTGTCCTTCGAGCTGGCGCGCGAGGTCGACGAGCTCAGCCACCTGCGGGTCCTTGTTGATCAACTCCTGCAACGCCGGGACCGATTTCACAGCGCTGTCGAGCGTGGCGTCGAGCTCGTTGGGAATGAGCTTTGCGACCTTGTCGACCTCGCCGAACGGCAGGTCCATGACACGGCCGACATCGCGAATGGCCGCCTTCGCCGCCATCGTGCCGAAGGTGATGATGTGGGCCACGCGATCGCGTCCGTACTTGTCGGCAACGTACTCGATGACCTCGCCGCGGCGACGCATGCAGAAGTCGATGTCGATGTCAGGCAGGCTGATGCGCTCGGGGTTGAGGAAACGCTCGAAGAAGAGGCCGTACTCGAGCGGGTCGACATCGGTGATCCCCAGCGCGTAGGCGACGAGGCTCCCAGCGGCACTGCCGCGACCCGGCCCCACCGGAATTCCGGCTTCACGCGCGTAGCGAATGAAGTCCCAGACGATGAGGAAATAGCCGGCGAAACCCATCGACGCGATGATCGCCAGCTCGGTTTCGAGGCGCTCGTTGTACTGCTCTTCCGCGTGCTTGGCGGCCCATCCCGGCGAGCCGGCGGCGGGCGCGCCGGCCTGTCGCAGCGCCTCCAGCCTGTCCTCGAAGCCCTCCCGCACGACGCGCTCGAAGTAGTCGTTCAGCGTCTGGTCCTCGGGAACCGGAAAATGCGGCAGGTGGTTTTCATCGAAATTCAGCACCACGTTGCAGCGCTCGGCCACTTTTTCGGTATTGGTGAGCGCCTCGGGCACGTCGGCGAATACCTCCCACATCTCCTGCGGTGTCTTGACGTAGAACTGATCGTTGGGGAACTTCATCCGCCCCGGATCCGACATCCCTTTTCCCGTCTGGATGCACAGCAGCGCGTCGTGTGCCCGCGCGTCTTCCTGCGACAGGTAATGGCAGTCGTTGGTACCGATCAACGGAAGGTCGAGCTCGCGCGCGAGACGCACGAGATCGGGATTGATTCGGTGCTGTTCCTCCAGCCCCTGATCCTGCAATTCCACGTAGACGTTGTCCTGGCCGAAGATGTCGACGAGGTCGCCCAGCGCCCGGCGAGCGCCCTCGTAGTCGTCGCGCAACAAGAGTTGCGGCGCCTCGCCCGAGAGGCAGGAACTGGTGGCGATCAGACCCTCGGCGTGCTCCGCCAGCACTTCCTTGTCGATGCGCGGCTTGTAATAAAAGCCCTCGAGGTAGCCGACCGACGAGAGTCGCATCAGGTTCTGGTAACCCGTGCGATCTTTCGCCAGCAGTAACTGATGATAGCGATCGCGTCCGGAGGGGCTGTTGCCCCGATCATGCCGCGAACCGGCCGCCAGGTACGCCTCCATGCCGAGGAGCGGCTTCAGACCGGCTTCGCGCGCCTGGCGGTAGAACTGCACGGCGCCGAACATGTTGCCGTGGTCCGTGATGGCGATGGCCCGCATGCCCAGCTTGCAGCAATGGGTCACCAGCTTGTCGATGCGCGTGGCGCCGTCGAGCAAGGAAAAATTGGTGTGATTGTGCAGGTGGACGAAGTGCTGACGCTGGCTCATGGCCACCGACTATAGCCGATCTCGTCCGAGGCGGTCGCACCATCCGGCCGCCGCCCGCCGGGCCTCTCAGGTACGTCGTCGCGGCGGATAAAACAGCCCGGCCCTCGGAATCGGTTATTGTGGGTTCATGCGCTATTTTGACCCCGCCGCCGTTCGCCTCTCCCTGGCTCTCGCCGCCTCATGTCTGGTTGCCGCGGCCTGCGTCTCGCCGCCCCGAGCGGTCGGGCCGACCACGCTCTCGGGGACCCTGCCGATGGCCCAGGAAGGCTCGGCAGCGACGGCAGCCCGGGCCCCGGGGGCGACCGACGGCCCGTTGGAGATCCTCGACCCGCGCTTCGTGTGGACGCACGCTTCCACTACCGAGGCCACCTACGAGTGGGCGTGTACCGTGGATAACCCCGCGGACGACGGCTTCCGCGTCACCATCGTCGTCCGCCTGCTGGACGAGAGCGGCCGCCAGCTCGCGGCCGCCAATCAATCGTTCCACATTGCCGGCAAGGCGGCGACGCCGGTCCGAGGGGACGGTCTGATCGAGGGTGCCCAGCTTCCGGACGTGGCGAGCTGGCGCCTCGAGTACTGGGTGGAGACGAATTCACGCGCCGGCGGCGGTACCTGAGTCACATCAGATTCAGCGGGTCGACGTCGATGCGCAGATCCCGCGGCGCCCATCGACGCCGGCGCAGCCTTTCGAGCGCGTCGCCCAGCAAGGCCCGCATGGCCCTCCGGTCGCGGCCACGAAGCAGCACCTGTATTCGGTGCAGACCACGAAGCTTCCCCAGCGGCGGCGAAGCGGGCCCCAATACATGAAACCGATCACCCGCGGCGTCGCGCAGGGCGCCCGCCAGGCGATCCGCCTCTTCCTTCACCGCGAGCGCGTTCTTGCCGCGACAGGTACACCCGATGAGGGCCTCGAACGGTGGATAGGCGAAGCGCCGACGAAACTCGATCTCACGCCGGTAAAATGCGGCGTAGTCGTGCTCGACGGCCGCGTGAATGGCGTAATGATCCGGTTGGAATGCCTGCAGCACGACGGTGCCGGGATGCTCCCCCCGTCCGGCTCGCCCGGCCATCTGCGTGAGCAATTGAAAGGTCCGCTCGGCGGCACGGAAATCCGGTAGGCCGAGGGCATCGTCGGCGCCCACCGCGCCAACCAGTGTGACGCCGGGGAAGTCGTGGCCCTTGGCCAGCATCTGGGTGCCCACGAGGAGGTCGAGATCACCGCGCCCGAACGACGACAGGATCTCGGCGTGCGCACCCTTGCGCCGCGTCTCGTCGGCGTCGAAGCGGCGGACACGCGCGGCGGGAAAGCGCCGCCGGACGGCGCGCTCGAGCTGCTGCGTGCCGTGTCCGACCTCGCGGAGTTGCGGGGATCCGCACACCGGGCAC
>CAYSHI010000345.1:0-7959 GCA_964430745.1 uncultured Acidobacteriota bacterium | reverse complement strand
CAAGCTCATCGAGGAGGACATCCCCGAGGACGAGGCGGCAACGCAGATCGGCTCGGAGGCGCTCACCGAGGAAGGCAAGATCGTCGGCACCGTTGCCTACATGTCTCCGGAACAGGCCGAAGGCAAGGCGGCCGATCCGCGCTCGGACATCTTCTCGCTCGGCATCCTGCTGTACGAGATGGCGACCGGCGACCGGCCCTTCGTCGGCGACACCAAGCTGTCGATCCTCGCCTCGATCGTCAAGGACGATCCCCAGCCGATCTACGAGCGCAACATGGAGATGCCCCGCCACCTGGCGCGCATCGTCAAGAAGGCGCTCGAAAAGAACCTCAGCCGGCGCTACCAGTCGGTGGTGGAGCTGCGCAACGACCTCATCGAGCTCAAGGAAGAGATCGACGCGGGTGAGCCCCTGATCACAGGCGGCGCGTTGACGGATCCGAGCGGAATGGACGCCTATCGGGCGCCCGCGGCCAAGCCGTCGTCGTCCAAGGGCATGTGGCTCGGCGTCGCGGGCATCGTCGTCGCCGCGGCGGCACTCGGCTACGCGTTTCTCGGCCCCGGCGGCGAGGCGCCCGCGCCGGCCGGGCCGCCAATGGTGACGCCGACGCAGCTAACCACCTCACCCACGGTCGATTTCGGCGGCACCATCTCGGCGGATGGTGAGTGGTTCGCGTTTACCCGTCGGACCGACGACGCGCGACATGAGATCCATCTGCAGAGCATCGGCAGCCGCAACTCCATGTTGATCGCGCCAAGCGGCGCGTCCCCGGCCTTCTCCAGCGACGGCAGGCAGATCGCCTTCAGCGCCCCTCCGGTTCTGACCTCCAACACAGCGGTGGGCGGCGGTATCTCGATCATGGGTCGCACGGGCGACGACGCGCGACAGGTGACGAGCTCGGGTTACAACCCCGCCTGGTCACCAGATGCCGCGGAGATCGTCTACGCCGATGAGTTCGTGTCTTCGCGGCCCTACTCCCGACTCAACGACAGCAAGCTTCACGTCTTCAACCTCGACACCGGGGACTCCCGAGTTCTGGCACCTCAAGACGGCGTGCAACCCCACTGGTCCCCCAACGGCCATCGCATCGCCTACTGGGCGATCCGGCGGGGGCAGCGCGACATCTGGACGGTTCGCCCGGATGGAACCGGGGAGCTCCGCGTAACCGAAGACCCTTATGTCGACTTCAGTCCCGTTTGGTCGCCGGACGGCAATTGGATCTACTTCGCCTCGACGCGCGGGGGGCTGATGGCGATCTGGCGAGTCGCGATCGATGAACAAAGCGGCGAGACGCTCGGCGATCCGCAGCCGATCACCTCCGGCGGACTCGGAGACCCCGGCATGCTGAGCTTTTCCGCCGACGGGACCCGGCTCCTGTACACGGCGACGCTGACCCGCGGCAGCATCGTATCCGCGGATTTCGATCCCGACACGCTGACTTTGGCCCCCGACATGTCTCCGGTGGTCGAGGGGCCCCGCCGCCTCGCGCAGCCTGACGTCTCGCCGAATGGTGAGTTAATCGCCTATCGCACGGAAGGCGCGCAGCAAGACATTTTCGTAGCCGGGACAAACGGCGAGAACGAGCGCCAGGTCACCAACGATGCCGCCAAGGACTGGGCGCCGCGCTGGTCGCCGGACGGGACCCGTATCGGCTTCTACACCAATTCCACCGGTGACTACGAACTGTGGACGGCGAAACCGGACGGCACCGATAGAGCGCAGCTCACCGAGAGTCCGGAGGAGGCTCCGCAGATTTCGGTGTGGTCCCCCGACGGCACTCGCATCATGACCTTTCTCTCGGGGGGCGATAAAGACACGTATATCGTCGACGCGGACACCGCGAGCGTGCAGGTGATCGCCTCGCTGACCCCACTGCCACGGGTGCGGGGGGGTAACGGGCAGTTCCAGGTGAGCGACTGGCATCCCAACTCAACCGTGGCCGTGGGTACGGTTGACCCCATCGACGGCAACGCCGAGAACACGGCGGTGTGGCTCTTCAATCTCGAAACGGAAGTCTACGCGCGGCTCGCCGACGGAAGCGCACCGCGCTTCATGGCCGACGGTCGCCGCGTCCTGTACCGGGGCCACGAACAACAGTCCTTCTCCGTGATCGACATCGAATCCGGAGAGAGTTGGCCGCTGTCGACCGATCCGGAGATGGAGAGCATCGTTCTCTCACCGGACAACCGTCGCGCCTTCCTCATCCGCATCGATACGGAATCAGGCATCTGGATGCTGGAGATCGGCTAGCCACTCATGGGCACCACGGTCAGGTCCGCGATTGCCGGATTTGTCGCCGTCGTCGGTCTTGCGTGTGCCGGCCCGACTGCGGACGCGCCGGACCCGCCGGCATCGGAGCAACCCAACATCATCGTCGTCCTCGTCGACGACTTGCGCTGGGACGAGATGGGCGCCGCGGGGCACCCGTTCCTGCAAACACCCAACATCGATCGCATCGCTCGCGAGGGCACGATGTTCCTCAACGCCTTCGCCACCACGCCGATCTGCTCGCCGAGCCGGGCCGCCTTGCTCACCGGCCAGTACGTCAGCACCAACGGCATCGTGGACAACACCGATCGCAGCGCCCGCAGCCACGCGATGGCGACGTTCCCGCAAGCGTTGCAGCGCGCCGGCTATGAGACCGCCTTCATCGGCAAGT
Organism: uncultured Acidobacteriota bacterium; assembly: GCA_964430745.1. Classification (GTDB taxonomy): domain Bacteria; phylum Acidobacteriota; class UBA890; order UBA890; family UBA890; genus CBDCGW01. Next base: position 5,302 of record CAYSHI010000345.1, on the reverse strand, counting down.
GGCATATGGGCAACGACCACACGCCACGCCCCGGCTTCGATTACTGGGTGGCCCTGCCCGGCCAGGGCGAGGCGATCGATCCCGAGCTCAACGAGAACGGCACGCTGACCCGCGTGGACGGGTACGTCACCGACCTGCTCACCGATCGCCTCATCGGCTTCATCGAGACCGAGCGCGAGGCGCCGTTCTTCGCCCTGTTGGCGCACAAGGCGCTGCATCCGAACATCCGCCAGCTCGACGACGGCAGCACGGCGGCGTTATCGCGCAGCGGCTTCATCCCGGCGCAACGACACGAAGGAATGTACGCCGACGCGGTGGTGCCGCGGCGTCCGAGCGCCGGAGTCCCGCCCGCCGACAAGCCGGCTCTGGCGCGGCAGATCGGCGAGATGGCTCCACTCGGGGCCGACACCGGAACCCCCGACCGAACGGTGCGGCAGCGCGCGGAGATGCTGATGGCTGTCGACGACAGCCTCGGCCGCATTCTCGAGAGCCTCGAATCCCGCGGTGCACTCGACAATACGGTCGTCGTGTTCACCTCCGACCATGGGTACTTCTACGGTGAGCACGGCCTCAGCGGCGAGCGGCGACTCGCCTACGAGGAAACCAGCCGCATCCCATTGTTGGTGCGCTACCCGGAGATCGCCGCGCCCGGCAGCACGCACGACGAGCTGACACAGATCATCGACCTCGCCCCTACCTTCGTCGAGCTCGCCGGCGAGACCCCGGATGTATCGCTGCAAGGTCGATCACTGCTCCCGGTCTTCGCCGGCGATCCCGAGCCATGGCGCGACGCCATCTTCATCGAGTACTTCAGCGACACCGTCTTCCGGCGCATCCGCAACATGGGCTACCAGGCGGTTCGCACCGAGCGCTACAAGTACATCGAGTACAACGAGCTCGAGGGCATGGACGAGCTCTACGACCTCGAAACCGATCCCTACGAGATCGAAAACCTCATCGACGATCCCGCCGCCACCGAAATCCTCGCGACGATGCGGGGGAGGCTCGCCGAACTGCGCACCGAGACAGGCGCGGGCGGTTAACCTATTCCGCCCGCAAGGTCTGCAGAGGGTCGGCCCTCGACGCCTTGTATGCCGGGAAGAAGCACGCCGCCAGCGCCGCAACCGCCAACGCCAGCGTCACCCCCACGAAGGTCAGCGGATCGGTGGGCTCGATGCCCCAGACGAGCTCGGTCATCACACTCGACATCAAGCGCGAAAGCGCCAGCGAGCCGGCGATGCCGATGCTCAGGCCAAGCACGGTGAGCAACAGGCCATGGCCGAGAATCAGACGGATGACATTGCCGCCGGCGGCGCCCAGCGCCAGCCGGATGCCCATCTCTCTCTGTCGCTGGGACACCGAGTACAGCATCGAGCCGTAGATACCGCCGCACGCGAGCAGCAACGCGACGCCGGCAAAGACACCAAGCAGCAACGACAGGAAACGCGGCGTCGCCAGCGAGTCGGCGACCCGCTCGCGCATCGTGACGATGTCCTGTATCGGCAGATCGGGCTCGAGTGCCCATACCGCCTCGCGCATTCCGGCCACGACGGTTTCGAAGTCCGCCCGCGACCGCACGCCGATGTGGAGCAACGGCAATTCGCCGCCGAAACGCTCATACGGAACGTAGGTGGCGTTGTCGATCTCCTGGCTCAACCCGTAGTGCTGAATACCTTCGACCACGCCGACTACTGTGAGCTCCGACTCGTCACCCATCACCAGGGTGCGGCCCACCGCGTTGTCGGTACCGAATACTTCCCGGGCCATGTGCAAGTTGATCACCGCCACGGAAGGCTCCGCGGTGTTGTCGGCTTTGACGAAGTCCCTTCCGTGGCGCAGCGGCGCGCCGAGCATGGCGAAGTATCCGGGCGTCACCGGGTGCCCCCAGGACTGCAACTCCTCGTCGGCCGGGGGTTGGGTCGCGTCGCGCACGGACGTGCGCCAGCAACATCTGCTGCCGCCGTGATGAACGAAGGGCAGGCTCCAGCCGGCCGACGCCGCCTCGGTTCCGGGGAGCGTCTCGATCCGCTCGATCACCTGATTGGCAAAGGCGACGCGCTCGGCTTCCGTGAACGTCGGGCCAAGTTGCAGCGAAAGATCGACGAGTTGTTCCGTCTCGAAGCCGGGGTCGACGCTGACGATCTTCATCAGGCTACGAAACAGCAACCCGGCGCCGACGAGAAGGATCAACGCCAAGGCGATCTCCGCGACAACCAACAGTCCGCGGGTGCGGCGCCCTTGCCGGCCGGCCGTGACGTTGGCGGCGCCCTCCTTGAGCATCTCGTTGACGTCGGTGCGCGCCGCCTGCAGCGCCGGCAGGATGCCGAAAAGCACGCCGGTCGCGAGCGACGCGAGAAACGCGAAGCCGAGGACCCGTGGATCCACCGCGACGTCGTACAACCGCGGGATGTTGCCCGGATTGAAGCGCGCGAACGCCGTGACACCCAGAAAGGCCACGATGACACCGCCGATCCCACCGACAACCGCCACGGCAACGCTCTCGGTGAGCAATTGCCCGACGAGCCGACCGCGACTCGCACCCAGAGCGCCGCGCAGCGCGATCTCGCGCGCCCGCTCGGTGCCGCGGGCGAGAAAGAGGTTGGCGACGTTGGCGCATGCGATCAGCAACATGAAGCCGACGGCCCCGAGGAGGAGGTACAACGTGGCGCTGACGTCCTCGACGGTCGCCTCGCGCAGCGGCAGCAAGGGTACGACACGCAGCTTGCCGTCGCGCAGATAGCGGTTGGGATACTCCTCGGCGCGCCAGGCCGTGAAGGCGTCGATCTGTTCCTGGGCAACCTCGATCGAAGCACCGTCGGCAAGACGGCCGGCCACCCCCATGACGTGGAGACCCATGTTCTCGAGGTACTCCGGCCGCGCCACGTCCAGCGGCAGCCATACGTCGACGCGCTGCCCGGACAGCGCCTCGGGGGGCTGGAACTCCGGACCGACGATTCCGACGATCGTCAACGGCTGGCCGTCGATGGTCACGGTCTTGCCGACGATTGACGGGTCGGCCCCCCAACGGCGTTGCCAGATTCCGTATCCGAGCGCCGCCACGGTCGGATCGCCCGTGAACTCCTCGCGCGCGAAGAAGCGGCCCAGATGAGGGGTCGCGCCGAACATCGAGAAGAACTCCGGGCTGACCCGCGCCGCGTCGACCTGTTCGGGCGGGCCGTCGGTGGTGACATCGACGCGTTCGTCCCACACGCCCGCGATTGCGCTGAAGGCGTCGAGGCGCTTCGTCCACTCGTTGTAGTCGGGAAAACTGTGGGCACCCTCGGTGAAGAAGATGACGCGGTCCGGCTCCGGATACGGCAGGCGCCGTAGCAGCACCGCGTCGACGACGCTGAAGATGGTGGTCGTGGCGCCGATTCCCACGGCGACGATGAGAATGGCGGAAAGGGCGAAGGCGGGCTTCTTGGCAAAGGCCCGTCCCGCGTACCTGAGGTCCTGGAGCAGCGTGGCGAACATCTCGGAGGGCTCCCTGTTTCGGCGCGGCGGAGGGTCGCCGATGGATAACGACGCCGGACCGGCGCCTGTCGCGCGGCGATCTTGCCATCGCTCTCCCACGGCGCAGAACACGAGCCGGCTCGTTGCCCACGCCCACAGACGTAGTCCCGCGAGGAGGCTGCGGCCGCGTGCCTCTCGATACATATCGTCGAACACCTCGCCGGCGGCGGCCCCGTAGGAGTGGCGAAACTCCCGCGGCAGCAAGCGCAGCATGGCCGCGTAGACGCGCACGGCAGGTGGCGCCGGAGCGCCCGCAACGGGTGCGTTCATCGACGAGACTCCGGCCCGGGGATCAGGCTTTCGGCGCGCGCGGCGTCGGCGAGCGTCGCCAGGCGCGCCGCCTCCAACGCCACCACGTCGCGACCGAACGCGGTGATCGAGTAGTAGCGCCGCTTCTGTCCGCCGCTTTCTTCCGTCGGCCGTTCGTCGCCTTCGGCGATGAGCCCGTCGCGAATCAGGCGCTTGACGGCGCGGTAGAGATTGGCCGGATCGAGGCTCACTTGCCCTTGGCTGTCGGCCTCCACTTGCTTGACGATGCCGTAGCCATGGCGCTCCTCCGAAACCAGCGAGAAGAGGATCAGATAGTCGCGAGGGTTCAGGGGAATCAGAGATTCAGCGTTCATGCGCTTCCTCGAAGCCGGCACGGTGCGCGGTCGGCACGCGGCTGCCGGGGGATAGATGCGTGTAGTTGGTGCGAGAAGCGTGTCCGGGTGGGGGATCGCGGTGCGCTCACTCTCGGGGATGAGCGCTCGATGATCGGAAGGTATATGTCATTTGACATAATGTCAAGTGACTGGATGGCCGCAGCGAGCTCCGACACACTCGCCAGTGTGCAGGTGCGGTTCAGGTATCGGCCAGGCGCCGGCGCGGTCAGGTGGGGGTGCCCATCAGGCGCCGGTGCCGGTCAAGCACCGCTCCCGACGGGAAACACCGTGCCGCACTTGTTGCAGCGGCGCTGCTCGGTGCGCTCGGCGAGGCGCTGAGCGCGGTGCCGGAGCAGGAGCACACCGGCAACGATCGGGACAACGAAGCCGATCAACACGCCGATCATGCCGCCCATTCCTGCCGATTGGCGCACCACGTAGTCGAAGAAGAACGGCGCTCCGAGCACCAGCGGGCCGAGGATGAGGGCCAGGCCTCCGAGTCGCATCATCTGCGCCGTCGACTGATTGAGGCCGGTGAGAAACTCGCGGTACAGATCGCCATCGCAATCCTGGACGGGGCATCGGGGACGGCCTTCGCTCGCCATAGGGCTCACCTTTGAGGTCTCGGGGATGCGACGAATCGCTGCAGACTTTAGATGAGGTGTTCTCTCGCGTCGAGAGTGCCCGATTCAGTGAGCATCGATGACGGCGATCTTGTCGACGTCGAGACCGTGTCCCGCGGCCCATTCGGCCAGTGCCTCCTCGAGCGTTCGTCGATCGCCGGCAACCGCGTTGACGATCACCCAGTCTGGCGGCACGTTCCCGGAGTGGCCGTTGATCGTGGGCTTCCGCCCGGCGATGCCGGCCCACATGGCGGTGACCTGCCCTCGCCAGAACAGGTCACCGCTCCCCGCGGCGTAGAGGAAGGCATCGCAATCTGCGGGAATCCTCGCGGCCAGCGCCGTGACCTCTCGGCCAAGCTCCGCCTTGTCGAAGTACGCCAGCTCGGCTCCCTGCTCGACAAAGACCAGCAGCAAGACGACCGCGATCGCGACGCGGCGACGGTGGTCGGCGAGGCCATTGACGAAAACGGCCAGACCGATGCCCAGTGGAATCAGGGCGAACATGCCGATCCTCGAAACGGC
>CAYSHI010000344.1:0-14272 GCA_964430745.1 uncultured Acidobacteriota bacterium | reverse complement strand
GTGGTATCGGCGTCGGAACTCGTCGACGATGTCTACACATCGCCTTCCTCGTCCCTCCTTGATCTCACCCGCAACTCCTGCCCGCAAAAGTGAAGACAATAGTGACGCGGCACACTAGCTGCCCCGGAGGCCTCGATGCTCGCGGTAGACAGCGACAACGAGCCGAGCAAGTCGCTGCCAAGCGCGTTGAGGCCTCGCCTATCGAGGTCGAGATGAACGCGAAGATCGACTTTGCTCTCGTCGGAGCCGCAAAATCCGCGACCACATCTCTGTTTCGGTACCTCGGGGAGCACGACGAGATCTTTCTCCCCGCGGCGAAGGAGCTCTCCTACTTCAGCGAGCCGCCGAGCTCTGAAGCGGACGAACGGATCGAGGAGTTCTACACGGGCGTAGAGTCGGGCCAACTCGTGGGAATCGCGGAAGCGAACATGCTCATGTTCGGTAGTATCGCGGGCCGTATTCTCGACCAGAATCCCGGCGCTCGGATCATCGCCATTCTGAGAAACCCCGTTGAGCGGGCGCATTCCGGATACTGGTTCGCACGAAACCGCGGTTGGGAGGATGCCACCTCGTTTGAGAATGCGTTGCAGCGCGAGCTCCGCGTGAAACCGACGAGCCGCTACGACAGGGTCAACTTCACGCACCTCGAACACGGGCACTACGCAGAGCAGTTGGAGGTCTACATCGGAGCTTTCGGAGCGCGTCAGGTCAAGATCCTGTTGACCGAGGACCTGGCGGCGGACCCGGAATCCACGATGGCCGACCTGTTCGCGTGGCTCGGCGTCGCGAGCGAAGTGGGTGGCATCGGCTTGCGAGAAAAGCACAACGTCACCACCCGGGTCCGGTTCCCTCGAACGACCTCGATCGTTGGGGCCGCGGCCGCACCGCTCAGGGCGGTCTTACACCACGTCATTCCGGAGTCGGGTCGCCACTGGATCTATCGACGAAAAGTGGCGCCTCTTGTTCGCCTCAATCGAGCCGCCTTCGTGCGGCCGCCGATGAAACCGGAGACGCGAGCCTGGCTGAGGAACTACTACCAGCCTCACAACGAGGAGCTCGCACGCCTGTTGGACCGAGATCTCTCGCATTGGCGTTGATCCGCGGCGCGGTCTTCGGAGCGAGGTCCGATTCCGCTCTATTGCCTGCAGCGCGCTGCCCGTTGCCGGGCCAGCTCGAGCTCCTTCAACGTCAACTGCACGTCTTGCTCGGCATAAAGAACCTGCTGGCGTGAGGCGATGTCGTTTTGGCGCAGGTCGAGCGCGCTCTCGAGGATCTCTTGGTGGTACTCCAGATCAATCTCGGAGACGGCGACGTCGAGCGCCCGAAGCTCGCAGTCCGCATCGAGATAGCGTTGGTGGGCTTCCTCGATCGTGCCGGGATCGTCCGGCGCCTGCCGTCCCCGCGGGGAAGCGGAGCACGCGAGACCGTACTGGTCGACGACGGCCCGTTGACGATCGCGTCGACGCCGGGCCTGCTCGAGGCTGACCTCGGCTACATCGCGACGATGTTTTACCGCAAGGTACGGCAAGCGCTCGACGAGGTCGTTCTGCCACATATCGTCTATCAGCGCGAAGATCTCTTCGGCCACTTCGAAGCGCGTCTCGTCCTGTTGAACGGCCAGGCCGAGATCTTCGAGCTCCGCCTGCGTCTGCTGCATGAACAAGGAGCAAAGGCCGGCGAAACCTTCCTGGGCGCCGGCCGCGGACGGGCTCAACAAGAGGCAGCCGAGGGCACACAGTGTCGCCGCAACGAGGTACCGGGGCAGTGTCAACATTCGCTAACTCCGGGTCGAGGGGACGGACGCAACTCTATCCGCACGCGGCCCGGGGTGACAATGGCGGGTCGCCGGCGCAAGGAAGGCCTTCGAATTTCGTTCGTCGTATCGGATAGGATGTGGCACCTCTCCACAGTCAAATCACCCACGAGCGAAGCCATGAAGCGCACGTCCCCGGCATATCGAACGATCATCGTGCTGGCGAGTGCCGCGCTGCTGCTTGGTGCGGCCGCGCCCATCATTTCAGTGCCGCACTCCACGCAGCAGCGCGATCTTGATCAAGCGCTGCTGGACGCCGTGATCGCCGGAGACGCGTCGCGCGTCGAGGTGCTCATCGGGCAGGGGGCCGATGCGGGAGCGGCGAACCAGTATGACGTCACCGCATTGTCGTTCGCCGCGGACCGCGGGCACGTCGATGTCGTGCGCGTGCTGCTCGAGGCCGGCGCCGAGCCTGATGTCACCGATACGTTTTACGGGATGAACCCGATAACGCGCGCCATGAGCCAGGAATACCCGGATATCGTGCGGCTGCTCTTGGAACACGGGGCCGACGGAGGCCCGGTTCTCATGGACGCGATGTTTCGCGACGACGTGGCGGCGGCCCGCCAGGCGCTGGCGCCCGGAAATGTCGACGCGCGCACCCTGAGCAGCGCGCTGCGCGTCGCGGTGGCACGAGGCAACGGTGAGTTCGAAGCTATCTTGCGCGAGGCAGGCGCAGTAGAGGAGTTACCAGCCGCCGAGACCGTGCCCATCAGCGCGGACGCGCTGCGCCGGATGGTGGGTACCTACGACAACCCGCAGACGGGACCGCGCGCGGTCGTGCAGTTGGATGGCGAGGACCTGGTGGTGACGATCGACGGAGAATCGCACGCACTGCGTCACGTCGGTGAGCGCGCCTTCGAGGCAGTCGATGATCCCGGGCTCGCGCTCACCTTCGCAGGCCGCGGCGGCGCCGTCGAGCGTATCCAATATCGGCGCGGCGAAACCGGCGCCATGCTGACGCCGGTGGATCTGGAGCTCGAGGCGGCGGCAGAGGCCGAGGGGGCGGTAGCAATCGCCGAGGGAGCGAGCGCTCTCGCCGACGCAGCGGTGGTCGCCGGTCTGGACGCGGCGCCGCGCGGCGCGCCCATCAACTGGCCCGCCTTCCGCGGCGCCAACGCCGCCGGCAACGGCGACGGGCAGGGCATACCCAGTGAGTGGAGCATCGAGACCGGCGACAACATCCGCTGGCGCACACCCGTTCCGGGAATCGCCAACTCCAGCCCGGTGATCTGGGGCGAGCGTATCTTCGTCACCACGGCCATAAGCGGCGCCGGGGACGACACCGTGCGCACCGGCCTATACGGCGACACGACCCCGGTCGATGATCTGTCCTCGCATTCCTTCCGCGTCTACGCCCTCGACAAGCAGAGCGGCGACATCGTGTGGGAGCGCGAGCTGTACGAAGGGCCGCCGCTCACCAAGCGCCACACCAAGTCGAGCCAGGCCAATTCCACACCGGCCGTCGATGACGGGCACGTGGTCGTCGTGTTCGGCGCCATCGGCAGGGTGATCTGCCTCGATCACGACGGCAATGTGATCTGGGAGAACGTGCTCGACGGCGCGCTCGATTCCGGCTGGTTCTTCGACCCGTCGTACCAATGGGGCCACGGTAGCTCGCCGATCATCTACGAGGGCACGGTGATCCTGCAGGCCGACCAGCAGCGTGGTTCGTTCGTCGCCGCCTACGACCTCGAAACGGGCGATGAGATCTGGCGCAGCGAGCGCGACGAGATTCCGAGCTGGGGCACGCCGACGATCTACCGTGGCGAGCCGCGCGACGAGCTCATCACCAACGGCAAGACCATCCGCTCGTACGACCCCCATACCGGCGAGCTGCTGTGGTGGCTGACGCCCAACTCCGAGCTTCCGGTGGCCACGCCGGTCGTCGGCGACGGCCTCATCTACCTCTCGAACCGCTACCCGCCCATCCAGCGCATCTACGCCGTGCACCCCGGCGGCAGCGGCGACATCTCGCTGGCCGACGGCGAGACCTCCAACGAGTGGATCGAGTGGAGCAAGACCCGCTCGGTGTCGTATCTGCCGTCGCCGATCCTCTACGACGACCTGTTCTACACGCAGGGCGACGACGGCCGCTTGATCACTTACGGCGCCCACACCGGCGAGGTCGTCTATCAGGCGCGCATCGGCGGCACCGGCGGCGCCTACGTGGCCTCGCCGGTCATCGCCGACGGCCGCATCTTCTTCACCAGTGAGGAATGCACGGTGCATGTCGCGGCCGCCGGGCCCGAGTACCGCGACATTGTCAGCAACGACATGGACGACGTGTGCTGGGCGACGCCGGCCATCTCAGACGGGCTGCTGGTGATCCGCACGCTGCGGTTTGTCTACGGCATCGGGAGCTGACGGCTGGGACCTTGCTCGGGCTACCTACAGCATCTTGATGGCAAGAATCCGTTCTCGCACCGCGGATCGCGGATACGAGTCAGACGCCGGGGGGCTTGTCCGGACGGGGTAGCCTCTCGGGCTAGGGGGTGAACTGCTTGTCCAGGACGAAGATCTTCACGGTCTCCCGCTTGATCCCGTCGACGGCCATGGCCTCCGCCGTTGCCTCAGATTCCAGACCCTGCATATACGCATCCATGTCCTCCGCCTCGAAACAGACGGCGACATGGTGATCGTCCGTGATCGAGTAGTGGCAAGTCGTTACGGTCTGGCTCCGGAACAGGTCGCCGTGAGTCTTGAAGCCTTCTTCCCACTTTGCGGCATCCTCGATCTCGGCAACGACAACGATCCTGTGCATTTCTGCCTCCTATGACGGTGGGACGCGGGCTCGGCGCGCGAGGATGGGCCGATGTCTTGCGGCCCGACGCCCGCCGAGTCATGGAAAACGGGGAGAGGGCGCCACTGTAGCGTCAGATGCGGTGGCAAGACAACGGTCGGATGCCTGCTCGACCTGGCCGAACTTCCGGCCGTCGCCGCCTGTTTGGTGCGGGTGGCAGCGCAACCGGGGCACGGCTCGATCACCGATTGAGGCCCGGAGTGATAGGTTACGCACATGGCGATTTCGGACACCCATCCCGATGCGGCCCGGCACCAAGTCGAGCTCCTGCGTGCGGCGAGCGTGGCCGAGCGGTTCGCGCGGGTTCGATCGCTCTCGGGAACCGTGGCAGCGCTGTCGCGGCGCGCCTTGAGGCGAACGTTGGTCGACCCTACAGAGGCTGAGATCGACATCGCGTTCGTCGCCCTTCACTACGGGTATGCGGTGGCGCAGCAGGTCCGCGAGAGCCGCGATACAGGGTGAGCGCGCCCGACCTGCTCGCCGCCCTGGAGCCCGTCGTCGACGTGCTCGAGCGGCTCGGTGTCCGCTATCAGATCGGCGGTTCCGTGGCGAGTTCCGCGTACGGAATGGCTCGGGCGACGATGGACGTCGATCTGGTCGCGGACCTCGGCGAGCACGACGTGGACGCTCTCGTTCAAGCTCTCGGCAGTGACTACTTCGTGGCCGCTGACTCCGCCCGCGAGGCCGTGAAGCGACGGAGCTCATTCAACCTCATTCACCAAGCCACAATGCTGAAAGTGGATGTGTTCGTATCGGAGAATCGACCGTACGACACCGTTGCTCTCAGCCGCGGACGTTCGGAAACACTGGTTGACGAGCCGGGCGCTCGCGCTTTCCGCATCGCATCGCCGGAAGACGTCGTGCTGGCGAAGCTCTCTTGGTATCGCCTGGGTGGCGAGGTGTCGGAGGTTCAATGGGCTGATGTCGTCGGCGTGCTCCGTGTGCAGCGCGAGGCTCTGGATTTCGCCTACCTGAAAGAATGGGCGGGCCAGCTCGAGATCGACGATCTGCTCGCGCGCGCAGCTTCGGCCGCGAGCCGAACGAGGAGCGGGTCGTGACCACGAAGGTCTTCGAAGTGTTTTCCGACTACATCTGACCCTGGTGCTATCTCAGTACCGTGCGTACTGAGCGCCTGGCGCGGACGTTCGATATTGCCGTTCACATCAAGCAGTTTCCGCTCCATCCCGACACGCCGGCGGAGGGCCTCACTCTCGAGCAGCTCTTCGCCGGGCGCGGGTTCGACGTCGAGGCCGCGCAGGAGCGCATTGCCCACATGATGGCCGCGGAGGGACTGGCGTACGGCTACCGGACCCACACCTACAACAGCAGACTCGCCCAGGAGTTGGGCAAGTGGGGCGAGAGCCAACCGGGCGGGGTGGCCATCCATGACACGCTCTTCCGGGCTTACTTCGTCGACGGCACCAACCTGGCCGACGTCGACCGTCTGGTGGAAATCGCCGCCGCTGTCGGCCTGCCGGAAGAGGAAGCTCGGCAGGTCCTGGTGACTCGCAGCTACCGGGCCGCCGTCGATGCCGACTGGCAGCGGGCCGCCGAATTGGGAATCACGTCGGTGCCGACCTTCGTCGCCGACAACCGGGGAGTCATCGGTGCGCAGCCCTACGAAGTGCTCGAAGAACTGGCGCATGCCGTCGGGGCGGTGCCTCGTTAAGTGCCGCCCGCTCGGTATTCTGCCTCATCGGCGTTCGTCGAATTCGACACCTGTTGTGTCGTGAGATTCGAGGCGCTAGCGTAGCGAATGCCTCGTGGCGGCGGACGTTCTCCCGCGGCCCATTCTCCCGGCGACGAGCGTGCCTCGGACGAAGGAGGCCCGGGTTGAGGCCACGTAGCGTCGTTCTCGTTGTCGTCGCCCTCCTTGTGTGGGTAATGCCGGCGCGCGCCCAGAACCACGCGCCGTACTACGTATTGGATGCCTTTGGTGGTGTCCACGCCGCCGGCGGCGCACCCGCGATCACACCGGCGACCCCTTATTTCGGCTTCGACGTGGCCGCGAGCGTCGAATACATCCCCGTGGGGACCGCTGCGGCCTCGGGTGACGGCATTCTCGTCCTGGACAAATGGGGCGGCGTCCACCTCGGAGGCGCTCTGGCATCGAACCCGCCCAGATAACGATACCTGCGCCCGACGGGCCAACCGTGATCGATCCGTCTCGGGTGGGCCGCCGGCGATAGCGGCAGCGGACGTCATGCGCCCGATCTGATCCGCGAGCGGAAACCTCGAACAACGACGCCATGAGAAGCGTTGAGATCTCGCCGGTTGTCCCGCCCAGCGAAGTGGCCGTCAGCCGCCGACCGGGGCGGCCGCCTCGATCCTGGCCGTGAACCCGCTTGTTCCTGAGTACTCGAACTGCTTGCCCTCGGCCGCGTGCTTCAGGGTGACCGACCGGTACTGCGCACGTTGTCGCTGGCGAAGAACTCCTCGAACGTCGGGAGCAGCTTCACCACCGCCTCGGTCTGCGCTTCATCCGCTTCATCGGTGACGTAGAACCTCATCCAGTCCCCGCCGCGATAGGCGGCGAGCACGCTGACCCCGTCGAGTCGAACGCCTCGGTAGTTACCGCTCTCGATCTCCACGAGGGTGACGCCCTCGCAGTGTCCGAGTGTCGGAACGGATCCGAAGAAACACGGGCATGTCGGTTGGCAGCTGCAGGTATCGGTGTGCGGGCCCGGATCGACCACGCCGTGTTCTGCGGAAGCCCCCTGAGTTTGCCTGGAAACTGATTGCACCTCCAGGGCGTCGAGCCAATGACGCGGCAAGGGGACAAGGAACGGAACAACCGGTGATCAGGCTGTCGCGCCTGCAAGGGCTTGGGCGTCGCGATGATCCCGGTAACTCGCTAGGGCTGCCTTGCGGGGAACCTGACGACGGATAACATCGCTGAGTTCCCGAGGACGCCGTCGAGATGACCCCTAATGCGTGGCTCGACGCGGTCGATATTCCGAATTCCGATCAACCTCCGAGGTCATCATGCGAAAAACCGCCTTGTTTGTCCTGGCCCTGTCGCTTCTTGTTCCCACCGCTTTACTGGCGCAAGACTTCGACGCCGTCGAGATTCGCACGGTGCAGGTCAGCGACTCGATCTACATGCTCGTCGGAGAAGGCGGCAACATCGGTGTTTCCGTGGGCGAAGACGGCGTGTTCATTATCGATGATCAGTTCGCGCCGCTTACCGAGAAGATCAAGGCGGCGATCGCCGAGATTGCCGACCGGCCGGTGCAGTTCGTCATCAACTCGCACTATCACTACGATCACACCGACGGCAACGAGAACTTCGGCGGCGAAGGCGCGATCATCGTCGCCCACGAAAACAGCCGCGCCCGCATGGCGACCGACCAGGTCCTGGAAGCGTTCGACTACCTACAGGAGGCGTACTCGGCCGAGGGTCTCCCCAAGATCACCTTCACCGAGTCGATGCGCTTCCACTACAACGGCCATACGATCGACGTCTTCCATACCCCCGGCGCCCATACCGACGGCGACGTGATCATCTGGTTCCGTGAGGCGAACGTCGTTCATACGGGCGACGTCTTCGTTCGGTACTTTCCGCCGTTCATCGACCAACCCTCCGGCGGATCGATCAGCGGCATCATCGCCGCTGTGGAGCGCATCGCGGAAATGGCCGATGAGGAGACGAAGTTCATCCCCGGCCACGGGGAGGTCTCGAGCAAGCAGGACCTGCTGGCCTACGGCGAAAGACTCACCATCATTCGTGATCGGATCGCAGCGCTCATCGACGAGGGCAAGACCCTCCAGGAAGTCATTGCCGCCGACCCGACCGGCGGCGGGGAATCGGCCGCCGGCTGGGTAGGGTTCGTCTACGAGGAACTCAGGTCGCGCCGCTAGCTGGAGAGGAGAATCAGCGCGCTGCGCGAACTCGATCGACTAGATCAGGGCCGCGTTCCAGTACGACACCAGCGGTCAGCCCAGATGTTCGTCAACGAACGCGCGGGGGCGTATGACCTCTATGCCTCCGTATCCAGAGACTCGCAGCAGATGCCGATCGCCGCTGACGATCAGCCGCGAGCCACACGCGATGGCGCAGGCGAGGAACTTGTCGTCATCCGCGGTGCCGCGTGGATGGCGCACCTGAACTTGGACATCGGGTGGCAGATTGCCGACGAAGAGCACGTGTATGGTGCCGACCTGGACGGGGTCAATGACGAATGGAGGATCGTCCGTTATCGTATCGTCCAGCCGTTCGCTGACTCGGAGTTAGGGCCGCACGGAGTCAAGCAGTAGCGCCCCGCGGCCACGGTTACAAGGAATCGCTGCTCGTCTGTACTGACGTTGAAGTTCGAACGGCCAGTTATCCGGTTGTCGGCGATTTCGCGCGGTTCTCTCGTCGCCCTGAGCAGTCCGGTGTCCGCTTCGACTTCGGTGGGGATGCCCTGTCTCCGGCCAGACGCTTTGGCGTGGCCGTCTCAAGCTGTGGGGACGTATACTCACCGAGAGAGGACGACCGAATGGCGATCTACGAATTCACCGTTGTCACCGAGCGCGACGAGGATGGCCGCTACATAGCGGTGTGCCCGGGGCTGCAGGGCTGCTACACGGAGGCCGACACAGAGGAAGAGGCACGCACACAGATCCGCGACGCCATTCGCCTGCATCTGGAGGATCGCCTGGAACGAGGCGAACCCGTGTACGAGGAGGTTGGGGCCACTACGGTCCGCGTGGCGGTCTGATGACCCCGCGACTGCCGGCGATCCCGTCGGCCAAGTTGCTGAGGATTCTCCGAGCGCACGGCTTCCATATCGCGCGCCAGAGCGGTAGCCACGTCGTCCTCCGACATCCCGACGGCCGACGCGTCCGGGGTGGAAGGGCGGTTAACGGTGGCCTGTCCGCGCGCTTGCAGCACTTTATGTCGTAGAGTACATTGCACGCTAGAATCTTTCGTCGACCCAGATTGGCACGCCACAGCATGACTCTGCGTTCCCCACGAGAGGGTCGGTCATGACGAGGGTGATCCTCGTCGGGGCGCTCGCGACCACGATCGTTCTGTTCGCCATCTCCACCTACTATCTGAGGCCCGAACGGGACGTCGACCCGGCCTCAGCGACATCGCCCGCGTCGCCCTCCTCGACGGCGGCGACCCACGAGGGCCTCCTTTACGGTCGCGTCAACGCCGTTGGCGGAGCGGTCTACGAGGGGCGTCTTCGCTGGGGAGGGCACGAAGAGGCGTTGTGGAGCAACACCTTCAACGGGACCAAGGACGAGAACCCCTGGGTCGCGTACGCACCGCCTGTGCGCTCGACAGGGGTCTTCGGAATCGTCCGCGAGCGCCCGGTCGACGGCACCCGGCCGTTCATGGCGCGTTTCGGCGACATCGAGCGCATCCAGCCGGGCCGCGATGATATCCGCGTGACGCTCAAGAGCGGTTCCGAGTTTGTGCTCGACCGCTACTCCGCGGACGACCTGGCGGACGGCCTGCGCGTATGGGACGCGAGCCACGGCGTCGTGGATCTGCACGAGCGCCAGATTCGAGCCATCGACTTCCTTCCCGCCCCCGGGGACGGCTCCGCCCCGTACCCGCTGCACGGTACGGTTCGCACGCGCGGGGGCGAGTTCACCGGCCTCATCCAGTGGAACCGCGAGGCGTGCCTAGGGTCCGATGAGCTGCTCGGCGGCTCGGCCGAGGGTGAGCTCCGGGTGCGCTTCGACACCATCCGCTCCATCGCCCGCCGCTCGCCGGATAGTTCCCTCGTGACGTTGCGCGACGGCCGCGAGATCGAGCTCTCCGGCACCCGCGAGGTCGGCAGCGGCAACCGCGGCGTCTACGTCGACGACCCGCGCTACGGCAGGGTGCTGGTCTCCTGGGAGGCGTTCGAGCGCGTCGATCTCAGCCCCGGCGGCACCGGTCCCGCCTACGACGATTTCGGCGTGGGGCGCCCGCTCGCCGGCAGCGTCGCCACGCGTTCGGGGCGCCGCCTCACCGGCCGGCTGGTCTACGACCTCGACGAGAGCGAGACCACCGAGACGCTCGATGCCCCATGGGAGGGCGTGGACTACACGATCCCGTTTGGCCTCGTCGCTTCGATCGTGCTCCCCGCAGACGAAGAGCGTGGCGCCCGGCACGCCCGGGTGACCCTCAACAACGGCGAGGAGTTGCTGCTCGAGCCTGCCGGCGACCTCGGCGAAGGGAACGCCGGCATGTTGATCTTCCTCGACGGCCGCGACCGCCCCGAGTACGTGCCCTGGACCGACGTCGAGCGGGTCGACTTCGACCGCCCGCCCGCTACCGCGCGCAATCCGGACTAGTTGCGTTCTTCATACCGGCGGTTCTCACTGACCGTTGATGAGCTCAGAGCGCCGCCGTAGGCTTGGTTGCATGACACGCCCGGGCAAGATAGAAAAGGCAACCCTGCGTGGTCGATCAGGGTGATACCGCCGCGGAGTGGCTCACGGCGTTTCTCGAGACACCCGCACGGCTGGTTGCCATGTCCGCGGACTACCGACGACCCGTTCACCCCCAGCTACCGCGCGAATTCGACGGCCGCCTTACCTTCGCCGACGCCTCGCCGCTTCTGGTCGTCGGCTCGGAGTCCCTCGCCGATTTGAACGCCAGACTCGAGACTCCGCTGCCGATGAACCGTTTCCGCCCCAATATCGTGATCGACGGCTGTCCGCCCTACGCCGAAGGTGGCTGGGATCGAATTCTCGTGGGGGACCTCGTGCTCGAGCGACTCGCGCCGTGCGGGCGGTGCGCGATCACGACGACCGATCAGGCCTCCGCAGAACGCGGCAAGGAGCCCCTCACTACCTTGGCGACGTATCGCCGCGATCCGGACTTCGGCGTCATCTTCGGAAGCTACTACGGTCACACCACGATCGGTCGACTGGCTGTGGGCGACGCGGTAACGGTGGGCTGAGCATGCTCAGCATGCTAGCATCTGTACATGCTGAGCATGGACACGCTGGAAGGTTTCGACTGGGATCAGGCCAACGTCGGGAAAGTGGAGTCGAGAGGTTTCAGCACCGCCGACGTGGAGCGAGCCTTCCTCAACGGCAGAGGTACCTACTTCCCCGATCGCAAGCATTCGGGAGACGAGGGGCGTTTCTGGTTGATCGGCATCACGGATGACGGGCGCCACATCACGGTTCCGTTCACCGTGCGCGGTGACAAGGTTCGCCCAATCACAGCGTGGACGACGAACCATAAGTACAGGAGATGGGTGCGATGAGCAAGCGAAAGGACGAAGCGGGGTATCTGGAGAGTCAGGCCGATCGACTCGAGGAGTTCATAGACTTCGACAACCCGCGGCCGGCTGTGTTCCCCCGATTGAAGCCTTCGACGTCGCGGGTCACGCTGCGGATGCCGAGCTGGCTGCTCGATGAGTTGAAGCGCGAAGCGAATCGGCGCGACGTGCCCTACCAATCGTTGCTCAAGGTGGTGCTCGCCGACTGGATCAAGAAGCAAGCCGCAGCCTAGAAGGCCGGTATCCTCTATCTTCGCGGCCTACGGGCAACTCAGGGGTTGGGGGAACGCCAGGAATTGAGAAGAATCAAGAGGCGGCCCTGATGTGGCCGAGTTTGAAACTCTAACCGCCGTGCTCTTGGAACTCATCGAGCTTGTGGCGTGAACCGAATCAGCTGTCTTAGTATTCTTCACCTACGTCCCATCGGCCTAGGGGCTTTCGCACGTGCCCATCAAACCCCCCTTCGTTTCCGACCATCGGACACACGGACTTCGGTTCTGTCTCGCCGTCTCGATTCTCGAGATGCTTATCGCTCGTGGTGCCGACGTGAACCAGCGTTTCCGCAACGGGTGGACTCCGCTCATGACGGCTACGGCCTGGAATCACCCGGACATGGTGCGAGCCTTGATCGCCGAGGGGGCCGACATCGATGTGATTTCGGATGGAGGGCTCACGGCGCTCACCCTCGCCACGCGAAGAAACCAGGTCGAAATCGTCGATGCACTGCTCGAAGCCGGAGCCGATCCGGATTTGGCCACCCTTACGGGACGCCCGGCGATCATGTGGGCCGCATACGGCGGCCGATACGTAGCGACGAGCGCGTTGCTGCGAGGGGGCGCCGACGTGACGGCACGCGACGACTTCGGGATGTCGGCAATCGATCTGGCGACGCAGGGCGAGCATACCGTCGTCGTTACGAGCGGGGGCGCACGGCCTTGGTGATGGCGGCTTTGAACACGCACGTGGGCGCCATGGAGGCGTTACTGGAGGCAGGCGCAGAGGTCGATGTTCGCGATGGCAGTTCCCAAACCGCTCTCTTCAAGGCGGCAGCGTTCGGTTTCGAAGCACGGCGTGCGATCGAACTTCTGATCACGTATGGCGCCGACGTCAACGCAAAGGCGGTCGACGCATCCCCCTTGGACATTCCGTCCGCTCGGGGGCGTCTCGAGGCTGTCGAGGTACTACTCGAAGCCGGGGCGGACGTGAATGCCAAGGGAGACGACGGTGAAACGGCCCTCATGTGCGCCGCCTATGACGACCGCCTGCGAATCGTCGAGTTACTCCTGGCTCCGGGCGCCGACGCCCATGCCACGGATACGCGGGGACGCACGGCGCTACACCTCGCCGCCTGGGCGGGTCGTGCGGGAATGGCCCGCCGACTTATCGGAGCGGGCGCGGATCCGAACGTCGCTGACGCCCGTGGGAAGACCGCCTTGATCGGAGGGGCAGAGAACGGGCACATTGATGTCGTGGCGGCGCTGTTGGAGCTGGGTGCGAAGCCGCATCTGGAGAATGCGAACGGCGAGACGGCGTTGACCATCGCCCGGCGCGAGGCTTGGCCCGACGTTGTGGAACTCCTCGAGCGAGGCGAAGCTCTTCACGCTGAAGTGAGTCGCGGGTCATGAAGACACTGTTCCTTGCCGCTGTCGTGGCCCTGGTCCCGGTCCCGGCGTTTGCGCAGGCGGCTGATGCCGGCCCGGGCACGCCTACGGGGCACGAGCTGAGTGTCAGCGTGGGCGGCTACCGCTACGTCGAGCCGTTGGCGCAGCCCATCTCGCTCGAGGGCCCCAAGTTCGGGGCCGGGTACATGGGTACGTGGTCGCTCAGCGAGCGCCGGCACTGGTTCTTCCAGGCCGATGTGCAGGGCCTCGTTGGCAACGTCACCTACGACGGCTATTGCCGGCCCTGGCTGGTCACGCCCAACAGCGCCTCGCCGAACGGCTACGCGCTCGGGCTCGGCCCGGCGTTTGCGTGCAGTGAGAGCGGCAATCAGGACTGGTATGTGGAAGGCCGCGCGCTGACCGGCAAGGACTTCATCGGCCGCTCCTGGGGCCTGTCGCCCTATGCCGGCATCGGGGTTCGGCATCTGTCGAACGGACTTGCCGGCGTCCCGGGTTACCGCACGCAGGATTACTTGTATCTACCCGTCGGCCTGACGACCCGCACCCGGGTGGCGTCGCGGGCGCTGAGCGTCACCCTCGAATACGACCATCTGCTCCGCGGCTGGCAGGAGACGCGTCAGTCCAAGCAGGGCGGCGGCATGGTGCCGGCGACCGACACGGCGCCCGCGTTCACCATCAATGGCTTCACCGACGTCTCGTTCGACCAGCGTAGCGGCTGGGCGCTGCGCGCCAGCGCGAAGTACCAGGCGACCCGGCGGTGGTCGCTGGAGCCGTACTACATCCGCTGGAGCGTCGACGACTCGACGGTGAACTTCACAAC
>CAYSHI010000343.1:0-16208 GCA_964430745.1 uncultured Acidobacteriota bacterium | reverse complement strand
TTCCGAGGACATCGTCGACGCGGTCCGCGACGACTTGCTGGAATACGTTGCCGGCGGCCGACTCGCGGACGACGCGACGACCATCGCCATCCGGCGACAGCTGCCGCACGAATCCCCCGGCGAGACCGGAACGGACTTCATCGACACCGGTTCCTACACCGGGTAGCGCGGACTCCTGGTCGTCCGGCGCCCGCCTGTCCCCGGCGGCACTTCGCTCAGCTTTTTTCGACATATCTATGGTTTGTCCATATATATCTGGACAAAACATAGATAGTCGCCTATGATGCGCAGATACGAGCAAATCAGACACCCGGGGAGCCTGAAACGTGCTGAACAGATGCCTCTTCAACATCGCTGCCGCGAGCCTCCTCTGGGCCTCTATCGGAGGCGTCTCGGCGCAGGGGAGCGTTTCGACCGCGACCGCGCCAAGCGTCGTGGCGCAGGCCACCGGGAGCGCCGTGCCGCAGGGCTCGGGGCAGCGGGGCTCGGATGGTGCAGAGGGTGGCGTCGCTGCTTCCGCCCCGTCGACCTCCGTGTCGAATGCGCCGGCCGCTCAACTCCCCTCGACAAAGCGCACATCCGCGGTACGAACCGGCTCACCGATGCGCGTCGATGGAGTGCTCGACGAGCTCGAGTGGCAGGATGCCGACCCGGTGAGCGATTTCCTCCAGCGCGATCCCCGCGAAGGCGAGCCCGCTTCGCAGCGCACGGTGGCACGCATCCTCTACGACGACGAGACGCTGTTCCTTTCCTTCATGCTCTACGATGACGATCCCTCGAGTATTCTCGCCAGCGACCTGCGGCGCGACAGCTCGATGGCCAGCGACGACACCATCGAGGTGGTGCTCGATACCTTCCACGACAATCGCAACGGCTTCATCTTCCGGGTCAACGCGCTGGGCACGAAGTACGATGCCCTGCTGCGCAACGAGGGGCAGGTCAACGTCGACTGGGACGAGCAATGGGATGTCGCCGCGCGCATTACCGGCGAAGGCTGGGTAGTGGAGATGGCCATTCCGTTTCGCGCCCTGCGCTACGACACCGGAGCGAGCACCTGGGGCATCGATTTCCAGCGCCAGATCAGACGGAGCAACGAAGAGGTGGCGTGGAGCAACAACCGACGCGGCTTTCGTTTCACCA
Organism: uncultured Acidobacteriota bacterium; assembly: GCA_964430745.1. Classification (GTDB taxonomy): domain Bacteria; phylum Acidobacteriota; class UBA890; order UBA890; family UBA890; genus CBDCGW01. The sequence goes on along the minus strand of CAYSHI010000343.1, from coordinate 15,068 downwards.
ACATCTCACAAGCCGGCGACCTGACGGGACTGTACGACCTACGGCTGGCGCAGCGCTTCCGCTTGACGCCGTATGTCGCCGGCGGTACGGCGCAGTTCAATCAGTCCGATGTCCCTTACGCCGACAGCACGGGTGATGTCGGCATCGACAACTTCCGCGTGCAGATCACGCCCAACCTTACCGCCGACGTTACCGTCAACACCGACTTCGCCCAGGTCGAGGACGACAGCGAGCGCGTCAACCTTTCACGGTTCTCCCTGTTCTTCCCGGAGAAGCGCGAGTTCTTCCTCGAGTCGGCGGAGAACTTCTCCTTCGGCTCGGGCGGCGGCTACGGTGGCCCCTCTCTGAGCCTCTTCAACTCGCGAAATATCGGTCTCGTGAGCGGTGAGGCGGTGCCGATCAAGTATGGCGCCAAGATGACCGGCAAGGTCGGCGGCACCAACCTCGGCGTGATGAACGTTCAAACAGGCGACTCGGAATTCGGTGGCGGCGAAAACTACACTGCGGTGCGCGCCAAGCAGGACATTCTCGAGCGCTCCACCATCGGTGGCATCTTCACCAACGTACAGAGCGGCGCAGAATACAACCGCGTCGTCGGCTTCGATGCCAATTTCCGCTTTCTCGATCACATGCGCGTGAGCGGGTTTGCCGCACGCGTCGACGACAACCGCATGGACGACAGCGCGTGGTCGAGCTCCTTCGCGGCAGAGTGGAACAGCGACCGCTGGGAGCTCGGTGGCAGTTACCTGCGCGTCGCCCCCGACTTTGACAGCGATCTCGGATTCATCCGCCGCACCGACATCGTGCGGCGAGGTATCAAAGGAGGCTGGAACCCGAGGCCGGAATGGGGCGGTATCCGCCAGATTCGCATCGGCGCCAGCTTCGACTACCTGACCGATACCGAGGGTGAATTGCAGGGTCACGAGCAGGGTGCCGATATCAACCTCAGGCTCGAGTCGGGGGACAGCATCTTCTTGAGCGTTGATCGCGAGCTCGATCGGGTCGATCGCAGCTTCAGGGTCGGTCCCGGGATCGTGATCCCGGCAGGCGACTACTCGATGACCAATTTCCGGACCTTCCTCAGCACCTACTCGGCCCGCACGATCAGCGGGCGCGTCAGCGTAAGCGGCGGCGACTACTTCGGCGGCACACGCTACTCGTTGAGTCCCTCGGGAACGTTTCGTTTTAACGAGAACTTCAGCCTCTCGCCTCGCTACACGTACAACGCCGTGGACCTCCCGGGCGGTGCCTTCGAAACCCACACCGTAAGCCTCCGTGCCGCCTACAACTTCGACGAGCATTGGCTGACCAGCACGCTGGTGCAGTACAACAGCCTCTCGGGTCGCATGTCGGTGTTCGCGCGCTTGAACTACGTCTATCGCGGCGGCTACGACAATGTCTTCCTCGTATACAAGCAGACCCGCATGTTCGAGGGGGTCTACAACGGCCTCGATGATCGGGCGCTGCTCGCCAAGATGACCTACTCGTTCGACTTTTGATCCCGGATGACGGCATGACCTCTCGTTTCCGCAGCCTTGCGATCGTCTTTTGTGCCGGCGGCCTTCTCTGCGCCGGCATCGCCGGCCCGGTGCCCTTGGCGAGCGCCGCGAACGCTGCGGGCGATGCAGCGCAGCAACCCCAGCGTCAGCCGGCGACGACGATGAGTTACCGCGGTGCGCCGTGGCTGGAGCGTTCGGAGCGCGAAGACGAGGAGCGCCCTGACGACGTTCTCGACGCCATGCGCCTACGGGCGGGGGATGTCGTCGCGGATATCGGCGTTGGCTCCGGTTACTTCGCACGCCGTATCGCGCGTCGAGTGGGTCCCGCAGGCAAGGTCTATGGCGTCGACATCCAGCCGCAAATGTTGGAGATACTCGAAGAAGAGGCGCGCGAAGAGGGCATCACCAACATCGAACCGATACTCGGAGACCCCGACGACCCGAAGCTGCCCGTCGCTAGTGTCGACTGGATGCTGCTCGTCGACGTCTACCACGAGATCTCCGACCCCGCCCCAATGCTCGCCAAGATGCACCAGGCGTTGAAACCCGACGGCCGGGTCGCCTTGCTCGAGTACCGCCTCGAGGACGCGAGTGGCGATCACATTTACGCAGACCACCGCATGTCCGTACGTCAAGTATTGGGCGAGTGGCAGCCGGCGGGCTTCGAGCTCGTCGAGCTGCTGGAGTTGCTGCCCAGCCAGCACATGTTCATCTTTCGCAAAGCAGGGCGGGTGGGCGACGGCGGCACTGTGACGCAGCCGTCGCTGCCGAGCGTGGACCTATTGCACGCGGTGGCGGAGGGCATGGTCACGTTGGAGGCGAGAGGCGCAGGGCGCGACGCCGTCTGGCTGCGCGTGCATCGCAGCGTCGATCGAGACCTCGTGCTGACGCTGCCCGCCGGCACGCTCCTCGAAGCTCGCGGCGAATGCCGCGACATGGTGACGGTTCGCGACGCTTTCGTGCTGCTCGAAGACGACCGCGAGGACGTCAAGGTCCGGGCCGCCGGCACGCGCTGGGACCTAGAGGTCCCGGGTGGCGACAACCGGTTCGATGCGCGCGCGGTGGCGGCGGACGAACCCCTGGCGCGCGTCGCCCGCGCGGTACAGGCAGGCACCTATCGCGCCGGTGCCGACGCCGGGTCGGTGAGCTACGGACCACAAACGGTCGGCACCGCCGAGGCAGCCATCTGGATCGCTCTGCACGACGTCAGTATCAGTGATGTCGAGACGTATCTCGGAGATGCCGAGGTCGCTTCGCTCTATGCTGCGGCGTTCGGGCTCGTGTACAGCGAGCGAGCTGGAATCGATGTCACAACAACGCGCATGTGGAAAGCGCGGCAGGCGATCTTCGGACGCCTGCAGCTCAAGCAGCTCGACGAGTGGTATCGATCTCGCCTCCGCTGAAAGAGGAAGCCGGCAAATCCGGGTTCGCCGGTGCCGGTTCCCTGGCTTGTCGCGAATCGGAACGACAGTTCAGAGCGGCCAGTATCGCCGGATGCGCTTGGTCGCTTCCTCGTGATTGACGGAGAGTCGCGCCCGGCCAGGTTAGGATACTCGTCTATGAGCGGACGCACTGTGGGGCTGATCCTGGGACCCGTTGTCGTCGTCGCCGTTGCCTGGCGTCTCGTCGCCGGCGGGGGCGCGGCAGCGCTCGACGTCGACGTGCAATCGGTGGCGCGCCGGGACGCGTTTCGCTCCGTTGTCACGGCCTCGGGCGAGGTCATCGCCACCCGCTATGCCGACATTGGCACGAGCGTGATGGGCCGGGTAATGGAGCTGCGGGTGGCGGAGGGCGATGAGGTTTCGGCGGGCGACGTGGTCGCGCGCATCGATGCCGCACAAGCACGCAGCGCTGCCGACGCGGCGGCCGCCGCCGTCGAAGTGCTGCAGGCCGAAGCGGATTCGGCCGAGGAGCAGCTACGCACCGCGGAATCACAGCGCGACGTGGCCGCGGCGCGCGACCGCGCGGCGCAACGCGAGGCCGAGCGCGCGGCGACCCTCTTCGGCCGCGGCTTCATCTCCGAATCAGAACGGGATACGGCCATCGCGGCAGCCGAAGCGGCTGCCGGCGAGCTTGCGGCTGCGCAGGCCGGAGTTGCTCGAGCCGACGGTTCGGCGCAGGCGGCGAGACAACGCATCGCACAGTCCCGCGCCCAGCTCGATGGTACGCTCGACACCCTGCAAAAGACGGAGATCGTCTCTCCGATCGACGGTCGCGTCACCCGCCTCAACGTGCGCGAGGGCGAAATGGTGGTTATCGGCATCCAGAACCAGCCGGGTACCACGCTGATGACCATCTCGGATCTCGCCGACATCGATGCCGAGGTGAAGGTAGCGGAGGCGGATGTGTTGCGCATTCGCGACGGCCAGCAGGCCAGTGTCGTGCTCGAAGCTCTTCCCGGCCGTCGTTTTTCCGGCAAGGTCATCGAGATCGGGGCCAGCGCCTTGCCGATCAGCGGTGCCGGCGCTGCGGCGCGCGAGTTCCGCGTCGTCGTGCGCCTTGATAGACCCCAGGCGCTGCTGCGCCCGGGGCTCACCTGTGACGTGGAGATCATCACCGAGGAGCGTCGTGATGTGCTGACGGTGCCCTTGCAGTCGGTGGTGTTGCGCGCCGATGACAGCGGCGGCGAGCAACGGGGAGTGTTCGTCGCCGAGGGCGATACCGTTCGTTTTGCGACTGTCGAAACCGGCATCATCGGCGGCATCGAGATCGAGGTCGGTGGTATCGATGAAGGCGCGGAGGTGGTCGTCGGGCCCTTCCAGGCCTTGCGCGCCCTCGATGACGGCGCCCGCATCCAGGCCAATCGCCTGAACCCGGGCGGCTGAGGGCTGCCTTGAGCGCCGCGAGCCCGTTGTTTGTCGAGAGCGTCATCGAGGCTATGCACACGGTGCGCTCGCACCCCTTGCGGGCGGCGCTCGCCAGTCTCGCCGTGGCCGCCGCTGTGGCAACCACGGCGCTCGTGGTTACGGCGCTTGAAGGTGTCGAGCAATCGGCACGGCTCGCCAGCGCCCGGGCTTTCGGCACCGAATCATTCGTGATCGCGCGCTTGTTCGGCGGCAACCTCGGCCGACGGGAGCTCGCGGCCAAGCTCGAGCGCAACCCGCCGATCCGCCGCAACGACGTGCGTTTTCTCGAACGCTGGTCGGGAGACGAGGTGCTCTACGCGCCGACCGCGCAGGCCTCGGCCGACGTCAGCTTCGCCAGCCGCACCTTCGAGAATGCCGCCATCAACGGCACGACTGCCGACCTCGACGTGCTGCGCGATCTGGGAGTGGCTCGCGGCCGGTTCTTCCGTGGCTTCGAGGATGATGCATCCGCCCTGGTTATCGTGCTCGGAGCGTCGGTGGTGGAGGAGCTTTTCCCGGGCCGTGATCCGCTGGGGCAAAGGGTTCGCGTTGGCGGTCGTGGCTTCACCGTCATCGGTGCGCTGGCCGGCCAGGGAAGCGCGGGTGGCACAACCCTCGATCGTTACGCCTACATGCCGATCGGCGCCTTTGAGCGCACCTTTGGCGCCCCCGAGAGCTTGCAGGTGTTCGCGCGCGCCGCTGATCGGGAGAACGCTGCTGCCGCCGAAGACGTCGCGCGTGTGACGATGCGCGCGCGGCGGCGCCTCCAGCCCGGCGAAGAGGACAACTTCGACCTGCTCGCGCCGGAGGCGGGGCGCGACTTCGTCGCGCGCATAACGGAGAGCATCGGCTCGGCGGGCCCGCCGATTTCCGGAATGGCGCTGCTCGCCGCGATTGTCGTCGTTACCAACACGATCCTCGTTTCGATCGCGCAACGCACGCGAGAAATCGGCATCCGACGATCGGTCGGCGCGGCGCGTCGTCACATCGTCATGGAGGTTGTCGCGGAAGGAGTGATCATCGCATTCCTGGGCGGAGCCCTCGGCCTGGCCGGCGCCGCCGGCGCGCTGAGCGCCATTTCCGCCGTGCTCGGCTTCAACGCCTCCCTGCAAGCCTCCACAGCGTTCGGAAGCCTGCTCGCCGCCTCTGTCAGCGGTGTGCTGGCGAGTTGGTATCCTGCCCGCCGGGCGGCGGCGATCAACGTTGTCCGCGCCCTGCACGAGGACTGATGGGCGCCGTCGGCGAGGCTTTTCGACTTGCCTGGGGGTCCTTGCGCGACCAGCCTCTGCGCTCGACGCTCGCCGTGCTCGGCGTCGTGATCGGTATCGTCACGGTGGTGCTGGTGGCCTCGGTGCTCGCCAACGTGCGCAACCAGGTTGCCTTGCTCTTCCGCGAGCTCGGCACCGAGAACGTCTTTGCCTTTCACCTGTCTGGCGACCCATACAGCGGTCCGTCCGAGGCTGAGGCCAACCGTAAGCCTCTCGATATCGGCTTCGCCCGCGAAATCGAACGGCTGTCGACCGCGGTGCGCGAGGTCGGCGTGCAGATCATCGTTCCCAACGCGGTCAACGGTCGGCCGCTGGTGGCTCGCGCCGGGATGGTCGAATCCGACAGCGTTCTGGTCGAGGGGGCTTCCTCGAACTTTCTGGGGGTCGTCGGCGCCGAGTTCGCCGCAGGTCGACCCTTCACCGATCTCGAGGACCGCGCCGCGGCGCGCGTGGCAGTGGTGGGCTCGAACCTGGCGAGGGCGTTGTTCGGCGCCTCGAGCTCGATTGGTCGCACGTTGACGCTGGCCGGCGAGAGCTACACGGTGGTCGGCGAGTTGGCGCCACGCCGGGGCGGCTTCTTCGGCGAAAACCGCCAGGACAGCGTGCTCAACCTGCCGGCGGGAACGGCGAGGCGGCGCTTCGGCCGCCCCGAGCGGGTCGTGCTCTACGCTCGCGCCATGCCGGACGAACGCGAGCGAGCCTTTCTCGAGGTTGAGGCCATTCTGCGCCGGCTCCGGAACCTCGACGCCGAGCAACCCAACGACTTCAACCTTTCGACAGCCGATCAGATCATCAGTACGTTCGACCAGTTGGGCGCTCAGGTGGGTCTCGCCACCGTGGCGCTGGCGGGCGTCAGCCTGCTGATCGGCGCCCTCGGGATCGCCAACGTGATGATCATCTCGGTGACCGAGCGCACGCGTGAGATCGGTCTGCGCCTGGCGCTAGGCGCCAAGCGTCGCGGTGTGCTGGCACAGTTCCTGCTGGAGGCGGCGATTCTCGCGGGCATCGGCGGCATCGGCGGTGTGGTTGTCGCAGGGTTCCTCGGGTTCGCGCTGACGCTCGTCGTACAGAGCTTCTCGGCGGTGCCCCCGGCCTGGTCGGTCGCCGCGGGGCTGACCACCTCGGTCGGCGTAGGGGTCGTCGCGGGTTTCTTCCCGGCACGTCGCGCCGCGGCGATGGACCCCGCCGAGGCACTACGCCATGAATAGCCTCTCCTAGACGTGGCTGCGTAGGCCGAGCTCGCGGGGGTAGGGCGATAGGTAGAGCTGTCGCGTGACCCAGGGGTGGTTGACGCGTCTCAGGTGAGCGCTCAGCAGCGTCAGCGGCGCGACGATCGGCACGACGCCTCGACGGTATTGCTCGATGACGTCGAGCAACTCCGCTTTCTGCTCCCCGTCGAGCGCGTCTTTGAGAAAGCCGCAGAGGTGGTGCAGCGTGTTCACTTGGCGCTGCTTGGTGGCCGGCTTGGCGAGGCCCGCCATCAGCAGCCGCTCGTACTCGGCCGCGAGCTCGTCGAGGTCGCGGGCGCCCGCTTCCGCCACCAGGGGACCCATCTCGTAGTAGTGCTTGGGGCTGTGCGCCAACAGAAGCAACTTGTGACGGGTGTGAAAGTCCACCAGCTGGCCGGGCGTCAGTCCTTCGCGAAGCAGTTGTCGCCATCGCTGGTAGGTGTACACGCGGGTGATGAAGTTCTCTCTCAAACCCGCATCGTTGAGCCGGCCCTCTTCCTCCACCGGCAGTGTGGTCATACGCTCCATGAGCACGCGGGCGAAGGCGCCGACGCCGTCGCGCGTCGGCATTCCCTTGGCGTTGTAGAGCTTCACCCTCGCCATACCGCAGGAAGGGGAGTCCTTCTTGAGGATGAAGCCGTCGATGTCCTCACCCGCCAGCTCCGCCACCTTGGCTTCGGCGTACGCGGCCATCTCGTCGGTCCAGTCGCGCTCACTTCGGATGCCGATGAGCCTGATCTCGTCGCCGTCCGCCAACAGGCGGATGGGCTCGCGAGGAATACCCATGCCGACCTCGACCTCTGGGCACACCGGCGCCCACTCGAAGTACTCTGCCAGCACGTCGGTCGCGAAGCGGCTGCGCTTGTGACCGCCGTCATGGCGCACCTCTTCGCCCAGCAGGCAGAGGCTTACGGCGACGCGTGGCTTCACGTCATCTCCCTCCACGGCTTCACGCAGCTTCACGGCGTCTCTCTCCGCGGCTTCACACCGACTCCTTCGGTAGCTCACGTCGTCTTCCTCCGTGCCATCACCCCGCTTCCCGCTGCGTCGCGCCGAAGATCTCCTGCAGCACCTTTTCTCGGTACGCAAAGATGCGCCGCACATCCGGGCCCACCATCAGGCGATTGGCCAACCTGCCACCGACGTGGTCGTACTGCACGAAGTCACGCGCGATCGTGGCGTCGCCCTCGGCCTCGAAGGTGTGCTCGTGGATCCATGCCTTGTAGGGACCGCGCCGTTGCTCGTCGACGAAGCGGTGCTGCGGTTCCCACGCCGTGATCTCGCTCTGCCAGCGGATCGGCAGGCCGCGGATACGCAGCTTGTAGTCGATGCGGGTGCCCACCTCCATCTCGATCGGGTCGGGCGTCAGTACCTCGAACTCGAGGAACGCCGGCGTCAGACGTTCCAGGTTGCGGGCGTTGCTGAAGAATGGCCAGACCTCGTCGATCGGCGCCGAGATCCGGGTCGTCGTTTCGAGTGTGAACACGACTACTTCCCCAGCGCTTGCCTCAGAGCGCCTTCGAGATCCGGATAGCGAAACTCGAACCGGTGCTCCTTCAAGCGCTGGGGGACGACGCGCTTGCTGGAGAGCAGCTCCGTGGAAAAGCCGCCGAGCAGGAGCTTGAGGGCGAACGCCGGTGTCGGCACGAAGGCGGGGCGACGCAGCACCTTGCCGAGCACCTTGCCGAACTCCTTTTGCCGCTCCGGGGCCGGGGCGGTGCCGTTGTAGGCGCCGTTCATCGTTTCGTCCTCAATGGCGCGCTGCATGATGCCGACGAGGTCGTCGCGGTGAATCCAAGACCACCACTGCTTGCCGGAACCCATCGGCCCGCCGGCGCCCATCCGGAAAGGCGGCAGCATTGCCTGCAGCGCGCCACCACCCGGTGCCAGAACGATTCCGGTTCTGACCAGAACCACCCGGGCGCCGAAGTCCTCGGCTCGTTTCGCCTCGTTCTCCCACTTCTGACATACGTCGGCGAGGAAATCGTCGCCGGGTTTCTGCTCCTCGGAAAGCTCGGTGTCGCCGCGCTCGCCGTAGTAGCCGATGGCGCTCGAGCTGACCAGCACCGGCGGCTGCTCGAGGGGCTCGAGCGCCTTGACGAGGTTGCGTGTGCCGATGACGCGGCTGTCTTCGATCCGCTGCATCTTCTTCGCCGTCCAGCGGCCCGCGACGATCTCTCCGGCGAGGTGGACGACTGCGCCCACGTCCGCGAAGGCGTTGCCCGGGGGCTGCTGCGCCACCGGATTCCAGGCGAAGGCCTCGGTGAGCTGCGGGACCTTCTGCCGTGCCTTTCCGGGATCACGCGAGAGGCCCCAGACCTCGTACCCCGCTTCGGTCAGAGTCTCGGCGAGGCGACTACCGATGAAACCTGTGACGCCGCTGATGAGGACACGCATGACTGTTCTCCTGGCAGGGTGCCGGAAAGCTCCGGAAGATACTGCCGTCTTTAGGGGGCCGGGTCGCCTGTATTCTCGCCGTGCTGCGGCCGAGGCGCCAACAACGAGTGAACGACGGACCATTCGGAGCCGCGCCGGTAGCCGAACAGCTCGGCGCAGGCCATGAAGAAGATCCGCCAATAATTGAAGTGTTTGCGCGCTTGGTCGGGACCATAGGCGTCGGCGAGCAGGTCGAGCACCGCTACTCGGTTCTCGCCCAGGCGCTCCAGCCAGGCCTCGCAGGTGCGCTGATAGTGACGTCCGTTGACGTGCCACCTTTCGACGACACCCATGTGGTCGGGGAATCGATCGAGGAGGTCGGCCGACGGCATGATGCCGCCGCTGAAGAAATGCTTGGCCATCCATTCGCTGGCGGCGCCGGCTTCGAACGGGTAGGCGAGGTCGCGGTGCGCGAAGTGGTGGACGAAAAGCAATCCGCCGGGATCCAGCCAGCCGGCGATGCGCTGCAGCAGGCTGTGGAAGTTGCTCATGTGCTCGAACATCTCGATCGAGAGCACGCGGTCGAAACGCTTGTTCGGGGTGAAGCCGTTGATGTCGGCCGTCACCACCTCGAGGTTGTCGAACCCACGAGACGAAGCGGAGGTGTCGATATGGGCCTTCTGGGTGGCGGAATTCGACACTGCCACGATCCTGGCCCGGGGGAAACGCTCGGCCAGAAAGAGAGACAGTGACCCCCACCCGCAGCCCAGATCCAGGATCCGTTCGGACCCCTCGAGGCGAGCGCGCTCGACATAGAGCTCGAGCATGGACAGCTCCGAGCTTGCGAGATCGTTGTCGTCTCCCTGCCAGTAGCCGCTGCTGTATTTCCACCGTGGCCCCAGCACGAGTCGGTAGAAGTCACTGGGTACCTCGTAGTGTTGGCTGTTCGCCGCGTCGGTATGGGTGGCGATCGGGCCTCTTCGCAGCTCGTCGACAAACGCCTCCAGCCTGTGTGATGTCGTGCCCTGCCGCTGCTGGCGCAGCCTCGCTCGAAGCTGTCTCCGGATACCGGCGCGCAGGGCGACGTCCGGTATCAATCCGTTCTCGAGCAATGGTTCGTACCACATCGACTATTTCCCCATGCCTTCCTGCAGGACCTGCTCGCTCGGACCCCTGATATCCCAAACGATTCCTAACCACGACAGCATCACCAATACGTAGTGGGTCGGGTCGATTTCCCACCAGTAGAACCCCTGACGCTCGGAGTTGGGGTAGCGATGGTGATTGTTGTGCCACCCCTCGCCCCCGGAGAGCAGCGCCAGAAGCAGGCTGTTGGTGCTTTCTTCGTTGGTCTCATAGCGGCGTGAGCCCAGCGTGTGGCCGACAGAGTTGACCGCGAAGGTAACGTGGTACAGCAGCGTCGTGCTGAGAAAGAAACCGACAACCACGAGCTGAGCGCCGCTGGTCCCGAGGGCAGGGTAGGCGGATGCCAGCAACTCGCCGAGGAAGTATAGGGTCGCGACCAGCGCGGCGGGAGCGAGGTAATGGTAATTGTCGAGCCACACGAGCTCGCGATAGCGGGCGAAGTCCTTCACCCGCTCCCAGCGTGTTGGCCAGTTCGTCGGCGACATTACCCAGCCCGCGTGTGCCCAGAAGAAGCCCTTGACCCCCGGCGGATGGACGTCTTCGTCGGTATCCGCGTGGGCGTGATGATGGCGATGGTGCCCCGCCCACCACAGAGGGCCCATCTGCGCGGCCGAAGTGCCGATGGCGGCGAGTACGAACTGAAAAGCGCGGCTCGTCTGATAGGTCTTGTGGCAGAAGTAGCGATGGTAGCCGCCGGTGAGCCCGAACATACGCACGGCGAGCGTGACGAAACCGACCGCCAGCGCGAACGCGCCGACGCCCGTCCACAGCACCAGAATACAGCCCAGGTGCACGATCAAGAACGGGATGCTGGCGACGATATTGATCGGCGCTTCCTTGCGCCGATCGCTGGGGTGGGTGGTCGCTGTTGCCATCTTTGCCGGATCTCCTGAACGTTTCGATCGGTGCGAGCCGCTCATTGCTGAGAACGAACACGGCTTTCGCCGCCTGACGTCTATTTGGTGAGCGTTAGCTGAAGGGTGCCGAGCATACGGGTACGAAAGCCGGCCTCGCAGTAGCTGAAGTAGTAGTGCCACTTGCGGAGGAAGGAGCGGTCGAATCCGAGCCCGAGCACGGCATCGGTGTTGGCGCCGAAAGCCGCCCGCCACTTGCTCAACGTGCGGGCGTAGTGGTGCCCTATGTCTTCAACGACGTCGACCCGGAGTCGGGATGATGTCGCGATCGCCGTCGCCAGCGCCTCCCAGCAGGGTAGGTGACCCCCCGGAAAAATATAGCGCTGGATGAAGTCGCAGCCCTTGCGGTAGGCCTCGTAGTACTCATCGCGAATCGTGATCACCTGAATCGCCGCCCTTCCGCCCGCTCGCAACAGGCGATCGCAGGCAGCGAAATAGACGGGCAGGTTCTCGTGCCCCACGGCCTCGAGCATCTCCACCGACACGATACGATCGTATGTGCCCTCGACCCGTCGGTAGTCGGCGATGCGAACCTCGATCCGTTCGGCCAAACCGGCTCGTGCCACGCGTTGCTCGACGTAGCTCTTTTGTTCCGCCGACAGGGTCAGGGTGGTGACGCGACAACCGGTCTGCCGGACCGCCGCGATTGCCAGGCTACCCCAGCCGCTGCCGATCTCGAGCACGTGATCCGTCGGGCGGATGTCCGCCTTGTCGATCATCGCCTGGATCTTGAGCTCTTGCCCACGTTCGAGCGTCTCTGTGCCGGTGGGGAAGACCGCGCAGGAATAGGTCATGGACGGGTCGAGAAAGAGGCTGAAGAACTCGTTGCCGAGATCGTAGTGGTCCTCGATATTCCGCCGGTTGCCCCTCAGAGTGTTCCGCCGAGCCAGGTGATAGGCGCGGTTGAGCAGGCGGCGCGGCAAGGCGGTGGCGGGGCTGAGCTCGTCGAGCTCGTCGCGGTTGATCGCCATGATTTGAATGAGCGCCGTGAGGTCGTCGCAGGTCCAGTCGCCGTCCATGTACGATTCGGCGAAGCCGACGTCGCCGCCCGCAACGGCGCGCCAGAAGAATCGGGGATCATGGATCTTCAGCGTCGCGCGCAGCGGATCGGTCGGGTCTCCGTAGCGGATAGTTGCTTTTCCGAGCTCCTCGACGGTGAGGTGCCCTCGGGCTATTCGGGCCAGGTAGCCATGCACGAAGCGCGCGCTCCAGCGCCCCCAGACGCTCCGTGCGGCGCCGGCGCTGCCGGCCGCCGGCGCCCGGTGATCAATGGCTTCCATGACGATCCTCTATTTCGGTCTCCGTAGGTTCGGGTCGCAACCAGCTCGGAGCGGAGAGCTCGCTGATGTATGCGGGTCTCGCGGCGGCGAACGTCTGAGGGCTCGCGGGTTCCGGCTTGTCGAACAGCGGCAGGCCTTTGCGGTAGTGGAGCTTGTAGGCCTGCCACATGATTCGGGGCAAGGTGAGCGCCGTGGTCAGCGGGTAGGTCGCCGCCAGCCGATAGAGGGAGGCGTTGTCGAGCGGTCGCGCCGTTCCGCGAAGACGAGAGGCGAACGAGCGACCTGCCTCACGCCGGATGTCGATGCGCACGTCGAGGTGCTCTGCCAACGCGGCGAAGTGGAACTCATAGGTCCCCCGCATGTCGTTGAACGGCGATACGTGAAAGCTCTTGGGGGTGGCGAAGCTGAGGCCCGATTCCGTCGAGCTGGCGGCGGCGCTTGCCGGCAGAACGTACACGTGCCCCTCGCCAAACGTGTTGTTGACCTCGGCAACGATGCCCGAAAGCTGCTCCCCGGCGTCATAGCAGTAGTAGAAGCTCACCGGATTGAACGTGTGCCCGGCGAAGCGGGGGGTGGTGACCAGCTCCACACGGGAAAGATCGATCCTCGTGCCCGCCGCGGCGATGCGATCGCCGAGTTTGGCGCGCAGCCCGCGGTCGTCGCCGCCCAGGTAGTCGGCTTCGTATAGCGAAAACAGGGCGCGGCGGCCGTGGCCGAAGAAGCGCAGCCTGCGGTCCAATTCGGGAAGCTCGTCGACGTCGAGGGCAAAGGCAAAGGCGGGGTAGCGGAAGGAGTGCTCCACCGGCTCGAGGCGCGCGTGCACCACCTGTCCGAGATAGAGGCGCGATCTCATAACTCGATACCGAAGTGCTTGCCCACGGAGGCGCCGGATCGCACCGCGTCCTCGTGGAATCCGTAGCCCAGGTAACTGCCGCAGTAGTAGGTGTTGTCGGTGCCGTTGAGCTCGGCGATGCGCTTCTGCGTGGCAAGCGCCGCCCGGGTGAAACATGGATGGGTGTAGGGGATCTCGGCGATCGTACGCGTCTCGTCGGGGGCGGGCTCGGCGTTGAGCGAGACGAAGTACTCCGTCTCGGTCCGCAGGCCTTGGAGGCGGTTCATGTGGTAGGTGACCACCACGGGCGTCTTGTCTCCCGAGGAAACGGACCTTCGGTAGTTCCACGACGCCCAGGCACGCCGGTTCGGCGGCATCAGCGTCGCGTCGGTGTGCAGGCGGGCGTCGCTGGCGTTGTAATGCCATGCGCCCAGCATTTCCGCCTCGTCGGGACGAGGATCCTCGAGAAGCGCGAGTGCTTCATCGGCGTGGGCCGCAATCACGACACGGTCCATGCGTCGAACGGTGCCGTCCGCCTGCCTGAGTTGAACGCCGTCGTCGGCGCGACGGACCCCGCGAACCTCGTGCCCGGTTTCGATCTCGCCCTCGAAACCGTCGACGAGCTTGCGGACGTAGGTCTTGCTCCCGCCGACGATCGTTTTCCACTGCGGCCGTTCGCGTATCCGCAGCAAACCGTGGTTGTCGAAGAAGCGCAGCAGGCTCTCGGCGGGGAAGCTGCGGATGTCGTCGCGCGGGGCCGACCAGATGGCCGCGGCCAGCGGCAACACGTAGTCATCGGCGACGGCGCCGTCGAATCCCGACGAGTGGAGGAACTCATTCAGCGTGCAGTCGCCGATCTCGCCGGCGACAAGCCGTCGCCGTGCCTCGTCACAGAAGCGCAGGATGCCGCGAACGAGTTTCCAGTAGCCCGGCCGAAGCACGTTTCGCCGTTGCGCGAAGAGGCCGTCTAGACCGGTTCCGGCGTACTGCAGGCCGCTTTCCTCCGAGTGATAGCTGAAGCTCATGTCGCTGTAGCGTGCCTCGACATCCAGCTGATCGAGCAATCGGTTGAAGAGCGGGTAGTTGCCGTCGTTGAAGACGATGAAGCCGGTGTCAACAGGAGTCCCGGCGTCCGGCCCGGAGGGAATCGTCACCGTCCTGACGTGACCGCCAGGGCGGGGGTCTCTTTCGAACAACGTGACGCGGTGGCGGCGCTGGAGTACGTGTGCCGCCGTCAGTCCGGCTGCGCCCGCACCGATCACGGCGATGTCGAGTGGACCGCTCACTGGCTCCCTCATTGCCGCTCCTCCGTCGCCAGGGGCGTCGCACCGCGTGGTTTCGGCGGCCGTGGAATGAAGGCGCTGGTGCGCTCGATGTACGCGCGGTACTCGGGTCGCCGTTCGGCGATGTCCTTCTAGAGCATGGCGACGCCGGAGACCCTGAGGAGGAAGAAATTCATTACTAGCGGACTGAAGACCGTCCACCAACCCGCCGGCACGCCGGCGGCAACGGCGAAGATCCCCCACCACACCATGGCGTCGCCGAAATAGTTGGGATGGCGCGTATACGCCCACAACCCGGTATCGAGAACTTTGCCCTTGTTCCCGGGATCGGCCTTGAAACGACGTAGCTGCTGGTCGCCGAAGACCTCGAAGAACATCCCCAGACACCAAAGGGC
>CAYSHI010000342.1:0-3990 GCA_964430745.1 uncultured Acidobacteriota bacterium | reverse complement strand
AGGCTCACTCGAGGACCGCCGCAGCTATTGGATCTACGCGTTCGCCCGCCTCGCTCCCGGGGTCGAAGAGGAACAGGCTCTCGCCGTGCTCAACCCCCAGTACAGCGCCATCATCGAAGAGGTCGAGGTACCGTTGCAGGACGGGATGAGCGAGCAGTCGCTCGAGCGCTTCCGCGACAGGGAGCTCTCGATCGAGGACGGCCGGCGAGGCCAGAGCAACCTGCAGGGCGAGGTCGGAGCGCCGCTGACGCTCCTGAATGCCATTACCGCTCTGGTTCTGTTGATAGCTTGCGCCAACATCGCCAACCTCCTCCTCGGGCGCGCCGCCGCCCGTGCCGGCGAGATGGCCGTACGCCTGTCGGTCGGCGCCAGCCGGTCGCAGCTCCTCCGCCAGCTTCTCACCGAGTCGCTCGTGCTGGCGTTGTGCGGTGGCGCCGCCGGCCTTTTGGTGGCGCGGTGGACGCTGAGCATGATCGCGTCGCTGATGCCGGATGAGGCCGCCTCGATGGTCGATCCGGCGCTCGATCTGACCGTTGTGATCTTCACCGCCGCCACGGCGATCGGTGCGGGCGTGCTTTTCGGATTGTTCCCCGCGTTGATCAGCACGCGCACCGACGTTCTGTCGGTCATGAAAGGGCAGGGTGGCGGGTCCGGTGGGGCGCGCGCCGCGACGCGGTTCCGCAACGTGCTCACGACCGGGCAGATCGCCCTGTCGATGACGTTGCTGATCTCCGCCGGTCTCTTCATCAGAAGCCTCGACAACGTCAGCCGCATCGATCTCGGACTCGACCAAGGTAACCTCCTTACCTTCGGGATCGCTCCCGAGCTCAATGCCTATGAGACCCCGGCATCCAAGGATCTTTTCGCCCGCACCGAAGACGAGCTTTCTGCCGTTCCGGGCGTTACGAGCGTCACCGCGTCGATGGTCCCGATTCTTGCCGGGAGCGCCTGGGGGCAGAACGTTTCGGTCGAGGGTTTCGAGGCAGACCTCGATACCGACACGAACTCCCGCTTTAACGCCATAGGCGCCGACTATTTCCGCACCCTCGGCATTCCGCTGATGTCCGGTCGCGAGTTCACGCCCACCGACACGCTCGATGCCCCCAAAGTGGCGATCGTCAACGAGGAGTTCGCGCGCAAGTTCAACCTCGGACGCGAGGCGGTCGGTAGGCGCATGCAGCTCGGTCGTGGCGACGAGCTCGACATCGAGATCGTCGGCCTGGCGCAAAATGCCAAGTACAACGATGTGAAGGACGAGGTGCCGCCGTTGTTCTTCCTGCCCTACCGACAGCTGGAGGAGATCGGCGAGATCACGTTCTACGCTCGCACGGGGCTCGACGCCGAGCAGGTGCTGCCGTCGATTGCGCCGATGGTCTCGAGGCTCGACCCGAACCTGCCGGTTCAGAACCTGCGGACCATGCAGATGCAGATCGAGGAGAACACCTTCGGCGATCGAATCGTCAGCATCCTGTCGACCGCCTTTGCCGTCCTGGCAACGCTGCTCGCCGCGGTCGGTTTGTACGGTGTGCTTGCCTACACCGTGACGCAGCGCACGCGCGAGATCGGCCTGCGCGTCGCGTTGGGCGCGGATCCGGCCGGCGTACGGGCGTTGATCCTCCGCCAGATGGCGGTGATGACCCTCATCGGCGGCGTCATCGGCCTGGCGGGCGCCCTGGCGCTCGGGCGCGCGGTGCAGTCGCTGCTCTTCGAGGTGAGCGGCTACGATCCGGTCACGATCATCTCGTCGGTCGGCTTACTCAGCGTCATCGCCCTGGGGTCCGCAGCCATCCCGGCGCACCGTGCTTCGCGTGTCGACCCGATGCTGGCGCTACGGTCGGATTGACACCGCGGCGTTCCTCTCTCGCGGAGACGCCTATTGCTGACGCAGGGCGCGGATCGGATCCACCGACGTCGCTCGCCGGGCCGGCAGGTAGCCAGCCAACGCTGCTACCAGCGCAAGCACCAGCGCAACGGCGGCGAGCACCGCGGGGTCTCCCGGCTCGACCTCGAACAACAGCGAGGACAACCAGCCGGTGAACGCCAGGGCTCCGGCGATGCCCACCACGACCCCGATTCCGGTGAGAGCCAAGCCCTGCCGTACGACCATGCTCCGTACACTGGCTCGGTCAGCGCCCAGGGCCATGCGGATGCCGATCTCGTGGGTGCGCTGGGCCACGCTGTAGGACAGCACGCCGTAGATGCCGACCGCGGCCAGTAGCAGCGCGGTGGCGGCGAACCCCATCATCAGGGCCATGGTGAACCGTTGCGGCGCGATACCGCGGGCAACCACATCGTCCATGGTGCGCACCTTGTACAGCACCAATTGCGGATCGATCTCGCGCAACTCGGCGCGAAGCTGGCCGACAACAGCCTGCGGATCGATCCGCGTCCGAACGGTCTGAATCATCGCCCAGTTCCGATTGTCGGCGTACTGCGCGTGCAGCAGGTAGGACTTGGGAGAGACGGAGCCGATGGAGTCGTAGGCGGTATCGGCGACGATCCCGACGACCTCGTATTCCTCTTCGCCGTTGAGGGTCAGGCGGCCGCCCAACGGTTCGCGATCGGTGAATGCGATTTCGGCGAGGGACTCGTTAATGACGATGGCGCCCGGCGATTCCGCGGAGTCGGTGTCGTTGAACGTGCGCCCGCGAACGAGCTCGATGCCCATCAACTCCAGGTAACTTCCGTCGACGACGCGCATGTCGGTGCCGATCCAGTTGTCGTCGTCCTCGAAGTCCGTGTCCATACGATGGACGCCCCAGGAGTGATAGCGCCCTTCGGTCGGTAGGTAGGATGTCGAACCTACGGCGTCGACGCCGGGAATCGCGCGCACGGCCTCGAAGAAGCGCTCGTAGAACGCGCTACGGTCGGCGCCCTCGGCATACCTGGATGTCGGCAGGTGAACCTCGTAGGTGAGCACTCCGCCCGTCTGCACGCCGAGGTCAACGTCGACGATCTGGCGGAAGCTCTTGGTCAGCAGGCCGGCGCCGAACAGCAGCACCAGGGCGATCGAGATCTCGGCCACCACGAGGGCGCCGCGCAAGCGGCGCTGCGCCTTGCCGCCGCTGTTGCCGCGATCGTCCTCCCGCAGGGTGCGGTCCAGATCAGGACGGGAGAACTGCAGGGCCGGCGCGATGCCGAACAGCAGCCCGGTGAGCAGGGAGATACCGGTCGCAAACACGAAGATCCTCGCGTCGATGCCGAGCTCGGCCACGCGCGGCAGCGACGCCGGACTCAGCGCCACCACGGCGCGCAGCCCGGCGAACGAAAGGGCCAGCCCGGCCACACCGCCCGACAACCCCAGAAGGAGACTCTCGACCAGCATCTGCCCCACCAGTCGTCGCCGGCCGGCACCCAATGCCGCGCGTATGGCGAGCTCCTTCCAGCGCTCGGCGCTGCGCACCAGGAACAGGCTGGCGACGTTGACGCAGGCGATCAGCAGAACCAGGCCCACGGCTCCCATCAATACCCAGAGCATCGCGCTGGTTTCGCCGACCGTGTCGTCGAGCAACGGATATATCGAGGCGAATGCGCCGCGGGTGCGCTCGTCTTCCTCGGCCATCGTGACGCCGAGCGCCTGCAGCCGCTCGCGCGCCTCGGTCAGCGAGACCCCTTCGCGCAGCCGGCCGAAGACACTCAAGTAGTAGTTGCTCCAGCTATTGCGCCCGCCCGGCTGCAGGTTCTCGGGTCGCCACAGGTCGACCTGCCAACCGAGCGGGTTGCGGAATCCGGACGGCATGACGCCGACGACGGTATGCGGCACTCCCTGCAGGTCGATCTCCGTCCCGAGTATGTCCGGGTCGCCGGCGTAGGCCGCCTGCCAGAGGCCGTAGCTGATGACGGCGACGTTGCTGTCGGCCGTCTCCTCTTCGGGCAGGAACTCGCGCCCGAGCAGCGGCTCCACGCCGAGCACCTCGAAGTATCCCGAGCTCGCCGGCATGGTGACGATGCGCTCGGTTTCGCTGCCGCTGGTGAGGTCGGCGCCCGCCT
>CAYSHI010000341.1:0-2586 GCA_964430745.1 uncultured Acidobacteriota bacterium | reverse complement strand
GCCGACCAGTGTTTCTTTTGCTGACGCTGCTTCATAGAGTCCCGCGACAGGGTGACCGTGGTGCGAGAAATGCAACACGCGTGGCGGGAGTGTAACCGCTGTTCCAGAGGCTATGGAAGCGGGCCACCGGGCCACATCACGTCGATCGCCGGTCTTTGCAGGGCGCCGCTCTACGGGCCCGCGTTGAGATCGACGCGCTTCACGGAGAGCTTGAAGGTCATGCTGACATCCGAGCACTGTCCACCGCCCGGGAAGAGATGGTCGGGGCCGGTCGGATCGTCGGCATCACCTTCGGTGGCGGCGTGGACTTCCTACAGGAGTGGGGCGTAGTCACCGTCGACGCGCGTTACACCTTCGGCCTCCGCCAGCTTGGTGAGGGAGACGACGGCGATGACGTGAAGCAAGACACCTTTGTCGTCAGCGGTGGCATCGTCTTCTGAGGTTCCGCCAGTACCTCAATCGCTGCGCAGCGCCACCATCGGATGCACCGCGGCCGCGCGCCGTGCCGGCAGGTAGCAGGCGAGCGCCGCGACGGCGGTGAGGATCAGGGCGACGGCGCCGTAAACGACCGGATCGACCGAGCTGACCTCGAACAGCAGGCTGGCGAGCGTGCGCCGCAGCATGAGGGCGCCGGCGCTTCCCAGCACAATGCCCAGCGCAGCCAACTTGAATCCCTGTCGGACGACCAGCGACAGCACCGAACCGCGGCTGGCGCCGAGAGCCTGGCGCAGCCCGATCTCGGGGGTGCGCTGCTCGACCGTGTAGGCCATCACACCGTAGATGCCGATGGCACCGAGCGTTAGGGCGAGGCCCGCGAACACCGACAGCAACGACATGCTGAAGCGGCGCGCGCCGAGTCCGTTGAAGATGAGCTGGTCGAGGGAGCGGATGGTGAACACCGGCAGATCGGGGTCGATCCGCCGCGCGATCCGTTGCATGTCGGGCACAAGCGCCATCGGGTCGCCGGCAACGCGAGCCGTGACCGCCATGTTGCGGCGGGCGCCCTGAAGATGCGAGAAGTACACCGTTGGCGCGGCCGGCTCGTCGGGCCCATGCTCGCGCAGATCCTCGACGACGCCGATGATCTGCCAGCCATCCGAGGTGGATGAAGGAACGACGGTACGTCCCACCGCGTCGTCGTCGGGAAAGAGCTGGCGCACGAGCTCGCGGTTGACCATCACTACCGCAGTGGTGTCCTCATTGTCGCCGGCGCCGAAGGTGCGCCCCTGGAGCAGCGCCAGACCCATCGTGGAGAAGAACCCGCTCTCCACCGTGCGGGACTCCACGAATGTGGCGACGCGATCCATGTCGCCGGCCGGCATTACCTGGCTGAAGTTGTTATAGGTGCCGGAAAACGGAACCGCCGAGATCATCGACGCTTCCTCGACGCTCGGTAGCCGCTCGAGCTGGTCGATGAAATCGCGGAAGAAGCCGCGAATCTCGACCGCCTCCGGGTACTGCGACTCGGGCAGCGAGATGCGTGCCGTGATGACGCGATCGGTGGCCACGCCGACATCGATCTGGTTGATGCGCCAGAAGCTCTTCAGCAGCAACCCTGCGCCGACCACCAGGATCAGCGCCGTGCCCACCTCGAGAACCACCAGGCCCTGCCGGAGGCGAGTTCCCCCACCGGCCTGGCCGCGGCCGCCTTTTCGCAAGTCGTCGTGGATGCGCCCGCGGCTGATTTGCAGCGCCGGGACCAGGCCGACGACGATGCCGGTCGCCAGTGCCACCAGGGTGACGAACATCAGCACCGACAGGTTGATGCCGACATCGGTGCTGCGCGGAACGGCGTCGGCATACGTCGCCAGCAATAGACGCAGCCCGGCCCATGCACCAACCACGCCGAGGGCGGCGCCGATCAGCGACACCAACACGCTTTCGCTGAGGAAGTGGCGCATCAACCGGCCGCGCCCGGCGCCGAGCGCGGCGCGCAGGGCAAGCTCCCGCTGGCGCGTTTCAGCGCGCGCCAGCATGAGGTTGACGACGTTGGCGCACGCCACCAGAAGCACCATGGCGACGGCGCCCCACAGGATCAGCAACGGCCGCCGCCGGCTGGAGCCGATCAGCCACTCATCGATGGCGAGCGCGGCGACGCCCTGGTTGGTGATCTCGGTGGGGTACTCGGCGACAAGGTCGGCGTAGATCGCCGAGATCTCCTCCATGGCCGCAATCAGCGTCATGCCGTCGGTGAGCCGACCCAGCGCGACATAGGAATTCGAGTCACGGCCGGGAAGATTCTTCGGGTCCCAGGCGAAGGGGGCGAACAGGAGCGGCATGCCGGTAACGCGAAACTCCGGCGGGGCGACGCCGATCACGGTGTGGGGCACGCCGTCGATGGTGAGCGACTGCCCGAGGGCAGCCGGATCTGCGGCGAAGCGATCGCGCCACAGGCTGTCGGACAGGACGACCACCGGTTCGGCGCCGAAGCGGTCGTCGTCGGCCTCGATGAAACGGCCGATCTGCGGTGCCGCGCCGAGCAACTCGAAGAGGCCGTCGCTGGTGCGGTAGCCGAAGGCGCGCACCGGTTCGCCGTCACCGGTGAGCGTGAACTGGTTGTTACCGTAGGCGACCAGGTCCTCGAAA
>CAYSHI010000340.1:0-15279 GCA_964430745.1 uncultured Acidobacteriota bacterium | reverse complement strand
CGAAACGCGCGCGCCGGCGAGTTGGACGAGCGTGCAACCCAGCAGCTCGATGCGCCTGTTGCAGATGTCGGTGCCCGGGCCCGACGATGCCGACGCGGACGCTGAAGTGGTGGTGTTCTTTTTCGGCAGCGGTCAGGGTGGCGACGTCACTGCCAACGTCGCGCGCTGGCGTAGCCAGTTTGCGGGCGAAGATGGCGGCGAGGTCGAGCCTCTCATGCAAACGTTCGAAGTCGCCGGCATGCCGGTGACCGTCGCCGAGCTCAGCGGCACCTACCGGCGTGCCGTGGGCGGGGCGCCGGCGCAACCGCTTGCCGGCCAGACGCTGGTGGCGGCCGTCGTCGAGACCGATCGCGGCTCGCTGTTCATTCAGCTTCACGGGCCATCGGGTACGGTCGCGTCACATCGTGACGGGTTCGACGCGTTCGTGCGTGGGTTGCATCCGGCCGGTTACTGAGATCAGCCGCATTCGCAGGCTTGGGGCCTCGGCAACAAGGCCTCGCTGGGCGACGGCCGGAGGATGGACGTACGGTCTCCCGTACTGGAGCTCCAGGTCCCGGGCGATAGACCTGCAGAAGTCGGTCGCCGCCCGCGTGCCGGTCAGTTCAACCTCCCGAAGCGGACACCGCGTTCTCTGGACCAGCGTGCCCCCGGCGTGGCACGCTTTAGGCACCGGTCGCGAGCGAGAGGAATCCCCGCAGTGATTCCCCTGGCGCGGGAGGCCGCATGAAGCACCTTGTCTTTCTGACAGCCGTCGTCGTGGTCGCCGGTGCGGCGGCGCCGACAGTGGATCGTTCGCCGACGTTTGAGCACGGAGACGCCCCGGGCGTTGTCGAGACCTCCGTGGGCGTCCTCGACACCGCTGGTCTTCAATCGCCCTCGATATTTCTCGGCTTCCAGCTCGGCGAAGAGCGCCGCTACGTTCTCGGCCCGCCCCAGGAGCTGTATGCCGGCGAGAACGGCATGTGGTCGATCCGTTTGCGCGAGACGCTCGGCGATCCGCCGGAGGGAATCTTCGAGCTCACGCACCTGTGGCAATTCGGCGCTCGGCGCAGCGAGCTGCCCATCGGCACGATCGTCCAGATCGAAAGCGAGGGCGAGCTGCGGGTCAACCGCTACGGTTTTCCGCTCGAGCTTCGTTTCGAAACGAAACGGGTCCTGGCCGGCTGGGGCGAGGAAGCCTACACGGTGCGCTACCGCTTCGAGGACGGGGAGTTTCTCAAGCACACCGCCATGGAAGGCAACGACCTCGAGCATGTCGTTTCCGTGATGCACGGGCCGGAATTCGACCTGTCCGGTCCCATAGGGATCTACGCGCTGGTCCCAACGGGCGTGGATTGCTCCCTTTCGCTACCGATCCATGTCGGGCAGGCCGCCGCCGTCGTGCCGCAGAAGCTGTCTCCCGGATCCGGCGGGTCCGCGCCGATCGCGCAGCCGCCTTTGCGTTTTGCCGACAACTCGGTGTGCCGTGAGCAGCTCTTCGGCAACCCGGGGCTGATCAGCCTGATGCTTCCGGTGCTGTGGGAAGAAGGCACAGGGGAGCATGAATACGCACTCCTCACGCCGGCGGGTTTCTTCGGTGTGTCCGGACTCAGCGGCGGGATCGGCGGCGGCGGTCTGAACGTCGTGGGCGGTAGCTCGTTCGACCATCAGAGGGCCGTCTCCTCGCGTACCAACTCCGACGTCGGCAAGCTGCGGTATATCGAGCGGGTGGGTGTCGAGATCGGCGGGCGTACCGAGGAGGCATGGTTGTTCGAAGGCATGCGGGCGTTCGATCGTGTGTACGTTGACGACGCCGGCGTCGTCTTGCGTGTCGATCTCGACGCCGCGGGCTGGTACGGGATGTCACTTGGCGGCACTACCGCCGGGGTCGATCCGTCTCGACTCGACACCCGCGATCTGTGGGTGCGCTTGCTCTACCCGAGCGAGTACTGATCGCCACAGTCGCAGGCAATTGCCATCCTTCCGGGCGGGCCATACAGTCCCCGCCATGACTCATCGACTGATCGCGCGAGGCTGCATCCTGACGGTTGCCGCCATTGGGCTGCTCGGCGGCGTGCCGCAGGGCGGCTCGGCTCCCAGCGCCGGCGTCCTCGAGGTACACGTTCGCTTCCTCGCCGCCGACGCTTTACGCGGGAGGGCGCCCGGAACAGAGGGCTACGATGCCGCCGCGGAGTACGTCGCGAGCCATTTTGCGCTGCTGAATCTCGAGCCGGCCGGCGATGGAGGCACCTACATGCAGTCCGTGCCGCTGCACATATCGCGGCGCGACGACGAGGCGGCGAGTATGTCGGTGCACACCGCAGCCGGCGGGTCGACGCCGGTTTCTCCGCAGGACTTCGTCATCGATGCGGAGCCCGGGCAGGCGAACAGCTCGGTGCGCGCGCCTGTCGTCGTGGTCGGGCACGGCATCGCGGCGCCCGAGCTCGGTATCGACGATTACGCCGGTGTTGATGCCGAGGGAAAGATCGTGCTCACGTTCGTCGGCGCGCCGAACCGGTTGTCGGCCGACATGAAGGCCCACCTCGGGCGCGAGGAGACCAAGGCGAAGACAGCCGCGGCCCACGGGGCGGTGGGGATGCTGCGGGTGTATCCGACGATCGCGGACCAGCGCGACCCGTTCGCGCGCATGGGCCGAGGCGGCGCCGGTGGCTCGATGACATGGCGGGAGAGCGACGGCCGCGGTCACGATGTTGCGCCCACGCTCGCGGCCGGCGCGGCAGTCAGCCAGCGGACGGCGATGCTCCTGCTCGAGGGCAGCGGCCGCTCGCTCCGAGATATCAGCAACGCCGCCGTCGCCGGGTTGGACGCGAGCGTCGAGCTTTCGGTCGAGGTGTCGATTTCGCAGACGACGACCTACGACGGTTTCGAGAGCCCGAATGTCGTCGGTTTGTTGCCGGGCGCCGACCCGGCGCTGCGTGGCGAATACGTCGTCATCACCGCCCACCTCGATCACGTTGGTGTCGGACGGCCGGACGCCACGGGCGACGACATCTACAACGGGGCGGGGGACAACGCGTCGGGCACCGCCGTGCTGCTCGAGGTCGCCCGCGCCTTGACGGCCAACCCGCCGCGCCGCTCGGTGATCTTCGTGGCGGCGACGGCCGAAGAGCGCGGCCTGGTCGGCTCCGACTACTTCGTTCACAACCCGCCGGTGCCCGCCGGTGACATCGTCGCCAACATCAAT
Organism: uncultured Acidobacteriota bacterium; assembly: GCA_964430745.1. Classification (GTDB taxonomy): domain Bacteria; phylum Acidobacteriota; class UBA890; order UBA890; family UBA890; genus CBDCGW01. The sequence goes on along the minus strand of CAYSHI010000340.1, from coordinate 12,095 downwards.
CTCGATTCGGGCGTGTTTCTCTACGACTTCGTCGACATCATCCCGTTCGGCACGGCGTACTCGACGCTCGATGACAACGTCCGGCGCGTGGCCGCGGCGCTCGGGCTCGGCGTCGGCGAGGATCCGTTGCCCGAAGAGGCGCTGTTCACGAGATCGGATCACTATCGCTTCGTGCAGCAAGGGATCCCGTCGATGTTCTTCATGTGCGGGATGACGGCGCGCGACCCGGGCGTCGACGGGCTCACCGAGCTGCGCGGCTACGTTGCAGACCATCTGCACAAGCCCTCGGACGAGATCGACTTGCCGTGGGATTGGCAGGGAGCTGCGCGTTATGCGCGGTTTGTCGCCGAGGTTGCCCGCGATGTCGCCGACGCCGATGACCGCCCCACGTGGCACGAGGACAGCGTCTTCGCGCGCCCCGGGCGGCGGTAGGGCATCACGCCAGCCACGACCCCAAGGAATGGGTGACGGCCCCGGTGCGCTCATGGGTGACGATCCCGGCGCGCTCGCGCACCCGGTTCGGACAGGTCGTCGTTACCGATCCCAGGGCGGTGGATCGGCAACGATAATGCTGAAGCCCTCGAACGCGTACTCTCGGTTTCCGTCGGTCAGCACGAACGGCACCGAGTCGGCGGCCATCGCCTGGAACGCGTCGCGGAGTCGTACCAAGTAGGCGCTTTCCAATAGCGGCTCGTTGTGTGCCGGCAAGATGGAATCGACGTCCGCCGCGAGCTCGGCGAGACGATTCGCCGTCTCCACGTAGCGTTCGAAGTCCGACCCGCCGAGATGGGCGTAGAGCGACGCCGGGTAGAAGGTGTCGCCCATGAAGAGCAGACGGTTCTCGCGGTCGAGCAGGCAGAGAGCGTCGGGTGCGTGACCGGGCGTGAGGACGACCTCGAGCACGCGCCCCCCGATGTCGATCTTCTCGAGATCGCCCACGACGTCGGTAATCTCGAACGGCTCGCTCGCGTACTCGGCCGCGGCAAATCCCTCCGGCAGCGGCTTCCAGATCCAGCCTTCGCCGACGAACTCCGCCACGGCCTCGTGGGGGCGACCGTCCGCGTTTCTTCGGGAGAAGTCGGTATCGGTGCCGTAGATGCGCCGAAACTGATGATTTCCGCCGACGTGATCGTAGTGGGTGTGTGAGTTCAGGACGACGGTCTCGAGCGGCGTGAGCTCGGAGACCACTTGTCGCATGTCACCGATTCCCAATCCCGTATCGAACAGCAGCGCCCGTTCCGCGCCGACGATCAGATAGGAGATGACCTCCTCGAACTGGCCGGGCTCATAGATTGCGAAGACGCCCGAGGCTACCTCGTACACTTCGAACCACGGCTGGCTCTGCTCGACGAGCTCGAGCTCGGACCACGCCGGTCGGGGGAGAGCGTCGTACCAGTCGTCCTTGTTCTCGCCGCGGCCCTGGACCTTTTCGTTCGTCGTCGCCCTCTCGCCGGGTGGGGCGGCGGATTGGCAGCCAACGAGCACAAGGACTCCCAGGAGCCCGGCGAGGAGTGCCTTCGTTCCGCTGTCGGTCATGCCTATCTTGTCCGTGGTTGCCCGAAAAGAACGACTACAGCCGCGAGTCCTCCGAACGGAGGCCTATCGTCCGCTGACACGCTACTGGATCGCGAGCTCTTTGTCTCGCCGAAACCACCGAAGGGCGGAGGCCCTTGCTGCGAGGAGCGGGACATCCCGCGTCCCGGCGGGCGGGGGGCGATCGATCGCTGACGGTGGCCGTCATACAAGGGCGTGGGGCGCGCGTCGCGCTGCCTATGCAGATTTCACGTCCTATTTTTATGCATTACAATACAGATCATGCGAACAACTCTGAACATCGACGACGACGCCCTCGCCGCTGCGATGGACGTTTCGCCCGGGAGCACAAAGACGGCAGTGATCAACGACGCTCTGCGCGAATATGCTCGCCGCCGGCGGGTGCGCAAGCTGCTGGATCTGAAGGGCTGCGGGCCGTGGGAGGGCGACGTCGACGAGCTCCGCAGGCGGCGCGTCCCTTGAGAGTCCTGGTCGACACCTCCGTCTGGGTCGACCACATCAACGCGCACGATTCGGATGAGGCGCTGGCCCTTGCCCACCTGCTCGTCGGCGAGGACGACGTTTGCACCTGTGGTGTCGTCGTTGCCGAGGTGCTCCAGGGCCTCCGGCGCCGCTCCGGCTATGGGCGGGTCCGCGACGGCTTCGCCGACCTGACGTTCCTGGAGCCTAGCGGCATGGAGCTCTACGTCCACGCCGCCGACATCTTCCGCACGCTGCGAAAGAGCGGCATCACCGTGCGCTCGACGATCGACTGCCTCATCGCGGCCATCGCCCAGGAGAACCGCTGCTTCGTTTTGCACCGCGACGCGGATCTTCGCCGGATCATCGAGAGTGGCGTCGTTGATCTTCCGAGGTGGCCCGGCTGATGTCGAGCCGGCGCTCTCCGGATGTCGCCGGGATCCTCTCGCGGTAGCGTGTTGCCGTCGGCGACGCCCTACTGGATCGCGACTTCCTTGTCGCTAAAAATCAGGACTTCGATGCCGGTCAGCTCATCGGTGCCGTCGCGGTCGTCCACCGTGTCGCTAACGGTCGTCGTCGCCCCCTGCGTTTCGACCCGATAGTCAGCCGCCGGCCCGGCAAAGAACGCTCGATCGCTCCCGGCCGCGCCGGCGATCACATCATCTCCCGCCCCACCCGCGAAATCGTTGTCGCCGGCGTTGCCCGCGAGCGAGTTGTCCTGGTCGTTGCCCAGAACGCCGGTGTCCTTGTCGCCGGTGAGCGTTACGTTGACCAGGAATCGGGACTTGAAGGTATATTCGATGGCCTCGTCGTACGCCATCACGAACGTCCCCTCGAACGACGGGTCGATGTACGCGTTGTAGGTCAGATACTCGGGCCAGAACTCCTCGACCAGGTCGAACAGCGGACGATCCCCGGCTCTCATCTCGGCGCGCGTATGGTACGGATACTCGTCTCCGTACGACGTGCCGTCGCCCTGAGGGTCGTGGTCCCACAAGCCGAAGTAGATGTCGAAACCGCTGATGATGTATTCGTGGGGCGCTGTGGCACCGTAGTTGTAGATCCCGGCGTCGACGGCACGATTCTCGGCGCGCTCGATGGCAGCGTGGTACTCGGGGAGCTCATCCTCGATACCTTTGGCATGCACCAGGTGCATGATCTCCTCGTAAGAAGCGTCGCGGGTGAAGAAACCTCCCTCAGGAGCCTCGTTATTGACGTAGACGTAGTCACCCTCCACCGGGGATTCCGTCGCATACAGGTCCTGGAGAGCGAGGTCCGAGGGTCCGAGGATGTCGTACATGGCGAACGCCCGCGCCTGAGTATCCGTGTAGATGAGCGTTGCCCGCACGTCTCCCATGCGGTTGGCCACCCCGGACTTGTCGCTTCCATACGTGGTGCCCGGCGCATCGGTAAGGTGGTAGCGGAGGATCTCCCGCGCGCGCGCCATCTGTAGGTCGCTCACCCGCGACTGGCCGAGGATATGAATGGGCTTGCCGTTCGGGGCGACGTGCTTCGTGTACTTGCTGAACAGACCCGTCAGGGTCCGGCCGACATCATCCGGCAACGGCACCACGCCGAACTCGGACGACGAGATGTCGATGGCGTCGAGCACGTCGTAGTTGATGTCGATCTGGTCCGGAACGTCGTACTCGATCACCTCTCTCGCCCCCGGCCGATTCGGATCCGGGCGTTGCTGAGCGAAGGCCATCGTGGCGACGAGCATCGCGGGTACCAGCAGCATCTGTATTCGCGTCATTTCGAACTCCCTTTCGGCGGTTCAAGTCGCGGGCTGGAGTTGTCAGCCTTCGAGCAACATGCGGAACTCGGCGGCCTTCTCGGGCTGACACCAAGCCTCATACATCTCAGCGAGATACTGAGCCGATTGGCGGCCGCGCCGATCGTCGAGTCCTACGGTCTCCATCAGTTTCGAGTGCGTCTCCAGCAGCAACGGCTCGGCCTCGTCGAAGCGCTCCTGTTTGGCGAGCGCGTATCCAAGCAGGCTCGTGCTCTCGAGACGGTTCGGATCGCCCTCGGGGTCGACGCCGAGGGTCTTGGCCTCGTCCGGTGCGACGGGGCCCTGCTCGTCCCGTCGTCTCTCGTCGTCGGTCATCGGCTCAACGCTCCGTCGGCACGCATTCCTGGAATGTCGCCCCCCGCTCGCAACCTCGCGGTTCGCGGCGGTCGAAATGTACAGGAATGTGGCTCTCACCGCACGGGGTATAGCGATGTGGAGAGTCCATTGTCGTCTTCGTCGACGGACACAAGCCATGCCACGCCGACGCTCGGAGCATTGCCGTCGCCGCGGACCCGGTTGGCCGCGCTCAACCAAGATATGATGCGGCAGGGTCGTGAGCGCGATCCCCGTCCCGCGGACTCGATGAGGAGAACAAGGATCCATGAAGATGCGCCGGCGCGACTTCCTCGGGAAATCGTTTGCGGCCGGGGCCGCCGGGGTGGCGGGCGCGATCGGTTCGTCCGGGCCCGAGAGCCCTTCGACAGACGAGACGGGCCACCCGCAAGAACACCTGCCGATCGACGGCACGCAACGCGGCGCATCTGAGGCAGCCATCACCCCGGTCGACCTGCGCTGCGAGTATCTGCCGACGCCGCTGGGAATCGACGCACGCCGACCGCGCCTCAGTTGGCGACTCCGATCTGACGTTGCCGACTCCCGTGGCCAGAGGCAGTCCGCGTATCAGGTCCTGGTCGCCAGCAACGAGACGAACCTGGCTGCTGATCGTGGCGATCTATGGGACAGCGGCAAGGTCGAGTCGTTCGAGCATCTCCACATCGTCTACGAGGGCAGGCCGCCGACGAGCGCCGAGCGCTGCCATTGGAAAGTGCGCGCGTGGGACGGCGACGATCGGCCGACACGTTTCAGCGAGCCGAGCTGGTGGGAAATGGGGCTGCTGGCGCCCACCGACTGGGCCGGCCGATGGATCGACGACGGGAAGCCCGACCCCGAGCGAGATGAGGACTTCTACACGGATGATCCTGCCCCCCTCCTTCGCACGACGTTTGTCGCTCGCGCCGGCGTGCGTCGGGCCCGGTTGTACGCGGCGGGTCTCGGATACTACGAGCTCCGCCTTAACGGCGAGAAGGTTTCGGATCATCTGCTGGATCCGGCCTGGACCAGCTACGCGCGGCGCGTGTTGTACACGACCCATGATGTGACCGGGTTTCTGAGCGACGGTCCCAACGCACTGGCCGCCATGTTGGGCAACGGCTGGTACAACCCGTTGCCGCTGCGCATGTGGGGGCGCATCAACCTGCGCGATCACCTCGTGCTGGGTCGGCCGCGGTTCATCGCTCAGTTGAACATCGAATACGAGGACGGAACGTCGCAGTCCGTCTTCACCGACGAAGACTGGAAGATGGCCGAGGGCCCCGTCGTTCGCAACAGCGTCTACCTGGGGGAGGTGTACGACGCCCGCCGGGAGCTGCCCGGTTGGGACGAGCCGGCGTTCGACGACAGCGCTTGGTTGAATGCCTCACCGATCGGCGAGGGGCCGGCGACTCTCCTCGGCCCCCTGCGCTGCCAGACCGTTCCCCCCATCCGCGCGACGGCCACCCTGCGACCCGTGGGTATGACCGAGGTTCAGCCCGGCGTCTTCATCTTCGACATGGGGCAGAACTTTGCCGGCTGGGCGCGGTTGCGCGTCGAGGGACCGCGAGGCACGACGGTCAAGATGAGGATGGGCGAGCTGCTCCACCCCGACGGCACCCTCAACGTGATGACCGCGGTGGCCGGCCAGATCAAGGGTACGAACCGCGACGGCACGCCGCGCGGCGGCCCCGGAGCGCCCGACGTGGCCTATCAATCCAACACGTACACCCTGAGGGGGCAGGGGCTCGAGGTCTACACCCCGCGCTTCACGTTCCACGGCTTCCGTTACGTCGAGGTGACCGGCTTCCCGGGGATCCCGACCCTCGACGCCGTCGAGGGGCTCCGCCTCAACACGGCGGTCGAGCCCGTGGGCTCGTTTACCTGTTCCAACGAGCTCATCAACCGCATTCAGAAGTCGGTGCGTTGGACTCTGTTGAGCAATCTGTTCAGTGTGCAGTCGGATTGCCCGGGCCGCGAGAAGTTCCAGTACGGCGGCGACATCGTCGCCACCAGCGAGATGGCGATCTTCAACTACGACATGGCCGGCTTCTACGCCAAGACGGTGGTGGATCACGAGGACGCCGCGCGGGGCGCCGGCTGGTTTCCCGAGACCGCGCCGTACGTCGGCATCGCAGCGGAGGGTTACGACGAAGAGGCCGGCCCCATCGGCTGGGGGCTGGCGCACCCGCTGTTGGTCGCGCAGCTCCACCAGTACTACGGCAACGAACGCATCGTGCAACAGCAATACGAGGCCGCGGCCCGATGGGTCGAGTTGCTGGCCGACAACGCCGACGGCTACATCGTCGACCGCTGCATCAGCGACCACGAGAGCCTCGATCCCAAGCCCGTCGCACTGACCGCCACGGCTCACTTCTTTCAGGCGGCGAAGTTGAGCGAACGCCTGGCGCGCGTGCTCGGGCGAACGCGGGAAGCCGAGCGTCACGCTGCCCTCGCCGAGCGGATCCGGCAGGCGTTCTCCGACCGATTCCTGGAGCCCGGCACGGGCCGCTTCGACATCGGCACGCAAGCTTGCCAGGCAACCGCCCTGTACATGGGGCTCGTTCCGGCCGCCGAGCGTGATGCCGCCGTCGATGCCATGGTGGATCAGGTGCTCGGCGAGCACGACGGCCACATCGCTACCGGCATCTTCGGCACCAAGTACCTGCTCGATAGCCTCACCGAGGCCGGCCGGGCTGACGTCGCCTACCGCATGGTCACGCAGGAGAGCTTTCCCGGCTGGGGACACATGCTGGCCCTGGGTGCGACGACCGTGTGGGAGACCTGGGAATTCAGCGACAACACGTACTCCCATAACCATCCGATGTTCGGCTCCGTGAGCGAGTGGTTCTTCAAGGGACTCGGCGGCATCAAGCCGCATCCGGAGGCGGTGGGGTTCGATCGCTTTCTGCTCGCGCCCAACGTTGTCGGCGACCTGACCTGGGCACGGGCGCGCTACGAGTCCGTGCGCGGCCCGATCGTCAGCGACTGGCGCATCGACCGCGATCGCCTCCACCTCGAGGTGGAGGTTCCGGTCAACACCACAGCGGTCGTACATGTGCCGACAGAGGACCCGGCGTCGGTTACCGAGAGCGGGATTCCAGCAGCGGAGGCGCCGGGTGTGACTGTGTCGCCCTCGGAGCCGACGGGAGCCGCCGTGTTCGAGGTCGGGTCAGGTCATTATGTGTTCGCGGCAGAGGCGCCGGAAGGAAGTGCGTAGATGGTGTTGCCTGAGAGCGAGATCACCCGTGCCATGAAACGACCTGTAGTGATAGTGCTCGCCCTCCTCTTCGCGAGCTGTAACGCGCAAGAACGGGAGGGTGCGCAAGAGGGGTCCGGCGCCCGAGAACGGCAGGGTGCGCAAGAGCGATCGGTCGCGCAGGAGCAACGACCCAACTTGCTGTTCATCACCACCGACGATCAGCGCTTCGACATGCTGGGCATCGTGAACCCGGTTCTCGACACGCCCAACATGGATCGGCTGGCCGCCGAGGGCGTTTGGTTCCAAAGCGCCTTTGTGACAACGCCGATTTGCGCCGCCAGTCGCGCCAGTCTGCTGACGGGGCTCGTCGAACGCACGCATGGCTTCACGTTCGGCACGCCGCCACTGGCCGGCGAGTTCACCGACCGGAGCTACCCCGTCTTGTTGCGGGAGGCCGGCTATCGTACGGGTTTCATCGGGAAATTCGGCGTTACCACGGAGCCGGCCGTGGAGGAGATGTTCGACACCTACGTACCCCTGCGGCCCGCGCCCTACCTCAAGCAACGGGAGGACGGGTCGACGCGCCACCTCACGGACATCACAGCGGACAGCGCCGTCGAGTTCCTACGATCTGCTGATCAGACCGGACCGTTTGTTCTGACGGTGAGTTTCAACGCCCCTCACGCCGACGATGGAGACGAAAGGCAGTTCATCTGGCCGGAGGCCATGAACGAGAAGTACGCCGATGTCGCCCTGCCTGATCCACCTCTTTCAGACCCGGCGTTTTTCGACGCTCTCCCGGAGTTCCTGAAGGGCCCGTCTCTGAACAGAGTCCGCTGGTACTGGCGGTTCGATACGCCCGAGAAGGCCCGCGAAATGACGAAGGGATACTTCCGGATGATCAGCGGTGTCGACGCCGCCATCGGGCGCATCCTCGACGAGCTCGAGTCATCAGGGCTCGCGTCCAACACCGTCGTCATCTTGATGGGAGACAACGGCTATTTCCTGGGGGAGCGCGGATACGCCGGAAAATGGCTCCCGTACGACCTCTCGATTCATGTGCCGCTCATCGTGTTCGACCCACGGGTCGAGGAGGAACAGCGGGGATCGACTCCCTCACTGTTTGCCCTGAACATCGATATCGCGCCGACGCTGCTCGATCTCGCCGGCGTCGAGATCCCCAGTGCGATGCAGGGCAAAAGCCTCGTGCCGACCCTGGAAGGCGCGTTACCTCCAGCGTGGAGAAACGACTTCTTCGTCGAACACCTCTTCGACCATCCGGAGATCCCGAAGCACGAGGGCGTCAGGGGCGAGCGGTACAAGTACGCGAGGTATTTCGAGCAAGACCCCGTGTACGAGGAGCTCTACGATCTCCTCGCGGATCCGATGGAAACCAGGAACCTGGCGGCAAACCCGGACTACCTCGACATCCTGACGGAACTGCGAAGGCGGACGGACGAGCTGCAGGTTGGCTATGGCGGACCCTACGGGGGGCCAGTTGGGGTGAGCGGTCGCCGCCCTTGAGCCCCCTGGGATCGTTCACGATCCGCCCCTCAAGGGCCACAGGGGCCTCGCTTTTGTGTGTTGGATCGTGCCCCGGCAGCGCTCGAGACGTTGAGAGAGCGGCTATCGACGGCGAGCTCGCTCGTCAGACCAGCCGCGACCGGCAGTGAACCTTTGTTCGCCGGGGCTACGAAATCGGGTTCATGACCCTGTCGAAACCGAGCCCCTCGAAGTCCCCGACGTTGGCCGTAGCGAACTCATCCACACCGTGATGCAGCAGCGTCAAGGCGATGCGGACGTCGAAGATTCGGCGGCGCGGAGAGTCCGGTATCGCCGCTTGCTTCCACACCTGCGACATCACCGGGGCGTTCTCGACGATTGCCCAGCGGGGATGGGTGCGGAATGCCCGGCACGCCGCCGTGGCGCCGGCGGCGTCGAGGGGGCGCGAAACGACCGCCGGGTTCCGCAGCAAGACGTACAGCTCGACGAGGACCAGCTCGGCGATGGCGACGTCGGTCCGGGCGCGGTGGCCGGATCGCCCGCCAGCGGCTCGCGCTGCGTGAAGCCGTCGGCCACCGGTGCGTCCAGCCAGGCCGGCTCGTCGAGCTGCCCGTCGATCGTCATCGGTGCCGCCAGCGGCGCGGCATGAATCTCCCGCGCCGCCGGCGCTTCCTCGCCGTTACCGCGCGCCGTGCCGGCCTGGGTGGCCTGGATGCTGGGGTTGGCCGCACCTTGTGCCGCGGCCGCGCCGGCGGCCAAGAGCATCAGCGCGAAGACACACGAGCGCACCCGCCAACGTAACGAGCCACCACGGCGCTGCCGACGCACGCCCACTCCCCCCCCCGGGGCAGATCCCCTCGAGGAAAATCAGATTCCAGCCTCAGCTTTATATGCCGGTCAGCGACCATCGGCAAGCTCCGCGCGTGCAACCGGTGGTCGTCGCCCCGATGCCGGGCAGGTGCTTTCCCTCGAACAGCGTGGCAGCTGGGCGACGGACGTTTGACCTGCGCCTAGCTGTCGCCGCGCCGCAGGAACTTGCCCGGGTAGGCGTCCCCGCTGGTAGAGGCGCCGTCCCACACGCGTGTGCCGTTCACCCACACACCGGCGATACCGGTAGAAGGCTCATGCGGTGACTCGAAGTCGGCATGATCCGACACGGTTTCGGGATCGAGGAGCACCAGGTCGGCCCATGCGCCCGGCCGGATCACGCCGCGGTTGCGAATGCCCACGTGCTCGGCGGCGAGCTGGGTCATGCGGTGGATCGCGCCCTCCAGGGGAATGGCTCCCTGCTCGCGCACATGGCGACGCAGCACGCGGGTGAACGAGCCGTAGCCGCGCGGGTGCGACGAGTCGAGCCCGCCGTCGCTGCACACGTTGGTGTGCTCCCACAAGAGCAGCCCGCCGATGTCTTCTTCCACCATCGAGCGCGCCATGATGCCCTCGTCGGCGTCCTCCGGGGCATCGGGCCCGTAGACCATCTCGACCATCGCCAGGTAGCTGGTAACCGGGTCCTCGCCGCGCTCCTGCGCGATCTCTGCCAGCGTGCGACCCACGTAGGAGGGTTGCGGGCTGAAGCGACCGAAAATGATGCCGTCGGGTGTGGTGACCTCGCGCAGGGCGAATTCCGCCGCCTCGCGGGTGAAGTTGCCGTCGGGAACGAGCACCGTCATGGTCGACTGCCAGTAGGTGTAGGGGTACACGTCGGCGGTCACGTCGACGCCCTCGGCGCGGGCGGCATCGAGCTTGGCGACGAGCTCGTCGGCACGTCCCCACAGGCTGGTCATCGCCAGCTTCATGTGGCTCACCTGGACCGGGATATCCGCCTCCACCCCGATGCGCAGGATCTCGTCGATGGCCTGCCAGAAGGTGCGATCCTCGCTGCGGATGTGGCTGGCGTAGCGGCCGTCGTACTCGGCCGCCACCCGGGCGAGGGCGATGACTTCCTCGGTGGAGGAGTCGAAGGCGGAGCTGTACTCGAGCCCGGTGCTGAGGCCCAGAGCGCCGGCATCCATGTCGGTGCGCAGCAAGGCGATCATCGCCTCCACCTCCGCCTCGGTAGCCGCGCGACGGTAGTCGTCGCCCATTACCTGTCGACGCAACGTGCCCTGGCCGGAGTACGACGCCACGTTGATGGCGGGCGGCGCGGCTTGGGCCTCGGCGAAGAAATCAGCCAGCGGGAACCGCGATCCGCCGTCCTGCCCCACGACCACCGTGGTGATGCCCTGGCTCACCGCGGCGCGGGCGTCGCGCATCTCGTCGAGCAGGCCGCCGTCGTGGTGGCTGTGGGTGTCGATGAAGCCGGGCGCCAGCACCAGCCCGCCGCCGTCCAGCACGTTCTCGCCGCCCGTGGCTTCAAGGTTCCCGACCTCGACGATGCGCTCTCCCGAGATCCGCACCGCGCCCGCTTCGGCAGCCGCACCCGTTCCGTCGACGATGCGGACGTTGGTGATCAGCGTGGTGTCGGGCGCAGGATCGGGCTCGGCGTTGCAGGCGGCGAGGGCCGCCAGGATGGCCAGCGCCGCGATGCGGCGGCGATGCTGAGACGTGCGCCGGGGAGTGGATGTGGCCATCCGCTTGCTCATCGGCCGGCCTCAGGCTCGTTGTTGCCCATCGCAGCCGCTCCCGCTGTGGTTTCCGCCGTGCTCTCGGAGAACTGGAGCGTGCCACGCGTCCTTATGGGGCTGCAATAGGACCGGCCGGCATCGCGCTGGAGCCTAACGGACTTCTTCGGCGGCGCCCTGCACAAGAGCACGCGCAGCCTCCTGAATCGCCTGCTCGATGGAGACGATCTGCGCGGCGTACCTACCGGGAGCGGTTTCCTGTGCGAACCGGAAGTCCTCGTGCTCGCTAGCGAGGCGCATAAATGTGAATAGATACTCGTCATGAGGCGGCTCTCGACACAATTCCCGCGAGATAGCTCGCGCGCCTTCGTAGGGAGACACGGCTTCGCTGAGGATCTTGTGAGCCCACGACCGGGCAACCGTGAGGCGAGCGTCCGCTACCGTGATCGAGGATAGGCCGAGCTCGCGAAAGGCCCGGGTGGCGAGCGAGTCCAGTTCGACCCTCGTTCGAGAGTTCTCGCCCGCAAGCTCTCGGAGAGCCGGCGAGTCAAAGGCGCCGAGCGCATCGGTTGCCATGTTGGAGACAGCACACTAGAACGAGATCTTCTCGGGTCACTGGCCCGCCTGCATACCAACCATTCCTCTCATTGCAGCCCACCGACGAGCTCGGCGATCCGGCGCTGGGCCGTAGACGCCCAGCCGCCGTCGGGGT
>CAYSHI010000339.1:0-10866 GCA_964430745.1 uncultured Acidobacteriota bacterium | reverse complement strand
TTGCGGATGCCCGCCGTGTCGACGAGCACGTAGCTGCGCCCGCCGCTTTCCAGCAGCGTATCGATGGCATCCCGCGTGGTGCCCGGCAGATCCGAGACGATGACGCGCTCCGACCCCAGCAGAGCGTTGACGAGAGAAGACTTGCCGACGTTCGGCCGACCGACGAAGGCAACGCGGGTCGGCCGGTCCTCGTCGGCCTCCGGAAATGCCGTCTGAGGCAACATCGCGGCAACCACGTCGAGCAGGTCCGCAACGCCGAAGCCGTCCTCGGCGGAGACCGTGAATATCGCCTCGATGCCGAGCTCGTGGAAGGCAGCCTCCATGACGTCGGCATTCGCCGGTTTGTCGCACTTGTTGATCGCGAGCAGAGGAACCATCTCGCGGCGGCGCAACTGCGTGGCGATTTCCCGGTCGATGGGCAACAGCCCCTCGCGGCCATCGACCACCAGCAGGACGATATCGGCGACATCGACCGCGGTCATCACCTGCTGCTCGACCTGACGCATGAGCTCTTCGCCCGTGCCTTGCTCGATTCCTCCGGTATCGACGAGAACAAAGCCGACGCCGTTCCAATCGGCTTCGGCCGTGTGTCGATCGCGTGTCATGCCGTATTGGCTGCCGACAATCGCCTCGCGGCGACCGACGATACGGTTGAAGAGCGTCGATTTGCCGACGTTGGGACGCCCGACAATGGCTACCTGCGGCAACGGTCCCGCAGTGGATTGTTGGCTCACGCTGACTCGGGAGAGAGGTCGAAGTTGGAGGCAAAGCGGGTGGAGCCGCCGAGAAGATCACCGTAACATGATGATAACATGGAAGTTATGGTTGACACGCCGAAGCCCGGATCTCTACAATACGGCCCTTCCCAGCTGACCGGACCCGGACGTCGAAACATGGTAAAAGCGGACCTTGTCGAGCTCGTCGCCCGAGAGACCGGCATCACCAAGGTGCATGCCGAGGCGGCGGTGGACTCCATCATCGGAGCCCTCAAAGCAGCCCTCGCCCGCGGCGAGCGTATCGAGTTGCGCGGGTTCGGTGTCTTCGAGGTCAAGCCCCGCAAGCGCGGCATCGGACGCAACCCTCGAACCGGCGAAGAGGTCGCAATTCCGGCCGGCAAGACGACGCGCTTTCGCCCCGGCAAGGCGCTAGCGGACCTGGGCTGACGCTCCTGTTACCATGAGAGCTGTCCTCGCTCTCCGCTCTCACCCCGCGCCCACCGTGTGACCCGAAGTGTCTGACGAGAAGTTCCCCAAGACGGGTGAAACGCCCGCGGCCCCGGGTTTCGGGCCGGCGCCGCGGAGTCCGTTCGCGCCCCGCGATCCGTTCGCTCCCCCCGCCCGACCGGAGCCGCCGACCGGCGAGCAGCACGATCTTCCCCTTCGCCCGACGCCCGACCTGCCCCCGGGTCGCATCGCGTACGGGCCGCCCCCCGTTCGCCAACCACGCATCCGCACGAACGTCGTCCTGTTCCTGCTCACCCTTGCCAGCAGCATCTACTGGGGGTTCCTGCAGTACCAACAGTTCTACGCCGAGGAGCTGCGCGGGCTGTTCACCACCAGCCCTCTGGAATCTCCGCAGGCACTGCTGGGCGGCTTGCCGTTCGGCCTGGCTGTAATCGCCATACTGCTGGCGCACGAAATGGGACACTATCTGGCGTGCCGCCACTACGGCATTGCGGCCACCCTGCCCTACTTCATTCCGTTGCCCCCGCCGACGGTCTTTCCGACGTTGCTACCGGGCACCATGGGTGCGGTCATCCGAATTCGCGGGGCGATCACCAGCCGGCGCGCGCTGTTCGATATCGCCGTCGCCGGGCCCATCGCAGGCTGGCTGACGGCGCTACCGATCCTGGCGTACGGGTTGTCGCAATCGCGGGTGGTGGAGACGGTCGAGATCGAGACCAGCGGCTTCTACCTCACGCTCGGCGAACCGATCATCTGGCCGCTCCTGTCGCGATTGTTCGGTCCGGACGTCGGCCCATCGCAGGATCTCGTCATGCACCCACTGGCGTTCGTCGGCTGGTTCGCGTTGCTGATCACCGCGATGAACCTGCTACCCGTGGGGCAGCTCGACGGCGGGCACTTGCTCTACACGCTCACGCCCAAGCTGCATCGAACGCTCTCGTTCGCCGTGCTGGCGTTCATGCTCTACGCGGGGTTCGTCTACTTCGTCGGATGGATCGTCTTCGCGGCGATCGTCTCGTTGCTCTTTCTGATGGGCGGACTTGGCCACCCCCGGCCACTGAAGGCCAACCAGCCGCTGGGGCCCGCGCGCACGATGTTGATGGCGCTGGCGATCGCCATCTTCATCACGTCGTTCATGCTCGTGCCGGTAACCCTGCCGGGAATACCGTTCAGGTAGACGCCAGAATCGCCTCGATTTCCCCGTCGTCGAGCACGTGATCGGACGCCTTCGCGGCCGTCAGCACCACCGCCACCGTCTCGGGATCGGGTTCGATGCCGCGCTCCCGCAGCCAACACTCGACGTTCGAAGCACCGCTCATGGGGCCGACCTCGATCTTCTGCCGCCGTCCGACCATCGCCGCCGGGACGCCGGAATAGATGCGGTCGGCCAGCCAATCGTCGCCCTTTAACCGAGCCTTGATCACCGCCGCCGCGTGCACGCCGGTGGCGGTGCGGAAGGCGTCATCACCGATCACCGGATAATTCACGGGGACCGGCACTCCGATCGCCGACGCCGACACCTCGCAGTACTCGCTCAGCTTGGAAAGATCGTTGTCGATCCAGCCCAGCAGCCTGCAATTGACCAGGAGTTGGTCCATCGGGGCGTTGCCGGTGCGCTCGCCGATGCCCAGGGCCGTGCCGTGCACGCGGCTGGCGCCGGCCTGCAACGCCGCCAAGGTGTTCCACACGCCCAGGCCGCGATCTTCGTGACCATGCCAGTCGATCGCGACGTCTTCGCCGGTGTCGGCGACAACCTCGCGAACGAAGGTGATCAACGATCGAACGCCCGGCGGCGTCACGTACCCCACGGTGTCGCACACGCATATGCGTCGCGCTCCGGCCTCGATCGCGGCGGTATAAAGACGCCGCACGGTCTCCGGCGTCGCCCGGGTGGTGTCTTCGGTGACATACATCACCGGCAGCCCGTGATTGACGGCGAAACTCACCGCTTTTTCGGAATGCGACAGCATCGTCTCGATCTTCCAGTCCTCGGCGTATTGACGGATGGGACTGGAGCCGATGAAGCACGACACCTCGATGGGAATGCCGACCTGATCGGCGACGTCACAGACAGGCTCGATGTCGGCGATCACCGTACGGGCGGCGCAGTTGGGCGAGACATCCAGCTTCTGGTCGCGGATTTCCTCGGCCAATCGTTTGACGTCGGCGCGCTGACGGGCGGATGCCCCGGGGAGCCCGATGTCGGCGGCGTCGATGCCGAGGTCGGCGATCAGGTGGAGGATGCGGAGCTTCTCGTCGATGCTCGGATCACGCGCCGAGGGCGACTGGATACCATCACGCAAGGTCTCGTCGTCGAACTCGACGACAGCGGGCCGCGGCTGCGGCTCACATGTGTTCCAGTCGAAGACGAGGTCCGACTCGGCGGGTAGGTTGCGGTCGTGCGCGTCGGCGTTCATCGACTCACCTCACATGCCTTTCCATTCGGCCTTCCGCTTGCCTAGAAACGCGTCCATTCCTTCGCTCTGGTCCTCGGTCGAAAAGCAGAGGCCGAAGAGATGGGCCTCGATCGCCTGCCCTTCCTTGAGCGGCGCATTGACGCCCTGGTTGACGGCTTCCAGGGCGTAACGCATGGCGATCGGCGGCTTGCTGGCCAGCTTGTCGGCAAGCTCCCGGGCGCGCTCGGCCAGCTCGTCGGCCGGGTAGACGGCGTTGACCAATCCGATACGGGCGGCTTCGTCCGCTTTGATGTGGTCGCCGGTGCAGATCAGCTCGAAGGCCTTGCCCTTTCCGAGAAGTCGCACCATACGCTGCGTACCACCGTGGCCCGGGATGACACCGAGATTGATCTCGGGCAAACCAATGAGCGCATTGTCGCCCGCGAGCCGGATGTGACAGGCAAGCGCCAGCTCGCAGCCTCCTCCGAGCGCGTAGCCGTTGATCGCCGCGATCACGGGCTTGGGACATTCCTCGATCTTGTCGAACGTGCTCTGCCCCAGATAGGCGGCCTCTCGCGCTTCGACGGGCCCGTAGGTGTTCAAGACACCGATGTCGGCGCCGGCGACAAACGCCTTCTCGCCAGCCCCGGTGATGATCACCGCGCCGACCTGTTCGTCGGCGGCAAGCGAATCGATGGCCGCGCCGAGCTCGCGGGTCGTCTCCGCGCTCAACGCATTCAGCACCTTCGGACGGTTGATTGTCAGGGTGGCGACACCTCCGTCAATTTCCACCAGCAGGTTCTCGTACGTGCCGCTTTGCGTGCTCATCGTTCGTCGACCTCCACGCACATGGCGATTCCCTGCCCCCCGCCGATGCAAGCGGTCGCGAGACCGCGCCCGCCTCCGCGGCGATGGAGCTCTCGTAACAAGGTATATACCAGGCGGGTTCCCGTCGCCCCGAGCGGATGCCCCAGGGCAATGGCGCCGCCGTTGACGTTCGTTCGCTCGCGGTCGAGCCCGAGCTCGCTCTCGACGGCGAGATACTGCCCGGCGAACGCTTCGTTCACCTCGACCACATCGACATCGTCCAGCAGCCATCCGGCGCGATCGAGGGCCATCTTCGAGGCCGGCACGGGCCCGATCCCCATGTACGCCGGATCGACGCCGCAGATTCCCCACGAGATCACTTTCCCCAGAGGCCTCTTGCCGCGCTCCCTCGCCCACTCGGCGCTCGCCACGACCGTGGCCGCGGCGCCGTCGACCACACCGCTGGCGTTGCCCGCGGTGATGTAGGATTCGGGCTCGAAGGCCGGCGGCAGTGCCGCGAGCCCGTCGATCGTCGTATTCGGCCGCAGGTGGTCATCCTCGTCGACGGTCACCGGACCGTGTCGTGTGGGCACCTCGACGGGAACGATCTCTTCTGCGAATACGCCTCGGGACGCCGCCGCCGCCGCTCGCTGCTGGCTGAGGAATGCGTATCCGTCCTGTTGCTCGCGGCTGATCTCGAAACGATCCGCCAGGTTGTCGGAGGTCTGCGCCATACTGAAGCCGCAAAAGGGGTCGACCATCGCCATCGTGAGTGAATCCTGCATACGCCCCGCGCCCAGCGCAAAGCCCTTACGCGCGCCGTAGATCACGTGTGGGGCCTGCGTCATGTTCTCCATTCCACCCGCGAGCACGACGTCCGCCTCCCCGAGTTGCAGGAACTGCGCTGCCAAGACGATCGACTGGATACCCGATCCGCAGATCCGGTTGACGGTCAGAGCCGGCGTCTCCTCGCTGATCCCGGCCCAAAGACCCACGTGGCGCGCTCCGAACACCGCGTCGGGTGAGGTTTGCAGCGCGTTGCCCATGATGACGTGATCGATGTGGGAAGAATCGACCTGCGCCCGTTCCAGGGCGCCACGCGCCGCCGCGGCCCCGAGCTCGATGGCGGAAACATCGGAGAAGCTACCGACGTAGCGACAGAGCGGCGTTCGCGCACCCTCGAGTATCCATGCCGTTCGACTCATCCCGCCGCGCCGGCCGTCATGCGAGGATGCGCTTGGCGACGGCGTCGCCCACCTCGTCGGTCTTCAGGCCTCCACCCAGATCGCGCGTCACCTCGTCGGCATCGATCGCCGCGCGGACGGCATCCTCGACGGCTGTCCCGGCCTCGTCGTGGCCGAGGAACTCGAACATCAACTGCGCGGTGAGGATCGCCGCCATCGGGTTCGCGACGCGCTGACCGGTGTACTTGGGAGCGGACCCGTGAACGGGCTCGAAGAGCGCGGAGCCGGTGTGCGGGTTGACGTTGGCGGACGAGGCCACGCCCAACCCTCCCTGCAATTGCGCGCCGAGGTCCGTAACGATGTCGCCGAACATGTTGCAGGTAACGATTACGTCGAATTGTGCGGGGTTCTTGACCATCTGCATGGTCAGGGCGTCGACGAAAAGGTGCCACGATTCGATGTCGGCGTACTCCGCCCGCACCTCTTCGAACACACGCTGCCAGAGGTCGTGGCCGTAGCGCAGGACATTGCTCTTGTCGCTCATCACCACCGACTTGCGCCCATGCTCGCGGGCGTACTCGAAGGCGTAGCGGATGATGCGCTCGACACCCTTGCGGGTGTTGATGTCCTCCTGCAGCGCTACCTCGTCCTCGGTGCCCTGCTTGAAGATACCGCCGACGCCGACGTAGGCGCCTTCGGTGTTTTCGCGAAAGACGACGAAGTCGATCTCATCGACCGTACGGTCCTTGAGCGGACACAGGCGCTCATCGAGCAACTTCACCGGACGGTGATTGACGAACAGGTCGAGCCCGAACCGCAGGCCGAGCAGGATCTCCTTGCCGTGAGCCATGTCCGGGATGCGCGGGTCGCCCAGCGCACCGAGGTAGATCGCGTCGAAGTGGTCCCGCAGGCTTTCCATCGCGCCGGCAGGAAGGCCAACGCCTGTCTCGAGGTAGTTGTCGGCGCCGTAGTCGAACCACTCGAGATCAAGCGGGATGTCGAAGGCCTCGGCAGTCGCTGTCGCCACCTGCATCGCCGCGTCTGTGACTTCGCGACCGATGCCGTCTCCTGGGATCACCGCGATACGTGCCAACCGAGCCCTCCTTGGACCAGCGTTTGTGCGCCGTCGCCCCGAGCGACCCCGCGGCCGACGGCGGACAACCGAGACCGTCTGACGAGAGGCCGCCGGACAGGCCACGGTAAACATGTGACGGGCCTGGCTACGACACCAGGGGCGCATATGATGAGGCGCCCAAAAATCGGCAATGCCTCGGCGAATCTGCAAGAAGCACCCCCGCCACAGATGCCCTCCCGGCGGCGCAGCGCTTCGGGTACGTGAGGAGACACCGTTGCTCGTGCAAGCGGTGTCGACGCCCCACCCGGCGATTTTACACCCGCGGCTCGGAAGCGGCCATCCGGCGCCACAGCCAGGCCAGGGCCGTCGCCATCATCAGGGCGCCTATCGTATCCGCGATCCAGTCGCTCACGGCAACGTCTCTGCCGACAAATCCCTGGTGCCATTCATCGGTAATGCCGTAGAGGCTGGCGAGGACGACGGCGACGGCGAGCGCGGTCCACCGACGTCGAGAGGGCTCGAAGCCGCGAGTGAGGGCAAAGACAAGCGTCAGAACGAAGAAACCGTACTCGACCGCGTGCGCCAGCCAATCAGGAAAGCGGTCCGGGAGTCCGAGGTCGGGCTGGTGAGAGAGACCGCCGATGAGAGCCGCCGTCGCCAGGCTCGGAATCCAGAATGCCCACCAGGGGATCGTCGTTCGCACCAATCAGGACGAGATGAAGTACATCACCCAGGCCATTGCCAAGGCGGTGCCGACAAGGCCCAACGTGATCCACATCGCCAACCGCGCCGCCTGACGGGCGTTGCTGCGCAGCATGCCGCCGAGCACCACGCCCACGGCGCCGGCAAAAAGCACGAGGTAAAGAAAATGGCTGTGCACGGCCGGGACCTCCTTCGCGCCTTGCTAACGCCTTCCCGACGCCACGTCGTAGGCGTCCAGGACGATGAGCAGATTGAGCAATCCGGCAACCAGCGTGAAGGTGTTGCCGTACTCGAAGCTCTGCGAACGGATGTCGCCGAATCCCAGTCCCATCGCGTGGGCGGCAACGTACGGCAAGCCGACCCCCGCGGCGCCGACCGCGGCCAGGTAGGTCAACGGCTCGCCCTGCTCCGGACGATACACCTTGCCGTGCAGCGCGATGCCGCCGGTGAAAAGCGAGAGAACGACGATGCCGAACACCAATCCTCGCCCCACCCGGCCCGCCGCGAGGTGCCCGAGGCCGGGCACCGCCCAGGCTAGAACACACACCACGAGCACCCGGATCGAATCCGCCGAAGCAGCCGGATGAGGCTCGGTCTCGGCCGGCGAATACGGCTCGGTCTCGGCCGGCGGATGCGCCTCGGGGGTAGGCACGGAGGCGGGAAAGTCCTCACCGTTCATCTGCAGACCTCGACTCCGTTCGGATGGGTGTAAAGGGCAAGAAAGGGGGCTAAACGCGGATTTTCATGCTATCGCGAGGATCACAGCAGATCAATCGCGGTCCAACCGCACGAGCCGTTGGACGGCGGCAATCGCTTCCTCCCCGGAGACGCGGTCGAGGAGACCGAATGTGTCCCGCCGACCCGTCGACAGCACCTCCAGCCCCACCACGATGCGAATTTGATCGTAGAAGAAATGCTCTCGCGACACATCCGAGAGCCGGGCCCGGGGAGCGTCGTCGGTGGCATCGAGCAGATCCAGAACACGGTAGGCCACCTCGGCGAACATCTGCCGGCTGACCGGCAACTCGGCGCCGAAGGCATGATTCTGATACACCTGCATGACACCCCACCCCACCACCTGTAGGACGTATTCCTGCGCCCAGGAGTCGTCGATGTCTACGATGATGACGCCGGAGAGAGGCTCGTCGACGCGTTCGCCGAGACTCGGCATGCGAATGGCGAGCAGCGCGGCGAGATCTTCACGGGTGATCTCGTCTTTTTCTTCGAGCAGCCGATACGGCTCCGGAAGGGATGTCGTGAAATACAGTTCGCGCGCGGCCGTCACCATGGCCCATACTTCGGGATCGTTCGGCTCGATTTCTTCGAGAGCGCGGAACACGTCGTAGGCTTCGGCGTACGAGCCCGCCTCCTGCAGCGTACGGCCGAGAGGCTCGAGGATGATTGCGAGATCGCCGATGCGGTCGCGTGCAGCGGTGAGAGTCGCCACCGCCTCTTCGGCACGCCCCCCTAGCCGCTGGATGTCGGCGATGCGGAGATAGGTCTCGAGGACGTCGGGACCCAATTCGAGGGCCGATTCGTACGCTGAGAGCGCAGCCCGGTCGTCGCCCCGAGCCTCTGCGCGCTCTCCTTCGCTCAAGAGCCCCTGGGCCTGCTCGAGTTGCAGCACCTGCAGACGAATCGCCGGCGCCGATAGCGTCGGGTCGGCGTCGATCGCGCGCTCGTACCAGTCGAGCCCGGCGGTGCGATTACCTTCAGCCTCGGCCAGAAAGCCGAGCCCGTAGAGCGCCGGCGCGAAACCCGTATCGGCGTCCAGGGCCGCCTGAAAGCCCGCGCGGGCGCCCGCGGCGGACCCCTGCGCCAGCATCAGGAATCCGTCAACCGTCGATGCGCCCGGCCCCACGACACCGGCCGTCGTGGCCGCCTCGAGCGCCTGCGACGCGCCCAGGGCATCGCCTGCGCGCAGCGCCTCCCAGGCCGCCGTCACCTGTTCCGGGAGCCCGTCCGGTGGCGCGGGTACGTGCTCGTAGTCCAAAATGAAGCGCCGCACCAGAGTGTCGGAGACAACGGGTGCGGTCCGGGTATTGGTGGTTGCGCACGCCGACCCCGCCATCAACACGATGATGGCGAAAGTTCCGCTGATTGCGCGGCGAGACGAACGAGTGTGCATGACGCCGCACAGGCTAGCACGTCAAGTTTTGTCGCAGGTGCTCGCGGATCCGCGCGTAGACCCGCTCTTCGGGCTCGGATCCGCCGAGCTCGAACCAGACGGCGGGGCTCTGGCCACGAAACCACGTGATCTGCCGCTTGGCGTAGCGCCGGGTGCCTCGAACGATCCGATCGCGCGCCTCTTCGAACAGCATCTCACCACCCAGGCAGGCCGCAAGCTCGCGATAGCCGATGGCGCGCAAGCCCGGTGTGCCGGCGTCGTAGCCGGCGTCAAGCAAGCCTTTGACTTCCGCTTCCCAGCCCGCATCGAGCATGGCGTCGACCCGTTCCTCCACGCGCCGGTACAGCAAGTCCCGCGGCCGCGTTATCGCAACCCAGATGGCGTCCCGGTGGGGACCTGTCCATCCGCGCGTCCGCAGCAGCGTACTCATGGGCACGCCGGTGCGCAGCGTCACTTCGAGACCGCGAAGGATCCGTTGCCGGTCCGCGCCGCCGACCGTGTCGACCCAGTCCGCATCGAGCGCGCGCAGCATGCCGACGAGGGCCTCGGATCCGCGGCGACGCGCGATTGACTCCAATGCCGCGCGCCAGCGAGGATCGTGCGCCGGCAATGGCGCCAGACCGTCGATAAGGGCGCGAATATAGAACCCGCTACCGCCCGCGACAACGGTAACGCGCCCCCGCCCGTTCACGCCTTCGATGGCCGCCGCGGCCTCCCGCGCATACCGACCGGCGCTGAAATGCTCGTCGGGATCGGCCAGATCGAGGCAGTGGTGGGCGACCCGCTCGCGGACGGCGGCTCCCACCTTGGCGGTGCCGATGTCGAGGCCCCGATACACCTGGAAGGCATCGGCCGAGACCACCTCGCCGTCGAACCATTCCGCGACGGCGACGGCGAGCTCCGACTTGCCGGCCGCGGTCGGGCCGACGATGACGATCAAGGGGAGCCGCTCGCGGCCGGCGTCGTGCTCGACTGACATCAGGGTTCCTGTCCTCGCACCCTCGTCCATCGGCCGTCAGCGGCCGACGCCCTGCTCCCCCTCCACCGCGTTCATCGGCAACGAGAGGCCGTCGACCCCGGCATTACGAAGAGCGTCGATGATCTGCACGACGACCCCGTAGTCGACGCGGGAATCGGCGCGCACGGTGATCTTGCGTCGCTCCTCTTCCGGCAACGCGGCGATGGCGCGCTCGAGATCCTCGACCGAAACGCTCTCACCATCGAGCTGCACGGCGCCATCGGCGGCCACTGAGATCACCGTCGGCGCGATCTCGGACTGTGTCGCGGTGGTCGATTCGGGCAACTCGAGGTCCATTCCGGCGTCGGGAAGAAAAGTGGTCGTGACGAGGAAGAAGATCAGCAGCAAGAAGACGATGTCCATCAGCGGGGT
>CAYSHI010000338.1:0-10302 GCA_964430745.1 uncultured Acidobacteriota bacterium | reverse complement strand
GCCGACGGCGCACCCACGTGGGCGCCCGTCGTGTTCGATGCTGACATCAGTGCCGCGCCCATCGCCCTCGGTGACCAAGTGGTGGTCGCTACGGGCGGTAGTCAGCCCCGTGTCTGGTGGCTCGGCTCCGATAGCACGCTGATCCGCCAGACACGTGTGGACGCCCCCCTTATCGAGATCGCCGCCGTCCCCGGGACTCTGGTGTACATCGACGAGAGTGGCGTCGGCCGTATCGGTGATGCGGAGTGGCACACACCCGTCGAGGGGGTGCAAACAGTCACGCTCGCCGCCGAGCACGGGCTCGTGTTGGTCACATCGACGGCGGGCACATTGACGGCATTCGATGTGAGCAACGGCGCCCAGCGATGGCAGTACGACGTGGGCGAGGCGATCACCCGGCCGACCGTGGCGGGCGATCGGCTCTTCGTTGCCGCGGCGCAATCCGGCGTGTTCGCCATCCGCACCGCCGACGGACGGCGGCATTGGAGTCGTTCACTCGGCACGACCGTCCAAGGGGCTCCCGGGTACGCCCAGGGCCTCGTATGGGTAGCCGCCTTCGACGCCCGCCTGCACGCATTCAAGGCAGGCAACGGCACGCTGATGGGAGAGTTGACCACCGATCTGGCCTCGCGCAACTACCTGGACCTCGTCAGCTTCGAGCCCTGGGTCGTGGTCGGTCCGCTCTATGGGCCGTGGGTCGCTGTACGTGGGCCCACGCGCGTGGAACGTCGCGGCTTCATGGTGCAGGTCCCGGTGCGACAGGCGAGCGTCGTCGGCAGCCCGGACCTGGAGATCTCCGCCGGCGTGGGCCCGGCCGGCGTCGCTGTGGTCAACGGCGACGGCTCTGTGTCGCTGTTGCAGCCCCAACGTATCCGCTGAGCCTGCACGCTTAGCGCGGACCTCGTTTTTCCTTCAGCTCCAGAAGCACACCGCCCAGTGCCGCCGGATGGAGAAAGGCGATACGAGCGCCCTCGGCGCCGACGCGCGGCGCCGTGTCGACGAGCGGCACATCCTCTGCAGCCAGGGCCGCGAGCGCTGCGTCGAGATCCGGGACGAGAACGCAGACGTGGTGCATACCCTCGCCCCTCTTCTCGAGAAACCGCGCCACGCCGCTGCTATCGTCCGTCGGGCTGATGAGCTCCAGGCGGGTGTCTCCGGGCAGCTTCAGAAACGCCACTTCCACACCCTGCTCGGCGACCACCTCACGTCCCGCGACTTCGGCGCCCAGAAGCGCCCGATACCGCTCGCAGGAGCCGTCGAGGTCGCGCACGGCGATACCGATGTGGTCGACGGGTCCGGGCGGCAGGGTGCTCATGTCCCCAGGACCTCTCGGACGACTTGCTCCGCCGCGGTGTGCGGGTCGAGATCTCCCTGGGCTATGGCGTCGATCAGCGCGTCTTCGCGGGCGCCGTCGAAGCCCCGGCTTCGCGCCACCGTCAACAGGCGTTCCCGCAGCAGTGTTCGCAGACGCATCTTGGCGAGCGTTCTACGCTTCCCCTCGGCACGGCCGCTCGAGCGGTACCAGTTCTCGTGCGCGGCGATGGCGTCCGCCAACTCCTGCAGACCGTCCCCCTGGGTGGCGACGGTACGAACGATCGGCGGTGACCATTCATCATCGCCGACGCGTGTCACCCAAGCGTGGAGCTGCGCCTCGGCCCGGTCGGTGCCCGGCATGTCGGACTTGTTGAGCACGTAGATGTCGGCGATCTCCATGATTCCCGCCTTGATCGCCTGAACCTCGTCGCCCCCGACGGGCGTGAGCACAACACACGTGGTGTCCGCGACACCGGCCACGTCCACCTCGTCTTGCCCGACGCCGACGGTTTCGACCAGCAAGCGGTCGAAACCCGCCACCGAAAGCAGCACGAGGGTGTCGTACACCGCCGCCGCGAGTCCTCCCATGGCGCCCCGCGTCGCCATACTGCGAACGTAGACGCCGGAGTCCTCACTGTGTCGCTGCATCCGCACGCGGTCGCCCAGCAAGGCCCCGCCGGTAAACGGGCTCGTCGGATCGATGGCGAGCACGCCGATGCTGACATCGTCACGCCGATAGACTGCCGTCAGGCCATCGACGAGCGTGCTCTTGCCGGCGCCGCTGGGTCCGGTGATGCCGACGACGGGCGCCGAACCGGCGCGCGGAAACGCCTCTCGGATGAGCGCTTCGCCGATCTCGGTGCCGTTCTCGACGGCGCTGATGGCCCGCGCCAGCGCTCGACGGTCACCCGCGACAAGCCGCTCGACGATCTCGGCCGGGTCGTCCGGCCCTGCCGACGCTTCCCGCGTCACGTCAGCCACGCAGGAGCTCGCGAGCAATGACGAGTCGCTGGATCTCTGAAGTCCCCTCGCCGATGGTGCAAACCTTGGAATCCCGATAGAACTTCTCCACCGGGTAGTCCTTGACGAAACCGTAGCCGCCGAAGATCTGCACCGCCTGTTCCGACGTGCGAACCGCGACCTCGCTGGCGTAGAGCTTTGCCATCGAAGCAGCCTTCTTGAAGTTCTCCCCGGCGTCCTTCATCGCTGCGGCCCGCCACATCATGCAGCGCGCGGCCCGCACCTGGGACGCCATGGTGACGAGCTTCGACTGGATTCCGGGAAACGTGCCGATGGGCCGATCGAACTGGTGCCGTTCGCGCACATAACCGAGACAGGCGTCCAGCGCCCCCTGGGCGAGCCCGACCGAAAGGGCGGCGATGCTGATCCGACCGGAGTCGAGCACCCTGAGCGCGTCGACGAAGCCCTCATCCGGTTGCCCCAAAACGTTGTCGACGGCCAACTCGACGTTCTCGAGAATGAGCTCGACGGTGTCGCTGGCCCGGCATCCGAGCTTGTCTTCTTTTCGGCCGACGGAAAACCCGGCGTGGCCGCTCTCGACGATGAAAGCGGTGATCCCGCGATTGCCCTTCTCCGGGCTGGTCACGGCATGAACGACGGCAACGCGGGCGCGCATGCCGTTGGTGTTGAAGGTCTTGTTGCCGTTCAGCACCCAGTGCCCGGCGTCTTCCTTCCAATCGGCGGTGGTGCGCGTTCCGGCCGCGTCGGAGCCGGCCTGCGGCTCCGTGAGACCCCAGGCGCCGATCCACTCACCACTCGCCAACCGCGGCAGGTAGCGGCGCTTCTGCTCCTCGCTGCCCGCCAAAAGGATGTGGCCGGTGCACAGAGAGTTGTGGGCCGCCACGCTCAACGTGACGGAGGGATCGATACGGGCCATCTCCTCGATCATGGTGGCGTACTCGACGGTGCTCAGACCCGCTCCGCCGTACTCCTCCGGAACAAAGCCGCCGAGGAAGCCGAGCTCGCCGATCTGCCGCATGACGTCGTCGGGGAACGACTGCGCCTCGTCCCATTCGCGTACATTCGGCTCGATGACATCGCGCGCGAAGTCGCGCACCGTCTCGGCGACAAGGCTTTGCTCTTCACTGATGACGAACTCCACGTCAGCCTCCGCAGGTATGCACCAGATAGCTGGAAGAAGATGGCTTTCCGCGTCGCCGGTCGCGACGTGGAGGGCCGGCAGTCCGTGCTACGAGACGCCCTGAGCTCATGATCGGGGACCCGGCAGCGTTCTCCACGTTATTATATGCACCCGGGGCGTCGGCGGTGGACGAGTGTTTCCGCTGCCGGCTGCCGGCGGTTGTCCCGCCTCGTGCCCCGTGACAGACCCTTCAACCGCCGGAGGCATCATCGCGCAGCCGACCAGAAAGGCCGAGCTCCACTCCCACACCACGTTCTCCGACGGCGTCCTGACGCCCGACGAGCTCGTCGCCGAGGCCCTCCGCGTGGGACTCGCGACGCTCGCCGTCACCGACCACGACATCGTGGAGGGTGTGGCGCCCGCGCGCGCGGCGGCCGCAGGCACGGGCCTGGAGCTGATTCCGGGTGTGGAGTTCTCCGCCAGCCTCGAGGGACGCGAGGTCCACATCCTCGGCCTGTTCATCGACGACCTGAACGAGGAGCTCGTCGCCTCCACGTTGCGATCCCGGGAGTTCCGTCGCCAGCGCGCCACCGATATCGTCGCGCGTCTCAACAACCTCGGCGTCGGCGTGGATTTCGACACCGTGGCCGAGGTAGCGGGCGCCGGAAGCATCGGCCGCCCGCACATCGCCCAGGCTCTCGTTCATCATGGCGCGTCACGCGATGTCGACGAGGCTTTCCAGCGCTTCATCGGCATCGGCCGACCGGCCTTCACGCCCAAGCCCACCCTCGACGCCGCCGAGGTCATTGACGTCGTGCACGGAGCCGGCGGAATTGCGATACTTGCCCATCCCGCCAGCAGCCGGGTGAGCAACGACCGCATTCGTACGTTGATGAGTCTCGGCCTCGACGGTTTCGAGGTCGACCATCCGAAGCACAACGCGTCGGCGCGACGGAAGTTGACCCGCCTGGCCGACGAAACGGGATTGCTGCCCTCGGCAGGCTCGGATTTTCACGGCCCAGGAAGTGGTCGTACGACGCTCGGCTCCCACGCGGTGCCGATCGAATGGCTCGAAGCGATGCGCACGGCGGCATCGACCCATCGCGATGAACACTGAACGGAGCGCTCCCCGGTGAGCGCCCGCACCCGGAGAAACGACCCGTGAGCATCAGACCCGATCACTGGATCCGCAAGATGGCGCTCGAGGAGCGCATGATCGAGCCCTTCGAAGAGGGCCAGGTGAGCAGCGGGATCGTCTCTTATGGCGTTTCCTCGTACGGCTACGACATTCGGATTGCCGATGAGTTCAAGCTGTTCACCAACATCAACACCAGCGTCGTCGACCCGAAGGCGTTCGACCCGGAGTCGTTTGTCGACATCAAGCAGGACGTCTGCATCATCCCGCCGAACTCCTTCGCGCTGGCGCGCTCGATGGAGTACTTCCGCATTCCCCGCTCGACGCTGGTGATCTGCGTCGGCAAGTCGACCTACGCACGCTGCGGCATCATCACCAACGTCACGCCGTTGGAGCCCGAGTGGGAGGGCCACCTGACACTGGAAATCTCCAACACCACACCGCTGCCGGCAAAGATCTACGCCAACGAGGGCATCGCCCAACTGCTGTTCTTCGAGAGCGACGAGCCCTGCGAGACATCCTATGGAGATCGCCAGGGCAAGTACCAGGCCCAGACCGGCGTCACCGTGCCACGCATCGTGCGGAGCGAATCATGAAGATCTCGACGACCAAGGCCCCGGCGGCGGAGCTCGATACGGACGCTCTCGTCCTGGCGATTCCGGAAGGCGCCGAAAGACCGACCCCGTGGGAGGCTGTCGACGCGGCCTACGGCAACGTCGTTTCGAAGGCGCTGGCGGGAGCAGGGTTTCACGGCAAGCACAACCAAACCCACGCGCTCACGGTGGGCGACGGGCGGGCCTCCGAGCTGATCCTCGTCGGCCTGGGGCCGTCCGAGCACATTGATGCGGAGGGCTGGCGGCAGGCCGTCGCCGCGGCCGTGGCAACGGCGCGTTCGCGCGGCAATTCGCGCATCGGCGTTCCCCTCCCGGAGGTAGCCGGTGCGGGCGCCGATGAGCTCGCCGCCGCCGCCGCCGAAGCCGTCATCCTCGGCTCCTATCGCTATCAGGAGTTCAAGGCGCCACCGCCGGAGCAGGTCGAGATCGAGGAGCTGCAAATCGCCGCCGGGTTCGATATCGCCGACGCGGTCGACCGAGCACGCAACACCGCGGAGGCTGCGTGCTGGGCTCGCGACCTCATCAATACGCCGAGCAACGAGAAGCGTCCCGATGCTCTCGCCGAGCGCGCCCTGACGATGGCCGAGGAGTACGGCCTGCGCAGCGAGGTGATTGACAGCGAAAAGGCCCGGGAGCTTGGGCTCAACGCCCTGCTGGCCGTCGGCGAGGGCTCCGAAGTTCCGCCCCGCCTCGTCATTCTCGAACATCGCCCGCCGGGCGCCGAGGGACCGCCGACGCTGATCGTCGGCAAGGGAATCACCTTCGACACCGGCGGGATTTCGCTCAAGCCGGCCGCCAAGATGGCCGATATGAAGAGCGACATGTCCGGCGCCGCCGCGGTGTACGGCACCATGCGCGCGCTGGCGGCCAACGCCGCCGGCTCATCACCGGCCGACGCCGGTCGTTGGGTCGTGGCGGCGACTCCGCTGGCGGAAAACATGCCGAGCGCTCGCGCCTACCGACCGAGCGACATCGTCCGCGCCTACAACGGCATGACCATCGAGGTCCTCAACACGGACGCGGAGGGGCGCGTCGTCCTCGCTGACGCGCTCGCCTACGCGTGCGAGCGCTTCGAGCCGCGTTGCGTCGTCGATCTGGCGACGCTCACCGGCGCCTGCGTGGTTGCCCTGGGGTCGGTCGCGGCCGGCCTCATGAGCAGCGACGACGAGCTGTGCGAAGCCCTGCTGGCGGCCGGTGAGGCAACCGGGGAACGGCTCTGGCGGCTACCCGCCTGGGCCGACTACGACAAGATGGTGGACAGCGAGGTCGCCAACGTGCGCAACTCGGCGGGTCGCGAAGCCGGCGTCATCACCGCCGGAATGTTCCTCAAGCGATTCGTCGGCGACACCCCGTGGGCCCACCTGGATATCGCCGGCACCGCCTTTCTGGGCAAGGCGCAGCCCTACCGGCCCAAGGGCGGCACCGGCTTCGGTGTGCGCCTGCTGACCCACTGGCTATCGCGTTGAGCGCCGGCGAGGAGCCGCTCGACCCCAAGGAACGCGTCGAGATGCTGCGCGCTGCCTTCGACGGCGCCGAGCACGGCCTCACGCTGGCGCACGACAACCCCGATCCCGACGCCCTGGCCAGCGCCTTCGCGCTGTGCGCCGTGCTCGAGCACATCGGCGTTCCGCAATGCACGGTGGGATATGGCGGCATGATCGGTCGCGCCGAGAACCGCGCCATGGTGCGTGAGCTGGAGCTCGCGCCGATCCGCATCCATCGCTCGGCGCTGGACGATTTCGACACCATCGCGCTCGTCGATACCCAACCCGACTTCGGCAACAATTCCTTTCCCGGCGAGCGGCACGCAGCCGCGGTGATCGACCATCATCCAAGGCGCGGCAAGCTCGACAATGTCTCGTTCGCCGACCTGCGGGAGGGATATGGGGCCACGGCGACCATCGTCCACGAGTACGTTCAGGCCTCGGGCGTCCCCCTCGCGGAGAACATCATCACGGCGCTGTTCTACGCCATCAAGTCGGAGACTCAGGAGCTCGGCCGCGAGGCCGGCTATGCCGACCGCGAGGCCTATCTCTCCCTGCTGCCGCGCGCCGACAAGGCCGCGGTGGCACGCATCCAGCGCGCCCGCGTGCCGCGCGGTTACTTTCGCGCCTTCGAGATCGCGATCAAGAACGCTCGCGTACACGGCCGCACCGTGATCAGCGATCTGCAGGTCGTCGACAGTCCTGACATGGTGGCCGAGATCGCCGACTTCCTTCTTCGGCTGGAAGGCGCTGACTGGGCCGTGTGCATAGGGCGGTACGAAGACGACCTGGTGCTCTCACTACGCACCGCCGAGGAGGATGCGCACGCCGGCCAGGTTATTCGTCGCGCGCTGGCCGGGCTCGGCCGGGCTGGTGGGCACGGCATGATGGCGGGGGGACGAGTGCCGCTCGAAGGCAACAGCTACGCCGAGGTCGCTGACGAGATATGGCGGCGGATCCTCGAAGAAGTCGGTGGCGGCTCCAAACCCGGTGAGCCCCTCGTCGCTTAGTGTGCTGTCTCCAACATGGCTTGACACTTGCAGCGGGAATTGCGGGCGAGATCAAGGAAGGGCGGGGAAGGCGATGCTTTGGCATCGTCGACGAGCCCTGACGCCGAGATCGCGCGCAATCCCCTCTGCCCGTAGGGTAGCGGCCGGTCGACGTAGACCTGCCCGCGAGATTACTCATCACCCGTGAGATCGCCCGCCTCTATCAGCGGGCGGCAGATCAGCCCGCGGAGTCGCTACCCGCGCGCTGGCGCGCCGGCGGCGAGACGATGCCGCCGCTCACCACGAAGCGCAACGCCTCCTCGACGCCCATGTCCAGAAACGTCAGCTCGTCGCGCCGCGTCAGCACCAGGACTCCGGAAGTCGGGTTGGGTGTCGTGGGCACGAATACGTTTACGGTGTCTCCCGGCGTGATCCTTTGCAGCTCACCCTCCGTCGGTGCCGTCATCAAGCCGACCGTGTAGATGCCCTTTCTCGGGTACTCGATCAGAACGACGGACTCGAACGTCCGGTCGGCGGTGCTGTAGAAGGTCTCGATGAGCTGACGTGCCGAGCCATAAACGCTCTTGACCAGCGGGATACTGAGCGCGAGGTCGTCCATCTTCTTTACCAGGCGACGGCCAATGAAGTTTCCGCCAAGCAGACCCACCAGGTAGATCGACACGGCGGTCAGGACCACCCCGATGAGACTGGCGGCGACCGTGGCCCCGGGGATGTCGAGCAGGGCGCCCAGGCCGGCGGCGCGGATCAACCCCATGACGGCGGGCGTGGCGAAGCGATTGACCGGTCGGAGGATCAGCGCCACCAGCCACAGCGTCACCACCGTGGGAAGGATGATCAGGATGCCGGTGAGCACCGACCGGCGAAAGTGCCCGAGAATCCTCATTGCGGGGGCGAACCCGACAATCCGAGACGTCTCCACGAGGCGGCCAAATACTGCCCGGCCGAGAGCAAGGACAGGATCACCACCAGCCACAAGCCGATCTCGCCGAGAACGAAATACTCACCGAGAAACCGCGGCCCGAGGATGAGCAGCACGACGGTGATCATCTGCACGGTGGTCTTGTACTTGGCCAGCGAAGAGGCCGGTATCTTCTGGCCCTGATCCGCCGCGATGGTGCGCAACCCGCTGATGGCGATCTCGCGGCCGATGATGATCACCACCATCCAGGCCGGCGCCAGCCCCAGCTCCACGAGCGAGATGAAGGCGGCGGACACCAGCAGCTTGTCGGCGATCGGATCCAGAAGCTGGCCCAGCGTGGTGATCTGGTGTCGGCGGCGTGCGAGGTAGCCGTCGAACCAGTCCGTCAACGAGGCGATGATGAATACCGACAGGCCGACGAGCGTGTACTCCGTCAGCAAAAAGACCACCAGCAGCGGCACGAGAAAGATGCGCAGGACGGTCAGCGCGTTGGGCAGCGTCCAGTTACCTGTTGCCTCGGCATTCAATCTCGAAGTTGCCTGTCCCGGCTGTGGCGTGTTGGCCATTTCCAGCCCCGTTTGTTGCCCATGTACCCGTGGCGACAGTTTAGCCCCTGCGTCGGATCAAGGGTACGATATGGTCATTCAGGTCGTCCGTGATCAGGTGAGCTTCATGCGTTTCTCAGTTCGCTCGGCATTTCCCGCCACACACCGCATCCGCATCGATGCTCGCGGCACTCTGGAGCCGGCGCATGCCCACAACTGGCGCATCCAGGCTTGGTTCGAAGCCGACGACGAAATCACCGAAATCCCGGCGCGCGCGCGCGGGTTCCTGCTCGCCTGGGTGCGTCGATACGACGGCAAGAGCTTCAACGACGTTCCGCCCTTCGACGTCATCAATCCCACCGCCGAAGAAGTAGCCCGCGTATTCGCCGAGGAAGGCGCTGCCGCCCTTCCGGCGGCTCGCGTGCTGCGCGTGGAGGTAGGCGAAGCCGCCGGCTTCTCCGCCACCTACCGACCCGAAATCTAGTGTGCCGCAAGCGAAGAAACGCCTCTGCCCGCTAACTGGCGAAGCTCAGCGACTGCTCGATACCGTCGCCTTTCGCTTGTCCACGTAGCTTTGCAGGCCGATCTCGAGTGCCTCAGCCAGCTCCGAGCGGTAGTCACCGGTCTTCAGCCAGGCCTCCTCCTGCTCATTGCTGACGAACGAAGTTTCGACCAGCACCGCCGGCATCTTGGCGCCGACGAGGACGAAAAACGGAGCGGTCTTCACTCCGAGGTCGTGGACATCGTCGTATTCCTTGGCAACGTGCATGACCAGACTGTCCTGGATCGATGCCGCAAGCTCGCCCGAAGCTCCCTGGAATTCGTTCTGTACGATCAGATCGAGGGTCTCGTCGAGATCACCCATGCTGCCGGCGCCTCCGGGAGCATTCTCGCGCGCGGCCGTCTCGGCGGCCGTCGGGTCGTTGGCCAGATTCAGGTAGTAGGTCTCGAAACCCCGCAGCTTGCGATTGCGCGCCGAGTTGATGTGAATGGATACGAACAGGTCGGCATCGACCTGATTGGCGAACTCCGTTCGCTCCTCCAGGCTCACCGTGCTGTCGTCGTCGCGAGTCATCGACACCTCGTATCCGGCGGCGCGTAGCCGCGAGGCGAGGGTCTGCGAGAGCTGCAGCGTGAGGCTCTTCTCGGTCACCCCGGTGCGCCCGATGGCTCCGGGATC
>CAYSHI010000337.1:0-7617 GCA_964430745.1 uncultured Acidobacteriota bacterium | reverse complement strand
GAGGGCACTTCGTTCAACATGCGTCTCCCCGATCTGCAGCGCGCGTGGATCGGGCCCGACTACTACGGCAATCGTCTCCAGGATTGGAGGCTCGCCGACGGTCGTGTCGAAGCCGTCACCGGGGCGTCGACGCGTTCGATGCGCACGCTGCAACTGTTGACCTATGCCCTCTCGGAGGAACCCGGACGCCTGGAGATGAGCGTCCGCACGGGGCCGCTGCAGCCCGGCGGCGCGCCTCACGAAAACACCTGGACGGGATTTCTGATCGGTGCCGGGGGCGACGATGTCGACTACCGCATCAGCGCGCTGGTGCACGATTGGCCGGCTCCGGACGGCGGTCTCATCGTTGCCCTGGACGGCACCGGCAAGGTGGTGGTGCGCGACAACACCACCATCGACAGTCCCAAGTCGGTGCGCGCGAACCTGTCGACAAGCGTCGACGCGTGGCCGCTGATCGATCCGGCGTCGATCGACTTCACCGACAACGCTTTCGAGGATGTGATCCTGAGCGTGGTGGCCGAGCCGTCCGGCCTGCGTCGCGACGACGACGAGGAAGCGACGGCTGTGTCTCAGGAGACGCTGTACCGCCTCGTCGTCTCCGTTCAAGACGCGGCGTCCGGCGCTGATCTGGGTGGCGCAACCTACGAGAACATTGCCGCGGAGTTCTTCTCGGGCAACGTCGGGTTGCTGTCGCACAACAGCCGCCACGCCGAGGAAAACGTACCCGCCGACGGGCGCCCCCTGCGCCCCTTCGAATCGCCCGTTGTCACCAGCGGTCCCGGATATTGGTTTCGCGACTGGAGCCTCAGCGGCTCGAAGGTGGTGCACCATCCGGATCGTGCGTTCGGCCCCTTGATGGGGGCCATGCACACGCTGAGCGGTGGCACTCTGAAAATGACGGCGCAGATGGGTCCCCTCGGCGCCGACGATGTCCGCGCCGGCGAGCTGCAGGTGCAGCGCAACGGCGCCTGGGAAACTGTCGCCACCGGCGAGCTCATTGACCTGTCGTACACGATGCCCTTTCGGGTCGCGAACTGGGACGCCTCCGTCGATACCCCGTATCGCATCGTTTACGAGCTGCGGGCCGCCGGCGATGCGGGCGACGAGACCCGGACGCACACGTACGAGGGAACGATCCGCGCGGAGCCGCAGCGCGAGGACTTCGTCCTCGCATCGATGAACTGCCAGCATTTTTCCGCGCGCCCCGATCGTGATTCCTCCGCACGCGGGTTCTGGAACTCGTCGGGCATCTGGTTTCCGCACAGCGAGGTGGCCGAGGCGGTCGCCTATCACGATCCCGACATGCTGTTCTTTGCCGGCGATCAGATCTACGAGGGCGGCCTCGCCGGCATCGTCCGCGAGCCCTATGACGAGGCGGCGCTCGACTACCTTTACCACTGGTACTGGTTCGTGTGGTCGTTTCGCGACCTGATGCGCGACATCCCGACCATCGCCACACCCGACGATCACGACGTCTACCAGGGCAACATCTGGGGCGCCGGCGGCCGCAAAGGCGAGACGGTCGGCGACATCACGGCGCAGGACTCCGGCGGCTACACGATGGATGCGCGCTGGGTAAACGCAGTGCACCAGACGCAGAGCTCGCACCACCCCGACCCACCCGACCCGACGCCCATCGAGCAGGGCATCTCCGTGTGGTATTCGAGCGTCGACTACGGCGGCGTGAGCATGGCGGTGGTTTCGGACCGTATGTTCAAGTCCGCTCCCGCCGTGACGGTACCGGCGGCGCGGATTCGCAACGGCTGGTTCCAGAACCCGCGGTTCAACCCACGCGACTCCGATGTTTCCCGGGCCGTTCTTCTGGGGCGGCGTCAGCTCGATTTCCTCGAGGAGTGGGGGCAGGACTGGGGCGGCGGCACGTGGATGAAGGTTTTCCTGTCGCAGACCCTGTTCTCCAATCTGGCGACGATCCCGCGGGCCGACACCAGCGGCGCCGTCATCCCCGGCCTCGAGCTGCCTTCGGAGGGCGAGTACGTGGAGGGCGACAAGAAGGCCGCCGACGCCGATTCCGGAGGCTGGCCGCAGTCCGGCCGCAACCGCGCGCTGCGCGTCATGCGCAAGGCGTTCGCGCCGCACGTCGCCGGCGATCAACATCTCGGCAGCGCCGTGCAATACGGCATCGACGAATTCAACGATGCGCCCTATGCCTTCGTCGTTCCGTCGGTCGCCAATCTCTGGCCGCGTCGTTGGTATCCGCCGGCGCCGGGCGCCAATCGGGCGCCGGGCTCTCCGGCCTATACGGGTGAGCATCTCGATGGCTTCGGCAACCGCATGACGGTGCACGCCGTTGCCAACCCCGTGCGCTCGGGGGCCGAGCCGTCGGCCCTCTACGATCGCGTGCCCGGCTACGGCATCATCCGCTTCGACAAGGCCACCCGCGACATCGTCTTCGAGTCGTGGCCGCGATGGGTCGACCCGGCGCAACCCGGCGCCGAGCAGTTCTTGGGGTGGCCGGTAACGTTCAACCAGCTCGACAACTACGGCGGCGAGGTCGGCTATCTGCCGACGCTCGAGGTCAGCGGGTTGCAGGACCCGGTGGTGCAGCTCGTCAACGAGACGAGCGGTGAGGTGATCTACACCATTCGCGCCGAGGGAACGACGTTCCGCCCCAAGGTGTTCGACGCCTCAGCGACGTATACGCTCGTGGTCGGCGAACCGGATACGGGCGAGACGCAGCGCCTTGCCGGCCTTTCGATCGCCCCTGAAGGAGAGACGGTGCAGGTGATTTTTTGAAGCCCACGAGGCGGTTTCCGGCGGCACACGTGAGCGGGCAGCGGCTTGGCCGATGGTCCGGACGAGCCTTTATCGGGCAACGGCTCGGCCGATGGTCCGGACGGGCCTTGATCGAGCAGCGGATCGGCCGATGATCCGGACGGGTCTTGATCGAAGGTACGCGGCCGGCGTTGTTGCCGCGCTGATCGCGCTGCTGGCCGTGACCGCTCTGATGGCTGCTCCGCAATCTCCTCCCAATATCGTCCTCCTTTACATCGATGATCTGGGTTGGCGCGACGTCGGCTACATGGGAAGCGCCTACTACGAGACGCCGAACATCGACCGCTTGGCCGGTGAGGGAATGGTGTTCACCAGCGCGTATGCCAACGGACCCAACTGCGCCCCGTCACGTGCCAGCCTCATGTCCGGTCAGTACACGCCGCGGCACGGCATCTATTCGGTAACGCCGTCGAATCGAGGAGAGGCGAGGCTCCGGAAGTTTCAGGTGCGGGAGACCGAGACCGCGCTCGATCTGCGAGTGGTTACCCTTGCCGAGGCGCTCGCGGCGCGTGGCTACGCTACCGCCAGCATGGGCAAGTGGCATCTCGGCGGCGAGGGCAATCTTCCCACCGACCAGGGGTTCGACGTCAATATCGCCGGCAACGACTGGGGGTCGCCGCAGAGCTATTTCTGGCCCTACGAGCGCGAGCGAGGCGACGGCAATATCGTGCGCATTCCCGGTCTGCAGGAGAGCGGCGGCGAAGGCGAGTATCTTACCGATCGGCTCACCGACGAGGCGCTCGCATGGATGGAGGACAACGTCGACCGGCGGTTCTTCCTCTACCTGACGCACTACGCGGTGCACACGCCGATCCAGGCGCAGCCCGAGCTCGAGAAGAAGTACCGGGACAAGCCGGGCGCAAACGGCCACGACAACCCGCGCTACGCGGCGATGGTCGAAAGCGTCGACAACAGCGTCGGCCGCGTGCTCGGCAAGCTCGACGAGCTGGGCATCGCCGATAACACGGTGGTGATCTTCTTCTCGGATAACGGTGGGCTCGGCACTGTCACGTCGATGTCGCCGCTGCGCGGCTCGAAGGGCATGCTCTACGAGGGGGGCATCCGCGAGCCGCTGATCGTGCGCTGGCCCGGGTTCACGCGACCCGGGAGCATCTCGAGGGTTCCCGTGATCGGCACCGACCTGTACCCGAGCCTGCTGGAGAT
Source organism: uncultured Acidobacteriota bacterium (assembly GCA_964430745.1). GTDB lineage: Bacteria > Acidobacteriota > UBA890 > UBA890 > UBA890 > CBDCGW01. The sequence continues at coordinate 3,660 of CAYSHI010000337.1, read as the reverse complement.
CACCGGCGCGGCGCCGCCGCGGCAAGTGCTCGACGGGGTCAGCATCGCGCCTCTGTTGATGGGGCGTCCGGCCGGCATCGAGCTCACCGATCGCCCTCTCTTCTGGCATTTTCCGGCGTATCTCGAGGGCGGGCGGATGATCGGGCCCTGGCGCACGACGCCCGTCGCCGCCGTCCGCATGGGTGACTACAAGCTCATCGAGTTTTTCGAAGACGGGAGGCTCGAGCTCTATGATCTGGCGGCCGACATCGGCGAAGAGCGCGACCTCTCGATCGAGATGCCCGAGAAGGTGGCGGAGTTGCGCGCCGTGATGCAGCAATGGCGTGAGGGCGTCGGTGCTTACGTGCCCTCGGAGCTCAATCCCGATTACGATCCCGGACGGTAGGCTGCTGTCCTGACGACTTGTACGAAGGAACCTCATGAGCCGGACCGCCGATAGGAGCGAGTCGGAGGGCGTGAACAAGCAGCCCGATCGGACCGAGCCCGAGTCGCCACGCGCTACGCGTGGACCTGTGGGCGAGCCCGCGTCGCCACGCGCCACGCGCGGACGCGCAGCCGGGACGGGTGATCCCGTGCGGCCGGCCGGCTCCTCGCGATGGCTCGGGCAGGTCGCCGTGGTGGTCACGATGCTGGCCGTCGCCTGGGCCTGGTGGCTCGAGCGTCCGCCCGCGCCGTTGCCGCTCGACGCACCCCCCGAGCGCTTCTCGGCCGCCCGCGCGATGCAACATCTCGATACCGTCGCGGCTCGTCAACACATGTCGGGCTCGGCGGAACATCGGCGCGTGCGTGAATACCTCGTTGCGCAGCTCGAAGAGCTGGGGTTCGAAGTACAGGTGCAGCAAACCACGGTGCTCGGCCGGCCCGGTCGCGTCATCCGTGCGGTCACCGTCCGCAACATCGTTGCCCGCAGGCGCGGCGCCGCATCGACGGGGGGCGTCGCCCTGGTGGCGCACTACGACAGCCAGCAACTTCCGCCCGGAGCCGGCGACGACGGCAGCGGTGTCGTCGCAATCCTCGAGGCGGTGCGGGCTCTGCAGCAGTTCAACCCTTTGCGCAACGATCTTTACGTGTTGATCACGGATGCCGAAGAGCTCGGGCTCATGGGAGCGCGCGGCTTCGTCGATGAACATCCGTGGTGGGATGAGATCGAGGTGTTGTTGAACTTCGAGGCGCGCGGAGCCGCCGGCCAAGCGGTGATGTTCGAGACCAATGTCGACAATGGCTGGGTGGTGCGCGAGTTCGCCCGCGCCGACCCCTATCCGACCGGGAGCTCGTTGTACTACGAGATCTATCAGCGTTTGCCCAACGACACCGATTTCAGCGTCTTCAAGCGGGCCGGCGTGACCGGTTTGAATTTCGCCATGGCAGAGGGAGCCGATCGCTACCACCGAACGACCGATACCGTCGCCAACCTTTCGGCGGCGACCGTCCAGCACCACGGAGAGCACGCCCTCTCGCTCGCCCGGCATTTCGGCGGGTTGGATTTGTCGGGTCCCACGACGGCCCCGGACATCGTTTTCTTTCGCGCCGGCCCTCTCGGGCTCATCACGTACTCCGCCGAGTGGGCGTTTCCGTTGGCCGTTCTCGCGGCGTTGTTCGTCGTCGCGCTGATCATTCGCGGGGGGAAGGCGGGGCGTGTCGGATTCGGCGGGTTTTGCGCGGGTTTTGCGTTGGCCGTCGCGGCAATCGCCGCTGCAGCCGGCGCGTCGTGGCTCCTGTGGTTGATCGTCCGAGGGGCTCACCACGAGCTCGGCTCGATCGTCGGTCGCGCTCTCTACAACGAAGCCTGGTACGGGTTGGCGATCGCGGCGCTCTGTACCGGCATCGTCGCCGAGCTCTTCTCGCTCGGCGGGCGCCGCTTCAGCACGCCCTCGCTGGCGCTCGGCTCGCTGGCGCTTCCGCTCGGGTTGTCGCTGCTGTCCGGCTGGTACGTGCCGGGTGTCAGCATGCTGTTCTTGTGGCCGGCGGTATTCGCCGCCCTTGCCGTCGCCTACGCGCTGGCCGGCTCCGCCGACCGGTCTTGGTCGTGGATCGATCTCGCGGTTGTGACGCTGTTGAGCCTGCCGATCGTCGCGCTCTTGTTTCCTCTCGTCTGGGGGCTGTACATCGGTCTCAACATCAGCACGGCCCCGGCGATTGCCGGCGTCATCGTGCTGTTGCTGGTTCTCCTGGTGCCGACATTCGATATGGCGCAGCAGCGCAACGGTTGGTGGTTGCCGGCGTCGGCCTTCGGCCTCGCGGTTGTCTTCGCCGGGGTCGGCGTGGTCGATGCCCGTCCGGGGCGCCGGCGCCCGATTCCCTCCGACCTCGTGTACGCGATCGACCGGGAGTCAGGCGACGCGCTGTGGGCGACCATGCAGGCAGGCGACGACGGTTGGATCGAGCGCTTCGTCAGCAGCGACGCCGAGCCGGGAGATCTCGCCGCTTTCCTCGCCGGCAACAACCGCGCGTACCGTGCTTCTCCAGCGCCGCCGATCGATGCCCCCCGGGCACAAACACGAGTTGTCTTCGACATCACCGAAGCGGGGGTGCGTCGCCTGCGCCTGGAGGTCGTGCCGGCCGTTGGCCCGGAGCTCGTAAACGTGTCGCCGGCGGCGGGCGCCGACGTCGAGCTCATGGCGGTCAACGATGTCATGGCGCCGAACGGCGCCGCCACCGGTCGGGGAGATTGGTTGCTGCAACACTTCGGCGAGGCGCCTGGTGGCGTGCTGACCCTCGACCTGCGTACCGCGCAACCCGGCACGCCGCTGGAGCTACTGCTGGTGGAGTTCCAGATGCGGCTTCCGTCGATCGCGGGCATGGAAACAGGGCGGCCGCCCGGGTGGGTCGCCCACGGTGGACGCTTGACCGACGTGACGCTCTTTCGCCAGGTGATGCGGATCGAGGGCGCGCCGGCTAACCGCTAAGGGTCAGCTCGCCGGCGGGACCGATGATCAAGGTCGCACCTTCGAGGCGCGTCGGTAACTCGAACATCGGCTTGCTCACGGGGCCCGATTTCGGTCTGCCGTCGGGGAAGAATTTCCCCTCGTGGCACGTGCAACGGTAGTTGTCTTCCGCTTCGTGCCAGGTGAGGTCGCAGAACTCGTGCGAGCAGATCATCAAACGCGCGACGACGCGGTCGCCGTCTCGTCGTAGTTCCACGCGACGGTCGTCGTGCATGATCATCTTGCGGCCCTGGGGCACGTCGGCGAGCGGCATCTCGGTAATCGCGTCCGGATCGATGAAAGCACCGGCACATGCGGTAGCCGACAACGCTGCTGACCCCACGGCGAGTGCACCGATCGTCTTGCCGAAGGTCTTGAGCGCTTGGCGTCGTTCGGGTGACGCCGGATCGAGGCGGCAATCGGTTGCTGCGCGGCGGTCGGACGTTCTGTCGGGCTTCGTTCTCATGCTGATCTCCGGGGTAGCGCGTGACCGATCATACATGCGCCCGGAATTTCCGGCAGACGGCGGAGTAGTGTCCCACGTCGTAAATAGGGTGACGTTCGCAGGCGGGAGTCAGGGGTGAGCGCAAGGCGCGGCGAGGAGGCGATGCCTTGGGTATCGTCGACGAGGCGCAACGCTGCGATCGCGGGTGAATCCCGCCTGTCCAACGGATGGCTGCGAGATGGGCGCATCTACGGCGTTGTCTCTCCTCCACGATGCGCCACGGCATCGTCT
>CAYSHI010000336.1:0-7437 GCA_964430745.1 uncultured Acidobacteriota bacterium | reverse complement strand
AGACCCGCCGACGCCGATCTATCCAAACCTTCGCTTGTGGACGAATGGGTGCACCCAACCAGCGACGCTGGCAGCGTAGTTTCGCCATCCGACTCGATCCGCGCCTGTACGAGGCCTACTACTTTTACGCACGCACGTGCTTCGTGCAGGGGAAAAACGAACAGGCTTGCAGCCTCTACGAAACGGCCAGCCGCTTGAACCCCGACGACATCCAAGCCACGTCCTTGCTCGCCTTCAGTTACCGGACAATGGGCGATGACGTGCGCGCCGACGAAGCGGCACGGCGGGCGCTGCAGCGGCTCGAGCGCCACCTCGATCTGAACCCGGACGATCCGCGCGCGATTTACCTGGCGGCCGACAACCTGCTGCAGTTGGAAAAGCGCGAGGAAGCGCTCCGTTACGCCAAGAAGGCAGCCTCACTCGCTCCTGAAGATCCCTACACGCTCTACGGCCTCGCCTGCATCTACTCGCGCATCGAGGAGATCGACGAGGCTATGGACGCGCTCGAGGCGGCTGTCTCCGGGGGCTTCGGACAGCGCGAGTGGATCGTCAACGACGGTGACTTCGACCCACTGCGCGAAGATCCGCGCTTTCAAGATCTTTTGGACAAGCTCGCGGCGGCCGGCGCAGGCGAGATTCTCGTCGACCCTCAGCACTGAGGACCACGCGGGGGTTTCGGGCTGCGACTACGACCAATGACCCGGCCGCGATCCGGGGTCTGCTCGACATGACGGGCGATCCGTCGCTACGACGCGAGAATCGTCAGGGTATCGAGCCAGACGTTCGAGGCTGAGAACCCACCGCCACGCAAGTTCCTCGACGTCGTCCGTCGCCCTGGTGTCGGCACCGTTGTCGCCGGGAATTGCGGCGACGGCGCCGAGTTTTCGTCCGCCTGATTCTGGAACCGGCGCGGCCGTCGGTGGGGTTTCGCGCCCTGGAGCCGTTTCGGGCGCTGAGGCGCCCGAAACCGGCCGACTAGTTGTGGGCGAATGCCCCGAGAGCCTGTTGTCGACAACGTACTAAACTCCAAGAAATGGAAGCGAACGAGCACCAGTCCAAGGACCCGATGCACGGCGTCACGCTGGAGATGATCGTGCGGAGCCTTCACGATCGCTACGGTTGGGAGGAGCTGGGCAGGCGCATCAATATCCGTTGCTTCAACAGTGATCCTTCCGTGAAATCGAGCCTCGCGTTTCTCAGGAAAACACCCTGGGCCCGGCGGAAGGTCGAAGAGCTCTACTTGAAGAGCCACCGCAAGCCGCGTCCCGGCTCGCAGTGCTAGTGCACGTCGTCGAGCCTCGTCCCGCTAACCGATCGTAATATGAAATGCGCATTGCCTATTGGGACTGTTTTTCGGGCATCGCCGGCAACATGAACCTCCGCGCCATGGTCGGTTGCGGCCTTTCGGTGGACGACCTCCGAGAGGACCTCGCGGGAGCCCTCCGCAACGCGGCAGATCAGACGGGACGGTAGCGCGACCGCAGAACTTGATGCGTTGTGCGTTGTTGAAAACAGTAGTACCGAGGGAGGGACTCGAACCCTCACATCCTTGCGGATACCGGATTTTGAGTCCCTTTTTGACCCTCGGTGCTAATCCTTTGATATCAACAACGTGCCGGGATCCCAGGAAGGTTGGGGGTTTCCGTCGTTACGTGGAATGCGGTGGCCTCCGGCGTTTTCGCTCCTGTCAGGGACAGAACAGGGACACTTCGGAACCACGTCTAACGAGTATTCTGTTGGCCTGCGGAGAGGATGTGCTGCGCTTCGGGTAGCCGAGGGCCTGTCAGACGCTTGCTTCCAGGATCTCGAGTACCTTCTTGTGGCCGCGCTTCTCGGCCCAGGCTCGCGGTGTCGCCCATGGCCGAGCGTCCGGTTCGGCGGCGTCGGCGCCGCGTTCGAGCAGCAACTTCACGAATTCCATGCGCCCCCAGCGGCAGGCCCATCCCAGCGGCGTACTCCGCAACAAATCGTCGCGCAGGTGGAGCCGTGCTCCCGCATCCAGCAAGCAGGTCGCAAACGCCACCTGTTCGGTGTCGGTGACGTGGGCGCGGGCCCCCGCCAGGTCATGGAGGATCGTCAAGCCGAAGCGCCCTCTCACGTTCGGGTCGCAACGGGCCACTACAAGCTCGAAACAGGTCAGGTAGGTCGTTCGATCGAACTCGTCGTTGGCCCAGAAGCTCGGCAGGTGGTTCCAGATCCGCAGCGGTTGCTCCAGGATTCGATACCAGCGCCCATCTTCCGGTGGCCAGTCGGTCCGGGCCAGCGACTCGCGGACGATCTCGGGGTCGCCACCGCAGGCCGCGCCCCAGAGCATCTCTTCGACCAACTCTGCCGCGCTCTGGACGCCGTCAGGCAGCGCTCCCGTGTCGGTTTCCGCGAGCAACCTTACCGCCCGGTCCGTGATCCGATAGTGGGCGAGCGTCGCCGCATCCGCGACACCGCCATGGCGTTCCAGTAGGTCGACCATCTGCTTGTCGCGTTGGCCGTAGGCCTGGAATACAGCCGAGCCTCCCGCGTATACCTGTGCGTTCGGGTTGGCCCCGTGCTCGAGGAGCATTTGGGCCAGAGCGTGTTTGCCGGCGATCGCGCAATGCCACAACGGACCTCCCGACGAATACACAGGATCTTCCAAGTCCTCGAGACGTGTGGGTTCGTCGGGGTTGAGGCCCTGCCCGAGAAGTTGTGCGAGAGCTTCAGGATCGTCTCGCCTTACAGCATCGGCCAGGGGCTCGGACGATAGCGGGTCCGGTTCGGCGGCTTGGTTCGACACCGTCTCGAGCTCGACCGCAACAGCCTCGCGGCGGGCTTCTTCTTCCCGGATGATCGCGACGATCTCGTCATAGCCTCGTTCGGTCGCGATGATCAGCGGGCTGGTGGCGTCGCGGAGTGGATAGATGCCTTGGCGAGCGTCGGCACCGTGGGTCATCAGCAAGCGCACCATATCCCGCGACCGCTCGAGCACCGCGTAATGTAGGGCCCGGTGCGAGTTGTCCTCCGCCATCTCCATGTTCACGAGCTCGGGCCTTACCTCGAGAATTACGCGGGCGCGATCGACGTCACCGACGCGGACCGCCTCGGCCAGCCCTGCGACGTTGACGCCGTCGACGTGCGCTTTGAGCTTGGGCCAGCTTTCGAAACCGTAGGCGCGGGCGAGCACAAGCTGCGCGCGGTGCAGCGCGAAGTCGGCGGAATCGGGATCGCGAAAATGCGCGCCGACGGTCGCGGCGGCCTCCGGATCACCCGAGAGGTATGCCTTGCGCAGCTCCTTGGCCTGGCGGCGGAGCTGGGCGAGGTCTGGGTGCTCGGGGAGTCTTCGCGTTGGAGGGATCGTCACGACGAGCTCCTTTCGTGGCCGCGCGCCTGGCGTGGCCGAACGCCCGGAGTCCGCGTGCTCGAGCAGAAAAGAGATCATCGCTGCTGCGAAATACGAACCGACCAGGTGGACGCCGTCCTGCCCGCGGACTCGGTGGCACCCTGACGCGCCGGTGCCAGCGTAGTCAGACAGCCCGTGTCTCGCAAGGATGGCCGCTGGGGACAAAGAAAGGAACGATCAGCCTTTCAGCCGCCGAACTCCGGACAGAAATAGCCATCTAATACAATAAAGACCAGAACTCGGCGTGGGCGGCCAACGCTTGGCTGATCACGAAGGTCAAACGGAACACGGGACTACCAATGACCGATCTGCTCACGAAGGCTTTCGACGCGGCGTCAAAGCTGCCCGAAGAACTTCAGGACCAGCTCGCTGCCAGACTCTTGCGAGAGCTCGCCGACGAAGCGAAGTGGGATACGAGCCTTGCGGATTCGGCCGCAGCGCTGGAAAAGCTCGCCGACCAAGCGGTCAGAGAGCATGATGAAGGGAAGACTGCGGAGCTCGGGCTCGACGAGCTTTGAGGTCCTACGTCACAGACGGATTCCGCAAGCTCTTCGCTGAGCTACCGCCGCACATCCGCAGTCGCGCTCGCGCAGGCTACCGACTTTGGGCGGAGGACCCGGGACACCCCGGCCTCCAATTCAAGCGCGTGCATCCGAGCCGACCCATCTACTCGGTCCGAATCGGCATCGGTTGGCGTGCACTCGGCGTCGTCGAGGGCGATGCGATCATCTGGTTCTGGATCGGATCCCACGCCGGCTACGACGAGATGCTCAGGCGACGCTGATTAGTACCGAGGGAGGGACTCGAAACCCTCACATCCTTGCGGATACCGGATTCCGAATTAGGCGCTGTTACCCGCCTTGAAGATCGCTGCCTGAGCCACTGTCTTGATGGCCGAATAGCGCGGCCGTTTGCTGAAACGCGGTCGGAGTGAACTGCAGCAGGCAGAGAAACGCTCTCTCGTGCATGTCCCCGTCGGGCTGTTCGTCCAGGTAGAGAATGGCCATGATGTCGCGCCATCGGAGGAGCTCTCGGCGCCGCGTTGGCGACGAGGCACACGAGATCGTCAAGTCGGTCAACTGCAGAACCCGCTCGAGCCCGGGATGCACTCGGTCCCAGGCGCCGAGATCGATCAGGCGCGCCGTTCGGTGCACTTCGTTGGCGATCATGAGGATTTGTTGTTCATAGGGGAATCCGGCCCATCGGTCGCTGGAGAGCCGGGAGTGCTGAGAAGGTGCGCTCACAGCGGATCTCCTCTTCCCACCAACTCGTGCACGATCACGCACATGGTTTCTCGCAGCCCTGGGTCCTGAACTTCCATGGAGCGGTTGCCTTGTGTCGGCCGGATGTTGATCAACGCCGTGAATTGGATGCAATCCTCAGGCCCGAGCCCCGGATAGTAGTTTGCCCCCCACAGGTCGGCTTGCTTGCTGCCGCGGTCGAGCAGAATCGCCTCCGCATCGGCGTGGAGCTCACCGCCCACCGCCACTAGCCGTTGGCGCACGTCGACGACCAGCTTGACCATGTCGCCGAAAAAGCGATCGACAATCACGCGCAAGAGTTCGGGATCGATCGGTCGATCGCTGACGTAAATGTCGGGAAGCTTGGACTCCATGAGCGCAGTCTACTGCGGCTCGGGCCAGGGGGCGACGCGGTTCGTAGTACCGAGGGAGGGACTCGAACCTCACATCCTTGCGGATACCGGATTTTGAGCTCGGAGGACGGGTTTGGCGCGGCGTCGCCGCAAACCCTGTCCTTGCACGGAATCCCGCACGGAACTCCTCGGAGTACTCCTACGCAAAGGCCGCGGGCGACGTTGCCGTGACAAGCAACGTCACCGCGATGGCGGTAAACCTCCGCCGGATTCCTCTCGTGAAGCTGCTCATTTCAGCCCCCATTACCGACACCCCCATTCGAAAATCGCCTCGCCGACGCGACCGGTTCGGCGGCCGAGGTGTCGGGTTGTGGGCTTCGAAAACGCTGGATGTGATGAGGGAAGCCCGAAGATCCAACGGAGACAGGAGAGTCGACCATGATGAATCGCTCGTTTACGGCTACGTGTGTTACTGCCATCGCGCTGGTGCTGGTGTCTGCCCCGGCCGCTGAAGCCCAGCTCGGCGGCCTCGCCCGGCGCGCCACGCGGGCGGCCGAAGACGGGCTTGCCGCCGAGATCGACCGGCTCGTCCGCGAGGGGGTGCGCTGCGCTTTCTATGATGCAGCTTGCATCCAGCAGGCCGAGGCGAACGGCCAGACGCCCGTGATGACGGACGGCTCTGGCAACCTGATCACGGACGAGGACGGCAAGCCGCTGACCGATCCGGAGGAGGCGTCCAAGCAAGCAGGTGAGGCGACGCGGCCGGGCGAGGGCGCGTGGGCCAACTACGACTTCGTTCCGGGAGACCGGGTTCTGTTCTACGACGACTACAGCGATGACAGGGTCGGAGACTTCCCGCGTCCGTTCGACCTGCTCGAGGGCAACTGGGAGGTGGTCGAGTGGCAGGGTCAGCGCTTCATCCGCGGCATATCGGGAGGCACGATCAGCGTGGAGCTTCCGGAAACGCTGCCGGAGCGGTTCACGATCGAGTTTCCGGCCAGCGTCCAGCACGGCAACGCCTCCCTGAAGATCAGCACCGCGCCGATCGACCACGGCAACCGCGACTTCGCCGGCTCGGCTATCGTGCTGCGGACCGTCGAGGCCGGGCTCATACCTGTCAGAAACGAAGGCCCGCGGGTGACGACCCCGCGCAGGGAGGGCGCGAGCGGCGAGGCGCTGGTGACGGTCCGCGTCATGGCCGATGGCGGCTACATGAAGGTGTACCTGGACGATCACCGCGTCGCCAACGCGCCGAACGCCGTCTTCCCACGTGGCAAGACGCTCTACTTCACGATCGCCTACGCGTACGAGGAGATGCCCGCGTTGATCGGGCCGATCCGTATCGCCGCCGGCGGGCTCGATCTCTACGATCGCCTCGAGGCCGAGGGCCGCGTCGCCACGCAGGGCATCTACTTTGCCGTGGACAGCGACGTGATCCAGCCCGAATCGACGGGTACGTTGAGGGAGATCGGCGACATGCTGACCTCCCATTCCGATCTGCAGCTCTCGATCGAGGGCCACACCGACAGCGATGGCGAGGATGCCTACAATCTCGAGCTGTCGCAGCGGCGCGCCGCGGCAGTGAAGTCGTACCTGGTGCAGGCATTCGACATCGACGCTGTCCGCCTCGAGGCCGAGGGCTTCGGCGAGACCGTGCCCGCCGCCGACAACGCGACGCCCGAAGGCAAGCAGCAGAACCGTCGCGTCGAGCTGGTCAAAATCGGCGGCTGAGCACGCGCCGCCGCGCGTCAGTTCCCCGAGTCGTCGAGGGCGGCCCGCAGCCGGGCCGCCTCGGCGGTCTCGCCGCGTCCGTCCCAGTAGTCCGCCGCGGCCGTGAGGCATTCGCGACGGTACTGCGGCACGGTCTGGCTGGCGATAAGAGGAGCCGTTGCGCGCCGAAAGAACGGCTCGGCCTCGTCGGGCCGGCTTTGCCCGACCAGGGCACGTCCCAGTCGGCACTCTGCGACCGCGGTGATGAAGTGCCCCTCGGGCAGCGCGATCTCGAGGATCTCGAGGGCTTCGCGCGCAGTCGCCTCGGCATCACGATGGCGCAGGTCGGTCAGATGGAGGTCGGCGAGCGACAGTAGAGGTAGGGCCCGCATATAAGCGTCCTTGCCCAGCGACTCGCGGTACATGACCGCCACCCGCTCGAACGTGGCGCGCGCCTCGTCGCGTTTCCCGAGGCGTGTCAGCGCGACCGCGAGGTTCTGGAGGTGCGGTGCGGTCGGCGGGTGGCCGACGCCGTACCTGCCTTCGAGCGTGGCGATCAGATCACGCAGAAGCGCTTCGGCTTCCTGGAGTTTGCCGGCGTTCAGCCAAAGGAGGGCCTGGTTGTTCTTGTTGTCGATCACGTAGGCGTGCTCGGCGCCGAGGCCCTCCTCGAGGGGCCCGATGCCGGCGCGAAACACCTGTTCGGCCTCCTCGAACTTGCCGCGCGCATTCAGCGTCTGCGCCAGCGCACCGCGCGCGA
>CAYSHI010000335.1:0-7435 GCA_964430745.1 uncultured Acidobacteriota bacterium | reverse complement strand
CGAGCAAATGCGCAGCATCTCGGGGATGTAGTCGTCTTCGGTGGCGAGGATGACGAAGTGGGCGACGTCGGCGAGCGCCAGCCCGAGGCTCTCGCGCACCAGATCCGTGCCGATGATCAGGTAGTCGGTGGAGGCCCGTCGCAGGCATCGCAGACACTGCTCTCCCAGAGTGGCCCCGCCGACTCCGGTGACGACCACCGGAAGGGCTCCTTCATGCTTCATGACGACTCCGCTCGATGCCCCGGGCGCCCGCGCCGAGGGCCGTGAATGCCAAGGGCCCTGAATATCAGGAGATTGTCTCAGAATTCCTGTCGAACCCGCGCGCCAACGACAAGCTTGCCGACACGCTGCTCTCCGCTTGCGCTGCGTCGAGCCCGCCACGCCGGGCCTGCGACAGGGCTGCGCCGACCCGCAATCCCGCCGCATGAAGGTCGATAACCGGTTTCGGCCCGAGATACCCCGCGGTAACGCTCATGGAGCCCGCCGCCGCGATGCGCTCGGGAGCTCGGGCGATGCCGGAGTCGGCGATCTCTCCCGCATCGACGGCGCCCGCGATGTGGGCGAAGCCGAGCCCCGGGTTCATTCTCAGCAAGTCGCGGCTCGTGTAGGCGGCGTCGGCGCCGAGTACCGGGGCGGACGCGGGGTGGTCCGCCACGATCATGGCGTCGGCACGGGATACGGCGGCCGCGAAGATCGCATCTCCAGGAGGCAGGGGAGGGGGGAACGGCTCGACGTCCGCGCCCATTCGCGCGAGCCCCTCTGCGATCTCGGCGGCGAACCTGCCGCCGGAAACGAGGAGGACGCGAGAGCCGAACACCTCTATCCCGAGCTCCAGCAGCAGTTTCGCGGCGATCCCCGGTAGGTATCCGAACGTACGGAGCCGCGGGTCGTCCTCGTTGGTGCCGAGCACGGGGATGTCGAGCTCGCGACATGCCGCGAGGTCGATGTCCGCGTCGCGATGCTCCCACGGCTCGAACATCAGAGCGACGGCCGAGGAGCCGCCCAGCCGCTCCAGGAAAGACCGGTCGAGTGGTCGGACGAAGCCGAGGTTGGTGACCACGTCGGATTCGCCGATCCCGGGATCGTCGCGGGAGACGAGAACTTCGACTCGGTCGGCAACACCCCAGCGGGCGGCGAGCTCGTTGGTGAGCGTCGTGACCTCGAGGGCGGAGCCGTAGTGAGAATCTCTCGTCAGGGCGCGAACCGTCCGCGCGCCGGCCAGCGCGGCGACCAGGGGAGTGAACACGAAGGGCCCGCTCGCCGCTTCGGTGAGCACGGAGAGGCCGTCGAGATCGAGCTCGAAATCCCGGATGGCGCGTTCAACCAGCTTCGCGCAGCGATCGATGTTGAGCTCGGGAACGGCCATGCTGTTCTGTCCGGTAGCGGCCGGGACGACGGCCGCCCGCGGCCCTCCACCTCACTCCTGTTGCGGCCGGCGCACCCAGAGCTTTCCGTGCGCGTCGTCGACGAGCGTGAACCGCTCGCGAATCAGCGGCCAGTCGCGGGCGAAACGCGGATGCTCGTACAGCGCCTCGACGTCGAACCGTGAGATCAGGTACTCGAGATCTCCCTCGGTGTTCGGAAAGATGATGCCGCGACTTCCCGTGAGCCAGGCGATCTCGTGCGCCATGTCGGAGACTATCACCGCCTCCGGGGCGACGAAGGCCTCCACATTGTCGGCGACGCGCGCGTAGTCGACGTAGCGCACGGCAAGCAGGGAGCCGATGCGCTTCATCGGGCTCCGGTACGACTCCCACAAGGTCGCCGCCGCCGGGTAGGCGACCAGGTAGACGACGGCCGCCACCACGGCTGTGCGCCGCAGCGCGGCCGGGAGAGGCCTCGCCAGGGGAGCAAGCCGCGACCCTACATACAGGCAGATCAACAGCATCAGCGGCAGGGTGTGGGCGATGAACCGGGCGGAAAGATAGATCGGCCAGAAGACCATCAACGACCATCCGATAACGGCGATGAAAAGAAGATAGGGCTCGGCGGAGCTTCCCCGGTGGCCTCCCGCACGGGTTTCACGTGAGTGTTCCCCGCCGGTTCCATGCTCGCCTTCGGTGGCACCCGGGAGAAACCGCCCCGGCCGCAGCGTGTCGAAGACGAGAAGCAAGCAGGACAGGATCAGCGCGGGGAACAGGATGCCCGCCATTGCGGGGCCCGACAGCGCGTTGACCATCAGCTTGGTGCGACGCACCATGCGCGCCACCTTGCCGAGGTATTCGTCCGGGTGTTCCGCAATGTAGGTCCAGGCGGCGGGTGGATCGACGCTCAGATAGGGGACGTCGGAGGTGATACGCCCGACCTCGATCAGCAAGCCGTGGGAGTACGTTCCCGAGGCGTTGAAGAGCTGGATCGATCCCGCCGGTAGCACCCACGAGGCAACGATCAACGTGGCGAAGACCATGCCCACGTAGGCTCCCGCCGCGCGCAGCTTGGCGGCCGTCGGTCGCAGCGCTTCGCCGATCGATCCCGAGCCGCGAACCCACAAGAAGGCGGCGAACAGCGGCAGGTAGATCAGCCCGTGGCCCTTGACGAGCATGAGCGCCGCGTTCAGCGCTCCCGCCGCGACGATGTCCCTGGTCGTGCCGCGCAGGATCGCCAGCAGGGTCAACGTGAAGCAGGCGAAATAGAGCGACTCGGGGAGCGCCTGCACCCCGTATTGAGCCATGATCGGATGCAGAACCGTGGCTCCGACGACGAACAGCGACATCCCCCGCGACCAGCCCAGATGCCGCGCCAGCAGATAGACCGAAGCGGCGAATCCGGCGAGCCCGAGCGCAGCGACAACCAGCATCGCGCGCACGCTCTCTCCGGTCAGCAGCCAGGCGAGCGCGGTCAGTAGCTGGTAGCCGGCTTGTTTCATCGGCTCCGGCACCGGCAGGCTGTCAACCGCCGACGCCTGCAGCGGATACATCACATTGCTGACGTACCCCCTGCCCTCGAACAGATTCCGCGCCAGTTGGGCGTGCCAGTACTCGTCGTTGATGAGCAGCCCGAGCGTCCACTGCCGAGGATAGGCGGCGATGAGCATGAAGAGGGTGGTGGCGGCGAATACCGCGGTGGCTCCGGCCGCGTCCAGGCGTTGCCTCGTCGTCGCGAAGCCTTCGGCCTCCGACGCTCGCGGTCCGTCGCTGTCGTCTTTCGCTGCGCTGGGCATCTCGTGTGACCCGAATCCTCGCTCGTGGTGCCGCCATTCTACTTAGTTGGACCCTTCCTCACAGTCGGCAATCGGGAAGGGCCCTCGCGTGGATCGGCAAGGCGTTGCCCTGCGCGAGGTGCGGGGCCGGAATTGCGATAGCATCCCCGCCATGGCGCGCCCTTCTCACACCCCAGAGCAAGCGCCGCCCGAGGCGTTGAGCGTCATCGTCCTGGCATGCAACGAAGCCGACAACGTCGGCCCCGTGTTGCACGAGCTACTCGCGTGGTTGGGAGAGCACGAGCCTTCGGCCGAGGTGCTGTTCGTCGACGACGGCTCGACCGACGACACGGCTGCTATCGCCGAGAAGGCCCTCGGCGGAGCTCGCTCGAAGGTTCTCCGCCACCCGCGCAAGCGGGGCATCGGCGCGGGCATCAAGACCGGAACGGTGGCGGCTGCCGGCCCTTGGGTGACGTTTCTGCCCGCGGACGGCCAGATCGAACCGGCCGCCGTCGGCACGTTGCGGGCCGAGGCGGCACGGAGCGGCTGCCCGCTGGTGCTGTCGGTGTACGAGCAGCGTGAGGACGGAGGACTGCGCAAGCTGTTGAGCTGGGGCGTGCGCACGCTGATTCGCGTCATCCACGGGGTCGATCTGCGTTGCGAAGGCCCCTACTTGTTCCGCCGCGAGCTCTTCGATGCCGACGTGCTCGAGCCCGATTCGTTCTTCCTCAACTTCGAGTTCCCGATCCGCGTGTTGCGCGCCGGGTGCGAAGTGAGCGTGGCGGAGGTGCGTTGTCGTCCGCGGATCGGCGGAGCCTCGAAGACGGCCAACCTCAAGACCATCCTGCGCGTCTCCACGGATCTCGTCAGCCTTCGCCTGCGTCTCTGGAGAGAGTGACCCGACCGGGCCGCGCTGCGCTAGAGCGGTATGTTGCCGTGTTTCTTCGGCGGGTTGCGGTCGACCTTGGTGTCGAGCGACAGCAGCGTCTTGATGAGCTTGCGACGGGTGTCGCGGGGGCGAATGACGGCGTCGACCCAGCCACGCTCGGCGGCGATGTAGGGGCTGGCGAACTTGTCGCGGAAGCTGGCGACCTTTTCCGCGCGTAGTGCTTCGGGATCGTCCGCGGCGGCGAGCTCGCGGCGGTAGAGGATGTTGACCGCGCCCTCGGGGCCCATCACGGCGATTTCGGCGGTGGGGAACGCGAAGTTGGCATCGGTGCGGATGTGCTTCGAGGCCATCACGCAATAAGCCCCGCCGTAGGCCTTGCGTGTGATCACCGTCAGCTTCGGCACCGTGGCCTCGGCAAATGCGTACAGCAGCTTGGCGCCGTGCTTGATGATGCCGCCGAACTCCTGCTCGGTACCGGGCAGGAATCCCGGCACGTCCTCGAATACCACCAACGGTATGTTGAAGGCGTCGCAGAAGCGCACGAAGCGCGCGCCCTTCACCGAGGCGTCGATGTCGAGCGTGCCGGCGAGATGATCGGGCTGATTGGCGACGACCCCCACCGGCATGCCGTGCAGGCGCGCGAAGCCGACGACCATGTTGCGTGCAAAACGCTCGTGTACCTGCAGAAACTCGGCGTTGTCGACGACGCCGTGGATGAGCCCGACGATGTCGTACGGCTTGTTGGGATCTTCCGGGATCAGCGTGTCGAGTGATTCGTCGGCGCGTTCGGGGTCGTCGGTGGGCTCGATGCGGGGCGGGTCTTCCTTGTTGTTGGACGGCAGATACGACATGAGCTCGCGCAACAGCGCCAGGCAGGAGCGGTCGTCGACGGTGGCGAAATGAGCAACCCCGCTGCGGGTGTTATGCACCTCGGAGCCGCCGAGGTCCTGCGCCGTGACCTCCTCGTGCATCACCGTGCGCAGCACGTCGGGCCCGGTAAGGAACATGTACGAGCTGTCCTCGACCATGACGACGAAGTCGGTGATCGCCGGCGAGTAGACGGCGCCGCCGGCGCACGGTCCCATGATGGCCGAGATCTGCGGCACGACTCCCGAAGCCAGCGTGTTTCGCAGGAAGATGTCGGCGTAGCCGGCGAGAGATGCGACGCCTTCCTGGATGCGCGCGCCGCCGGAATCGTTGAGGCCGACCACCGGTGCTCCCATCTTCATCGCCAGGTCCATGACCTTGCAGATCTTCTCGGCGTTCGCCTCCGAGACGCTGCCGCCGAAGACAGTGAAATCCTGCGCGAACGCGTAGACCAGACGGCCGTCGATACGGCCATGCCCGCACACCACGCCGTCGCCCGACACCTGCTGCTCCTCCATGCCGAAGTCGCGGCAGCCGTGCACGACGAAGCGATCCAGCTCCTCGAAGGTGTTGGGGTCGAGCAGCAGGTCGAGCCGCTCCCGTGCCGTCAGCTTGCCGGCGTCGTGTTGCCGCTTGATGCGGGCTTCACCGCCACCGGCGCGCGCCTCTTTTTCGCGGCGCTCAAGCTCTCCGAAGCGGTCTTCGATCGACACGGACGGCGGCCCCGGGTCCTACGTCTTGACGGTTTCGGGGGCGACGCTGTCGCGCGCCTTTTCCCAATCGGCGAGAAAGGCGGCCAACCCCTTGTCGGTGAGCGGGTGGTTGAACATGGCGTCGAACGCCTTGAACGGGATCGTAGCCACGTCGGCGCCCATGAGGGCGGCGTCGAGGATGTGCTTGGGGTGGCGGATCGACGCCACCAGCACCTCGGTGCCGAAACCGTAGTTCTCGTAGATCGTCATGATCTGCTGGATCAGCTCCATGCCGTCGTAGCTGATGTCGTCGAGCCGCCCCACGAACGGCGAGATGTAGGCCGCTCCCGCCTTGGCGGCGAGCAGGGCCTGCGTCGGCGAGAAGCAGAGCGTGACGTTGACGCGGATGCCTTCTTTGGCCAGCGTGCGGGTGGCTTTGAGCCCTTCGCGAATCAGCGGGCATTTGACCACGACGTGCTCGTGGATCCCGGCGAGACGGCGCCCTTCTTCGACCATCGCCGCGGACTCGGTGGCCAGCACCTCGGCGCTCACCGGACCCTGGACGACCTCGCAGATCTCGTGGATGAGCTCCTCGAAGGGGCGCCCTTCCTTGGCGACGAGCGAGGGGTTGGTGGTGACGCCGTCGATGAGGCCGAGCTCGGCGGCCTGACGGATTTCGTCGATGTTTGCCGTGTCCAGAAAGAACTTCATGGTTCGACCTCCCGTTGCGCCACCGTCGTGCGGGTCAGTTCGCCGCTGCCGAGCCTCGGCCGGTCCGCCGGGCCGAAGTGGCGGTAGTCTACCAAGGATCCCGCGCGCTGTCCGGACGGCCTCAGACCATCTGCTGCAGGCGCCAGTCGTAGATCGGGAAGCCATGGCAGACCTCGTCGACCTCTGTGCGCACCTGCTCGCAGATCGCCGCGTCGCCGCCGGACTCGAGCACGCGATGAATCCAGTCGGCGATGCGGTCCATCTCGGTTTCTTCCATGCCGCGCGTCGCCACCGCGGCGGTGCCGAGGCGCAGCCCAGAGGTTACCAGCGGCGGGTTCTCGTCGAAGGGGATCGTGTTCTTGTTGACCACGATTCCGGCGGTGTCGAGCCAGGCCTCGCCTTCCTTGCCGGTAAGCCCGGCGGCGCCCACGTCGACGAGCACGATGTGGCTGTCGGTGCCGCCCGAAACGATGCGATAGCCGCGCTCCGCCAGCGCGACGGCGAGCGCCTTGGCGTTAACGATGACCTGTGCCGCATAGCCCTTGAACCCCTCCGACAGGGCTTCGTGGAAGCACACTGCCTTCGCCGCGATCAGATGCATGAAGGGGCCGCCCTGCGCACCGGGAAAAACAGCACGGTTGACGTCCTTTGCGTGCTCCTCCTTGCATAGCACGAGGCCACCGCGCGGTCCGCGCAACGTCTTGTGCGTGGTCGAGGTGACGTAGTCGACGTGCTCGCACGGGTTCGGAAAAAGCCCGGCTGCTACCAGGCCCGAGGGATGTGCAATGTCCGCCATCACGCGCGCGCCGACGCTATTGGCGATTTCCTGGATGCGGGCGAAATCGATCGTGCGCGGGTACGCCGAAGCGCCACAAACGATCAGAGCAGGCCGATGCTCTTCGGCCTTGGCGGCCATCTCGTCGTAGTCGAGAAGCTCGGTGTCGCGGTTCACGCCGTAGGAAACCACGTTGTAAAGCTGGCCGGAGAAGTTCAGCTTGTGGCCGTGTGAGAGGTGGCCGCCGTGAGGAAGGTCCATGCCGAGTATGGTGTCGCCGGGCTTGACGGCGGCGAAATAGACCCCCATGTTCGCCTGCGTACCCGAATGCGGTTGCACGTTGGCGTGCTCGGCGCCGAACA
>CAYSHI010000334.1:0-3541 GCA_964430745.1 uncultured Acidobacteriota bacterium | reverse complement strand
TTTCCCGAAAACACGCCCACCAGCGCGCAGTACTTCCGCTTCCCCGATGGCAACGCTTCGATCGCCCGTCTGCTGGTGCGGAGCATGATTCCCGCCTCCGCACCCGGCAGTAGCGCGGAGGACATCGTGACGGCGCGATTCGACTACGGGCAGCTCGATCGCGACGGCTCACCCGTGCGGATCCGGCTGAACAGCACCGCAGTGCACGTGCGACACGTCGGGGAAAACGAAACTTCGAGAGAGGTGGAGGTTACGTACGTGCGCGCGGGCCAGGCTCGGCGGGTGCGAAGCCGTTCCTGCGTGCTCGCCTGCTACAACGCGATGATTCCCTACATGTGTCCGGAGCTTCCCGATGCGCAGCGCGAGGCCCTGTCGTACGCGCTGAAGGCGCCCAAGGTGTACACCAGCGTGTTGATCCGGAACTGGCAGGCCTTCCAGCGATTGGGGCTCCGTGAGGCGTTTTGCCCCGGGAGCTATCACGACACCGTGGGTCTGTGCGATCCGGTCAGCATGGGCGAGTATCGCTGCCCGCGCACACCGGACGAGCCGATGGTGCTGCAACTCTACCGGGTGCCGCTGGCTCCGGGATTGCCGGCGCCCGAACAGTGGATCGAGGGAATGTACGAGCTGCAGGTCACGACCTTCGAGGAGTTCGAACGCAAGGTCCGCGATCAGCTGGGGCGCATGCTCAGCGGCGGCGGTTTCGATCCGGCCCGCGACATCGAGGCGATCACCGTCAACCGCTGGCCCCACGGCTACATTTTCGGCTACGACCCCACGACGGACGAGGTGGCGTGGACCAGCGAGTGGCCGGTGCGGGAGCGTCCGTGGCTGCGCGCCCGCCGGCCCTTCGGCCGCATCGCCGTTGCCAACAGCGACGCCGCGAACAACGCCATGACCGAGGCCTCGTTCGGCGAGGCCCACCGCGCCGTCCGTGAGGTGCTTGGGGGATAGGTGAAGGGACCCGGCCGTCTCACAACCGAGTCCCCGTCCACCGGCCGCCGGCGTCGAGGTGCACCCGAGACCGCCAACCCGGCGATGCAGGTGATGGGCAGTCGCATCAAGAAGGTCCTCAAGCGGGGCGTCCAAGGTACTTTCGAGGGCCTCTGGTCCGCGGGCTTCCGCGCGTCCCGGCCCGTGCTCGGGGCCTCACCCGAGGTCTGGAGCTCGTCCGGAGGTCGCCGGGTGCTGGTGGTCGCGCCCCATCCCGACGACGAAAGCGCGGGCTGTGGCGGCGCCATCCTCGCGCACCGCCGCCGTGGCGATCGGGTGCTGGTGAGCTGTGCCACCGACGGCCGCCGCTCGCGGTCCCTGGGGCTAGCGCCCGAACAGATGGCGGTCACGCGCCGGGCGGAGTTGGAAGCTGCCGCAGTGTGTCTTGACGTCGAGCTCGACTGGATCGGCGTGCCGGAGGGCGAGTGGCGAGCAGAGGGCCTCGAGAGGCGCCTGGTCGAGGCGATCGGGCGATTTCGACCGGATATCATCTACGCACCCTCGCGGATCGATTTCCATCCCGAGCACGACAAGGTCGCCCGGGCGTTAGCGAGCGCTCTCCGTTTTACCGACTCCGAACGGCCGCCGCGGCCGGAGTTGAGGATCTACCCCATCCAGGTACCGCTGACGCCGATGCTCGCCAACCTCATCGTCGAGATCGACCCGTCCGACGGCCAGCTGCGCGACGCGCTGGACGCGCACCGGTCGCAGCGCGCATCCCTCGATCCGTGCCTGCGACACCGGCGCTACCTGGGCAGGCTTTACCGGCTTGCGGGCGCCGAAGAGCTCTGGCGGCTGACGGCGGATCAGTACGAGCGCCTGCACCACGATCCACCCCCGCGGCCGCCGGGTCGCGTCTTTCGCGGCCTGCGCTACTACGCCTGGAGCGATCCTCTGGCTTACCTTCGTGGTCTCGCTGAGCGGCGCCGGCTGTTGCGCCTGGCGTCATGAGTCAGGGCGGCCCCTCGAATCCTCTGCCCTGCGGCGACGGGTGGCGTCTGCGCGGATACCGAGCCGGCGACGAGCACGAGATCGTACGGCAGTTCGAGCGCGTTTTCGGACGCCGGATCAGCCCGGAGTTCTGGCGTTGGAAGCTCAAGACCTTCCCGTCGCCGGCGGAAAACGTGTGGCTGGCGGTCGACGATGACGACCGGCCCATCTTTCAGTACGCGGCGATGCCCCGCCGGTTGCGCCTACCCACGGGCACCGTGGATGCGTTGGTGCTCGTGGATCTCTGGACCGCGCCCGAGTACCGGGGCCGTCGCATCTTCTCCACGAGCGCCCGTTGGGTTCACGAATACTGGCGACGCTCAGGGGTCGCCGGCGTGCTCTCACCGTTCAATGCTCGCGGGGAGCCGCGTTACCGTCGCTTTGGGTGGGAATATCTCTTTCCGCTGCGCTGGCTGATCCGGCCACTCCGTCCCGAGGCAATCGCGGCCCGGCGGTTCGGGGTCCCCGGTTTCCAGCGCTGGCGCTGGGTAGGGGCTGCCTGGAACGGGCTCTGGGATCGCGGCGCGGCGTCGGCGGCCGCCATCGAGATCCGTGAGATCGCCGGAGCCGACGCGCCTTTGCCGACGCTCCCCGACCCTGACGCCTCACCGTTCGCCCTGCAACACGACGCCCCTTGGATACACTGGCGCTACCTCCGCTGTCCCCGGCATCGGTACTCGGTGTTGACGGCGCACGATGTAGACGGTTCGGCCGGCCATCTCGCCTATCGGATCGAGGAGAGCGAAGGCCGGCAGTTCGCCTTTGTCGCCGAGATTGTCGCGAGCGGCCGGGAGACCGCGAGCGAGCTCATCGACGCTGCCCTCATTCGTTGCAAGGACGACGGAGCGGTCGCCGTCGCCACTCTTGCGGCCCCGAACACCGACCTCTACCGCGCCTTGCGGCGGCGGGGCTTCCTGTTCAGTTGGGGAGAGTTCTGTGTCCACTGGCTGCCGTTGCAGAAAGACCCGGCACCCGAGCAGCTGCGCGATCCGCGATCCTGGGAGATGGTCGGCGGGGACTACGACGTGATCTGAGCAACCGCCCGGCTACCCCCGAAGCCCCGCCAGATCCGCGCCGGCGAGTCTCTGGTACAAGCGCAAACCGAACTCGGGCGCGATCGCGCCGATGTGGTCGAAGATGTCGGCCTGGATCCCCTCGTACGCGACCCAGTCGATGTCGTTGCTGAAGCAGTAGATCTCGATCGGCAGGCCTTCGGTGCCCGGTTGTAGCTGCCGCACAATCAGGGTCATGCGGTCGTGAATCTTCGGGTGATGCTTCAGGTAGTTGTAGATGTAGGCGCGGAAGGTGCCGATGTTGGTCAGCCGCCTCAAGTTCACACCCGACTCACCCGGGGCATCCAGCGCCTCGTTATACGCGTCGAGCTCGGCCTCCTTGGCCTCGATGTAGCCTTTCAGCAGCGCGAAATCCTTGAAGCGTTGCACTTCCTCGTCCGTCAGAAAGCGGATCGAGTTGAAATCGACGTTGATCGAGCGCTTGATGCGCCGGCCGCCCGACTCGGACATGCCGCGCCAGTTCTTGAACGAATCGGAGATCAGCC
>CAYSHI010000333.1:0-5154 GCA_964430745.1 uncultured Acidobacteriota bacterium | reverse complement strand
TCCCCCGACGGCTCGCGCGTCGGCTACGTGCGAGAGCAGAACGTGTACGTCGAGGATCTTACCGACGGCCGGATCACCGCTCTCACCGCTGACGGCGGCGGCAACATCATCAACGGCACGTTCGACTGGGTCTACGAGGAGGAGCTCGGCCTGCGCGACGGCTTTCGCTGGAGCCCGGACGGCACCAAGATCGCGTATTGGCAGCTCGATTCGGAGGGCGTGCGCGACTTCTATCTGATCAACAATACCGACACGCTGTATCCGGAACTGGTACCCATTCCGTATCCGAAGGTGGGAACGACCAACTCATCGAGTAGGGTCGGAGTCGTCGACGCGGGCGGTGGGTCCACGCGATGGGTCACGCTTCCGGGCGACGCACGGAACAACTACGTGGCGCGCATGGAGTGGGCCGCGTCGTCGCAGGAGCTCATCCTGCAGCGACTCAATCGGCTGCAGAACACCAATAATGTAATGCTCGCCGACGTGATGAGCGGCGATGCCCGCACGGTGCTCGTCGACGAGGACGAAGCCTGGGTCAACGTCGTCGACGACCTCGTATGGCTCGAGGGCGGCGAGCACTTCACGTGGGTCAGCGAGCGCGAGGGGTGGCGCCGCGCGTATCTGGTCGCGCGCGACGGCTCCGAGGAGATACCGATCACGATCGAGCCGTTCGACGCCATCAGGATCGAGAGCATCGATACCGAGGGCGGTTGGCTCTACTACATGGCGTCGCCGGACAACGCGGGGCAACGCTATCTGTACCGCCGCCCCCTCGACGGCAGCGGATCGGCCGAGCGTCTGACGCCGGCGAGTCGGCCGGGCACCCACTCCTATCAGATTTCGGCCGACTCGGCCTGGGCCTTCCACACGTACTCGGCCTTCGGAGTCCCGCCCGTCATCGAGCTCGTCAGCCTGCCCGACCACGCCGTCGTGCGCGTCATGGCCGACAACGCCGAGCTGCGGGGCCGGGTGGAGGCTCTGGCGCGCGGCGAGCTGGAGCTCTTCCGTGTCGAGGTGCCGGCAACGGATCCCGGGGCCGCGATGGTTTCCGCGGCGTCGGTGCGCCGAGGTACGTCGACTGGTGTGGTTACCGCAACGAGTCGCGGTGCGGCGCCGACCGCCGGCGAAGCGAGCACCGACACCGTCGAGCTCGACGGCTGGCTCATGAAACCGCCCGACTTCGACCCCACGCGGCGTTATCCGCTCCTGTTCTTCGTGTACGGGGAGCCTGCCGGAACAACGGTAAACGACAGCTGGGGCGGCAGCCGATACTTGTGGCACCTGATGCTCACCCAGCAGGGCTACCTGGTGGCGAGCGTCGACAACCGCGGCACACCGGCGCCCCGCGGCCGCGACTGGCGCAAGATGGTCTACCGGCAAATCGGCCTCCTGGCGTCGCACGATCAGGCCGCGGCGGCGCGAGTAATGCGCGAGTGGCCTTTCGTCGATCCCCACAGGATCGGCATCTGGGGCTGGAGCGGAGGCGGGTCCATGACGCTCAACATGATGTTCCGGCACCCGGAGATCTATCACACCGGCATGTCGGTCGCCCCGGTGCCTGACCAGCGCCTGTACGACACCATCTACCAGGAGCGCTATATGGGCCTTCCCGAGAACAACCCGGTGGGCTTTCGCGAGGGCTCGCCCATCACGCACGCCGCCGGCCTCGAGGGCAATCTGCTGATCGTGCACGGCACCGGCGACGACAACGTCCACTACCAGGGCACCGAGCGCCTCATCAACACCCTGATCGAGCTGAACAAACCGTTCACCATGATGGCGTATCCCAATCGCTCGCACGGTATTTCGGAGGGCCGCAATACCAGCCGCCACTTGTTCGAGCTGCTGACCCGTTTTCTGCATCAAAACCTGCCCGCGGGGGCGCGCTGAGCAGGTCGCTCTACATTCCGTCACCCGTAAGTTCGAGAACATGAGGAGCACAGCGGATGAGCCGCACTGATTCGAGACTTCTTGTCTGGTTGCTGACCGCCGGCATCGTGTTCATGGCGGGCGCACCGGTCATTTCTCAGGGGGACGGCTACTGGCAAGCCGTCGAAGGGATCCGCGACGAGGGATTCAACCGTTCGCAGGTGATGGACTACGCCTGGCACCTCACCGACGTCATCGGTCCGCGAGTTTCCGGCTCCGCCAACTTGCGCGAGGCGCAGGAGTGGGCCCGCGACACGATGGAGCAGATCGGACTGAGCAATGCGGTCATCGACCCGTGGGGTGAACATGGCGTGAACTGGGACGTCGAGTATGTCTCGCTGCACATGCTCGAGCCCGACTACCAGCCGCTGATCGGCTGGCCGCAAGGGTTCACGGCCGGAACCGGGGGGAAGATCACCGGCCGGGTCGTGGTTGCCGACATCAGCAGCAGGGCGGACCTGGACGCGTATCGTGGGCGCCTACAGGACGCCTTCGTCCTCTCCACGCCGATGAGGCATTACGGACCGCGATTCGAGCCCCAGGCGATTCGCCACGACGAGGGGTCGCTGTCGGTCTTCGTCGAGGAGGGTGTCGACCGCAACATGGCACGACGCCGCGAGGAAGCCTGGGCGCGAAACCCTCCCGGGCGTGACGATCTTTCCGCCGACGATCTGGAAGCGTTCTTCCGCTCGGAGGGGGTCTCCGGGGTCTTGGTGGCGGCCCAGGGTGGGGACGGCACTGTGTTCGTGACCGGGCGACGCGACCGCTCACCGTCAGCGGTTCGCAACAGCCTTCCGACTTTGTACATCGCGCCGGAGCACTACGGGCGGATGTACCGGCTGGCTGCCGCCGACGTCGCAGTGACGATGGAGGCCGAGGTCCGCATTCGCATCGAGGAGCGCGATAGCCGCGAATACAACGTCATTGGCGAGCTTCCGGGCAGCGATCTGGGGCACGAGGTCGTCATGCTCGGCGCCCACCTCGATTCCTGGCACAGCGGCACAGGGGCCACCGACAACGCCTCGGGATCGGCGGCCGTGCTGGAAGCCATGCGGATCTTGAAAGCGATCGGAGCGACGCCGCGGCGGACAATTCGCGTGGCGCTATGGAGCATGGAGGAAGGTGGCCTGCGCGGCGCGCGCGCCTACGTGGCGCAGAAGTTCGGCAACCCGCGAGACGGCACGACGCCCGACTACGACAATTTCTCCGTGTACTTCAACATGGACAACGGCACCGGCCGGATCCGCGGCATCCATCAGCAGGGCAATCGATTGGTCGGGCCGATTTTTTCGGAGTGGCTCCAGCCTTTCGCCGACCTCAGGGTCGGTACGCTGTCGAGCTTCTCCAACATGGGCTCCGACCAACGAGCCTTCGACGAGGCGGGGCTGCCCGGGTTTCAGGTACTGCAGGATCGAATCGAGTACCGAACCCGGACCTGGCACACCAACATGGATGTCTTCGACAAACTCATCGCCGACGACCTGCAGATCAACGCGGTCGTTCTCGCCAGCCTCGCCTACCAGGCGGCGATGGTCGACGAGCGCATTCCACGCAAGGCGTTCACCGACTGGCGGCCGCAGTTCGAACCCGCGCCGGAAG
Source organism: uncultured Acidobacteriota bacterium (assembly GCA_964430745.1). Taxonomy (GTDB): domain Bacteria; phylum Acidobacteriota; class UBA890; order UBA890; family UBA890; genus CBDCGW01. Next base: position 1,626 of record CAYSHI010000333.1, on the reverse strand, counting down.
AGAGTTTCGCCGACGCCAACACCTTCACCAACGCCATCGCCGACTACGACAACGACGGCGACCTGGACATCTTCGTAGGCTTCAACCAGCGGCCCAACCGTCTGTACCGCAACGACGGCGATCGGTACACGGACGTCGCCGCCGAGGTCGGCCTTGCCGACGACGACGCGACCCGGGCTTCCGCCTGGGGCGACTACAACGGCGACGGCCACATGGACCTGTTCGTCGGCTTCGCCTCGCGCCAGGGGAGCTCGAATCGGCTATACGAGAACGCCGGCGACGGCAGAAGCTTCACCGACGTCACGGAGGCCGCGGGCGTCGGCCTGACCGGGAGTTTCCGTCAAGTCAGTTGGGTCGACTACGACAATGATGGAGACGTCGACCTCTTCGTTGGCCTGCGCGACAAGCCTAACGTCTTGTTTCGCAACGATGACGGCGAGTTCACCGACGTCGCCCCGTCCTTGGGCATCGCCGACCCACGGCGCACCGTCGGTGCGGCCTGGTTCGACTTCGACAAGGACGGCGACCTCGACAACATCGTTGCGAACATGGATGGCGACGCCAATGGGCTGTTTCGCAACGACGGTGACGTCTTCACCGACGTCGCCGAGCAGGCCGGTATAGACCATGGCGGCCGCTCGCTCGGCTACCAAGAATACGGCAGCGTCCGGCCGACGCTCGGCGATTTCGACAACGACGGGAACATCGACGTCTTCATGGCGAACTATGGTCCCAACGGCCTACTCCGCAACCTGGGCAACGGTACTTTCGAGAACGTCGCTCCCCGCATGGGAGTTGCCATCGATAGCCGCTACGACACGGCGGCATTCGGCGACTACGACAACGACGGGCGCCTGGACCTGTACGTGAACGGAACGGTCGGGGGCGGCGTCAACTACCGGGACTATCTGTTCCACAACGACGGCGAGCGGTTTTCAGACGTCACCACGAATGTCGTTCGGGGGCAGCAATCCGATCACGGGGCGCACTGGGCGGATATGAATGGTGACGGCAGCCTCGACCTCGCGCTCACGGGTGCCAAGCACAACCTGCTGGTCAACGGCCAGGGCAAAGAGCGAGGCCGGAGATCGCTGCAGGTCCTGGTGGTCGACGAAGCCGGCCACCACACCCGCGCCGGAGCCGAGGTCCGTTTGTTCGACGCCACCAGCGGCACACTATTGGGAACAAACATCGTGGACACCGGCTCCGGCTACAACTCGCAAAACGCCATTCCGGTTCACTTCGGGTTGGCCCGTGACGGCCTCGTGGACATCGAGGTGACGACGCTCACGCCCCAAGGCCGCAAACAAGGCCGCCTGACCGGCGTCGATCCGAGCTCCTACGCCGGCCGCCCGCTCGTCGTGAAGGTCGACAGGAACGGCAACGTTCGGCAAGGGTGAGCTGCGCGCTCGGGGCCTTGCCGCCGCGCGAACCCAGTTGCTGCTCGGGAGTGTGAAGGGGCCCTCGAGGCCGGTAAGCTAACCCTGGTTTCCACTCGCCCAGGTGGCGGAATTGGCAGACGCGGGGGACTTAAAATCCTCTGACCGCAAGGTCGTCCGAGTTCAAGTCTCGGCCTGGGCACTCAGTACCGGCAAGGCACGGACTAGCGCATCTGCGCCAAGGGCG
>CAYSHI010000332.1:0-11086 GCA_964430745.1 uncultured Acidobacteriota bacterium | reverse complement strand
TTCGTCGAACATGTAGTGCTTGAGCGCCGTGAGCATGAAGGTGCGGAAGCGGCCGCGGTCGGGGTCGGCGTCGGCGACCCAGTTCTTCTCGAGCAGCCGAGCGAAAAAACCCTGGGTCAGATCCCGGGCGTCGTCCTCGTTGTGACCCTGGCGCCGCACGTACACATAGAGCGGGAACCAGTAGGTCTCACACAACGTCTCGAGGGCCGCCTTCGCATCGGGCGAATCGCGCACTCCGGCGGCCATCACCAACGACCATTGGGTTGTTTGAAAGCTACTCAAGTGCGCCTATCCGAAGCAGCGAACAGCAGCCGACGTCGTCAAACCCATCAACCTCTGTAACTTATCGCATCTTCTCCCCAAGGGATCAATGTGCAACGAGAAGCGGCAAGACGAGCGAGACGGGTCCCCACATCCGGACGGAGTCTCGAGATGAAGAAAATCTCGATCGTCGTTCTCGTCATGCTCGTGTTCCCCGCCCCGGCGTTACCTTCCCGGTTTTCTTCCTCAGCGATGGCGAACGGATCGCGCGGCCGTTGCAGCCGGTGTCCGGTTGTAACGGTCGCCGCCAAAGCACTACAGTTTGGGTAGCCTCATGAGGTTGCCCGACCACCTCGGGAGAAACCGATGACGCACACACGGCTCGTACCTTTTTTTCTTGTCCTGGCGCTATCTGCTCCAGTCGTCTACGAGACCGCCGACCTCAAGCCGCACACGCTCGAGGCTTTCCTGCAATACGCCCGCCTCACCGAGGCCGAGTTCCTCGAGCAGGTTCACTCGGGCGATTTTCTCCGCTTCGACAACGAAGGGCAGATCGAGGATCTTGCCGAGGCCCGCGAGACGATCGACGGCGGCGACGTGTACATCGCGCGCCTCGAGACCCGTGACGGCGACGGCGAGGAAATCGAAGTCAAGAACGGCATCGTGCACCACTGGTACGGTGCGGTGTTCGTCGAGGGCGTCGAGCTCGACCAGGTCCTCGAGATGGTGAAGGACTACCCCACCCACAACCAGGTGTTTGGCCCGGACGTCGAGGAGGCACAGATTCTCGACGTCAACGACGACCGAGAGATCTTCGATATCCGCTACCGGTTTCGCAAGAGGAAGGTCATCGAGGTGGTCCTGGAGACCGAGCACCACGTGGAGTACACGCGTGTCTCGAGCAGCCGCGCGTACTCGATGTCTCGCACGACCAAGGTGCAGGAGGTCGAGGACCCCGACGGCCGGAACATCAGCAAGCTCCCCGACACCGGCCGCGGGTTCGTTTGGCGCATCAATTCGTACTGGCGCTTCGAGCGGCAGGACGGCGGCACCTTCATCGAGTGCGAATCGATCACACTGACCCGTGATATTCCGCTTCTCCTGAAGCCCATCGTCTCCCCGTTCGTGACCGGTGTCCCCAAGGACACGCTGACGGCGACGCTGGAGAACGCCCGCGACGAGCTTCTTCAGGATCCGTCCCCGGGTGGGCAGGAGCGGAATCGGCCATGACCGAAGGGTCCCGCGAATCAAGTCGCAGGACCCCCGTACCGGGCACGATCTTCGGCCCCTACACCATCATCGATTCAATCGGCGCCGGCGGCATGGGCGAGGTATTCCGCGCCCACGATGCCAAGCTCAATCGAGACGTAGCGCTCAAGTTTCTCCCCGAGGTGCTGAGCTCCGACAAGCAACTCCTGGCGAGGTTCGAACGCGAGGCGGAGTTGCTGGCCCGCGTCAACCACCCGAATATCGCCACCATCCACAGCATCGAAGACGATCACGGTCACCCGTTTCTCGTGCTGGAGCTGGTCGAAGGCGAGACACTCAAGAAGATGCTCGAGCCGGGGCCGCTACCGCTGCGCGACGCCCTGAAGGTGTGTCGCGACATCGCCGTGGCGCTGGAGGCGGCGCACCGGAAGGGAATCGTCCACCGGGACCTCAAACCGGCCAACGTCATGGTCACCGACGAGGGCCTGGTCAAGGTTCTGGACTTCGGTATCGCCAAACGTCTCGAGCAAACCCGGGCGGACGACCTCACGAGCACCGGGATGGTGGTGGGAACCGGCCCGTATATACCGCCGGAGCAGATTCGAGGGAAGCCGTCGGGGCGGCGCGGCGACATCTGGACATTCGGCTGCGTGCTGTTCGAGACACTCACGGGGGCGGTGGCGTTCGGACGCGACGACCTGGCCGATACGATGACCTCCATCCTAGGCGTGGACCCGGATTGGGGCCTGCTGCCGGCCAAGACGCCGGAGTCGATTCGCCGGTTGCTGCGGCGTTGTCTGGAAAAGGACCCCACCCAGCGCCTGCAGGCGATCGGCGACGCCCGCATCGAGATCGACGAGGCGATCACCGGAAAGCGGCCCGCCACGCCGGCGGAAACGAGCTCGATCCCACGTTGGAAGTTGATAGCCGGTGCAGCGGCCATGCTGGCCGTCGGGGTCCTCATCGGTGTTCTCGTGGGCGGCACGATCCGCGAGGACGGGGAGGCCCAACCCGATCCGGGGTTTTACGACGTTTCCATTCCTGCCAATACGGTTCTGGGCCTCGGGGGCGCACCTAGCATCGACGTCTCGCGCGATGGCTCGCGTATCGTTGTCGTACTCCATGATGGTGTCTCGCGGAGGATTTATCGTCGCGACCTGAACTGGTCCTCCGATTGGATGGCGATTCCCGGGACCGACGGCGCAGAAGGGCCATTTTTTTCCTGGGACGGCGACCGCGTCGGCTTTTTCGCCAATAGCCAGCTGCATTGGGTCCCCTACGACGGCAGCGCGCAACCGGAAGATCTGGGCGACGCAACGGAACCGTTCGGCGGCGCCTGGGCGGCCGACGACACGATCTATTACTCATCCAATCAATCCTTGTGGACGACACGGATCGGCACGCGCATATCGGAAGGGCTCATGAGGCCCGACCCCGCGAAGGGAGAGGTCGGACTTCGATGGCCGTCGGTGCTACCCGACGGCGAGACGGTGCTCTACACGATCTGGGCAGGCGTGGGCTCCAGCGACTCCGGCCTGCGACTTTCCACGTCGGGCGAGGACGGCCCGCCGCTGCTGACCAATGCGGAATACGCACGCTACTCGCGGTCCGGACATTTGGTCTTCACCCGAGAAGGCGAGCTGTTCGCGATTCCCTTCGACCCGAACGCGTTGACGATCACCGGCGACGAGCTTTCCCTCGACGACGACGTGCTCATACGCCCAGACAACGGCGTGCCGTTTTTCGCCCTGGCGGCACAAACCGGCACGCTCGTGCGGGCGCCCGGCGGCATCTTGACGCCGGGACCCGTGCTCGCCTGGATGGACGCCACCAGACAATCGATACCCGAGCCGCGGCCTATCGTCGGAACCTATGAGACCCTCCGCTACCCGCGACTTTCGCCCAACGCCCGGCAGCTCGCCGTCACCATAGAGCAAGGCGGTGGAGACACGGGAGACGCAGGGATTGTCGATCTCAACGAGATGAACAACCTCGAGTCGATCGTCGACGGCGCCACGACGTATGCGCCGGAGTGGAACCCCGACGGCACTACCCGACTGCTTGCACACCTTTCCCTGGACGACGGGAGGATATACGCCAAAACAGTGTTCACCCGCGGCAACGGGACGCCGCTCACGGAGGCAGTTCTCGCAACCAACGTACCTACAGGTTGGGCCGCGACGCAGGTGCTCTTCTACACCGTCCAGAAGTACTCGGAGACCGCTGAGTCAATGGCCTACGACGTCCACTACGTCGATACCGGGGACGGCGTGGGCTCCGAACAGGCATTCCTCGACAGCGATGACGACGAGTACGGCGCCGTGCCGTCGCCAGACGGAAACTGGGTAGCCTACGTCTGGCGGGCGCAGGATTCGGAAGAAACCGAGGTGCGGGTCACTTCGTTTCCCGCCGGCGAGCAGATCCGCGTCGCCTCGACTGGCACTGATTGTCAAGAACCGACGTGGTCCGCCGACGGCAGTCAGTTGTTCTTCCGCTGCGACACGAAGATGTGGGTTGCAGACATCCGGACGACGCCGGAGCTCGACGTCACGAATCGGCAGGAATTGTGGGACTGGCCGTTCGCTCTCGACGACGCCGTAGCCAAGGCGAATTACGCCTATGATTCGGCGCGCGAACGGTTCCTGTTGGTGAGCGAGGAGCCCATCGTCACCGCCACCGACCTGAAGGTGGACCTCCACTGGTATCGGAAGCTGCTCGAATCGGCAGGACGCTGACGACCGGCGGCGACGTCAAGGCGCCTTCTCCTCGACATACGCGCGAAAGCTAACCGGGGTGTTGGGCTCCCGCCGCGAATCCGTGGCAAGCTGTCGTCGAAATCGAGCCGACGATCGACGGAGGATGGCAAGCGACACTGGGCGTAGAGCTTCGCGTCGATCCGGACACCGGCACGATCACCGTAGAAGGACATGACGACCCAACCGAGCTGCCTGACTCGAGTTCGACGGTAAGTTACAAAACCCCGACGCGACCGCAGCTCGCGTCCGACTGGTTCCAGGGGCTGCCTGATGAGTCGTTTTCGCGCCGTCTTCAACAAGCGTTTCGTCGTTGTCGCCGTTTTCGCTCTGATGGTCCTTTCCCTCGCCGCTCTCACGGGTGCGACTACGCCGGAAAACGCGCGGCGCGCCCTTACGGCGCCGACCGCCGGCACGACCCCGCAGTCATCGGTCACCCTCACCGACCTGCCGATCGAGATCGCCGGGGACCTCGGCAGCTTCTCGCTGTCTGTCGATGTGTCCACGGAAACAGCAGGCGTGGAAGTTGCCACGCTTCGCCTCAGCAGCGATGCTCCCGCCGCGCCACCCCGCTTGAGATTGACATGGTCGATGCCGGCTCACGACGTACACGGGTACTGGACCAGCGCGGCTCGCTTCAACAAGGCGCTCGGTCCTGACTGGGGCCCGGACCGGGTGAGCTCGATGCTGTCTCGCAACGCGCCGGTGATGATGCTGTTCGGGGCGGACGACGGAAACCGCCTGACCTTCGCGGTGTCGGACGCCCTCAACACGGTGGATCTCACGGCCGGTGTGCGCGAGGAAGACGCCCGCGTGTACGGCACCATCGAGATGTTCGCCGAACCGCATCGGCCGCTCACCGAAGTCGCCGTGGAGGTGCGCTTCGATCGACGACCCGTGCCCTTCTATGAGGCGCTCGGCGACGTTTCGTCGTGGTGGGCCGCGCACCCCGGATTCGAGCCCGCGCCGGTACCGGAGCCGGCGCGCCAACCCATGTACTCCACCTGGTACAGCTATCACCAGAGCGTCGACGCCGACTCCCTTCTACGCGAGGTCGAGATCGCCAAGGGCCTGGGCTACGAGGCCATCATCATCGACGATGGCTGGCAAACGCTCGACAGCAACCGTGGCTATGCGTTCACCGGCGATTGGGAGCCGGAGCGGATCCCCCAAATGAGGGCCTTCGTCGACGCGGTGCACGAGCGCGGCATGAAGATCCTGTTGTGGTATTCGCTGCCGCTGGTGGGCGAGCGCTCTCAGGTCTATCCGGAGTTCGAAGGCAAGTACCTGCGCTACTGGAACGGCCAGGGGGCATACGTCCTCGACCCGCGCTTCCTGGAGGTTCGTGAGCACATCATCGAGACATATCGTGCGGCCATGCGCGACTGGGGCGTCGACGGATTCAAGCTCGACTTCCTCGGCTTTCTCACCGCCGGCGACGACACCGAGCTCACGGCCGCTGACGGGCGCGACTACGCCTCGGTCAACGAGGCAACCGACCGGCTGATGACCGACATCATGGCCCGCCTGCGCGAGGTGCGCGGCGACATCATGATCGAGTTCCGCCAGCCCTACATCGGGCCGCTGATGCGCAAGTACGGCAATATGTTCCGCGCCGGCGACTCCCCGAACGCCGCCGTCGACAACCGGGTGCGCACGATTGACCTCCGCCTCTTGAGCGGCGACACCGCGGTGCACTCGGACATGTTCATGTGGCACTACGACGAGTCCGTCGAGGCGGCGGCGCTGCAGATCCTCAACATCCTGTTTTCCGTGCCGCAGCTTTCCGTGCGGCTCGAGGAGATCCCGGCCGATCATCGCGAGATGGTGACTTTCTGGACCGACTACTGGCGCCGCAACCGCAACGTGCTTCTCGACGGCACCTTCGCTCCTCGATCGCCGATGGCGAACTATCCGATAGTGTCGGCACACGACGATGACAAACGCATCGTCGCGATCTACCAGGACATGGTCGTCCGCATCGATTCCGCGGTCGGCGCTCGCAACATCGACGTCATCAACGCCACGGCGTCCGATCGCATCGTCGTCGACGCGGCACTCGACCTCGGCGCCTACCGCTTCGTAATACGCGACGCGCGCGGCCGTGAGGTCGACTCCGGTACCGTCTCTGTCAGTGTGGGTACCCACGGCTTCGACGTGCCGGCCTCTGGCCTGCTGTCTTTGCAAAGCTCGGAGCCGCCGGCGTCGCAGCACGATTAATCTGCAAGAAAGACCTTCACAAGAGTGCCCCGAGCCGTTAGCCTCCTGACTGTCAGGAGCCGGTTGCCTTGTGCCGTCTGATGTCTTTGCGTCGCGGGGCCGACGGCAGCAAGCCGGGGTTGTTTGGGGACCGGCTGTGGGGACAACTCGGTCTGGGGACCACTGGCCGTTTGCCATGCACGAGCTTCGCCAGCGGAAAAGGCTGTGTCAGCAGCCTTTCTTGGCGTGCCTCTCACTGAAAGCCGGGAAGCCGCGCCGGCCCCTGCTCGAGCTCCCGCCGCACCGAGTCCTCGGTGACGGACACGTCGAGAGACCCGCCCGATACCCATGAATGCACGAGACGAAGCGACGAGCATGAGCACCTCGGCAAAGATCCTGATCGTCGACGACGAAGAAGTCATCCGTGAGTTGCTCAGCCGCTGGCTCACCGAGGACGGCCACGATTGCGACTCCGTCGACTCGGGCGCAGCAGCGCTCGAGCGACTGGAATCGGATTCCTATGACCTGATGCTGCTCGACATCGAGATGCCCGGCATGTCGGGCGTCGAGGTGCTCGCGGCTGCCAAGGAGAGCCACGAGACCCTCGCCGTGATCATGGCGACCGGCTCCGCCGATCCCGAGGCCGGGCAACGCTGCATCGACCTCGGTGCGCACAGCTACCTGCTCAAGCCGTTCGATGAGCGCGAGGCCCTGCTCAATGTGGCCACGGCGCTCCACGAGCGGGATCGCTCACTCGCGGAGTTCGATCAGCGTCTCTACCTCGAGGGAGAGGTCCGCAAACGCACAGAGGAACTGCGTCGGCGAGAGGAAGAGATCGCGCTGCGCCTCGTGGCCGCAGCCGAATACCGTGACGAGGAGAGCACGGGGCATATCCGGCGAATGGGCATGTATGCCGAGGCTCTGGCGCGCGCACTCGGCTGGCACCTCGACGATGTCGATCTGATTCGGGTGGCGGCGCCGATGCACGACATCGGCAAGATCGGTGTTCCCGACGGCATCCTGCTGAAGGGGGGCCGACTGACCCCGGAGGAGTTCGAGGTCGTCAAGCAACACGCGACCATCGGCGCCAGCATGCTGGAGGGCTCCGATATCCCGCTGTTACGAATGGCCGAGCAGATCGCCCGCTCGCACCACGAGAAGTGGGATGGCAGCGGATACCCGAGAAGCCTGGCGCTCGAGGACATCCCGGTGCCGGCTCGGATCGTGGCTGTCGCCGACGTCTTCGACGCATTGACGTCCGTTCGCGCCTACCGCCCGGCATTCGACGAGGAAACCGCCCTCGACATGATGCGCACCGCTCGGGGGACACACTTCGATCCTGAGATCTTCGACGTCTTCATCGACGTCTTGCCGGCTTTCCGGCATATCAAGGAGCAGATCACCGACGAGCCCCTCTAGGGCATAGCAGCGCGCTCGGCGGCAACAATCAAGGGGAAAGGCAAGCGATCCGGCTCTCGAGCCGGCCCGGGGACCACCGCATGCGAACGCCGCGTGGACGTATACGTCTAGCCATGGTCATGCTGGTCGTCGCCGTGGTCACAACAGTGGCCGTGGCGTCGGTCGCCGTGTCGTTCTATCGCACGAGCTTCGAGGAAAAGCGTTCCGATCTGCAGGATCTCGCGTCGGTCGAGGCGCGACTGATCACGACGATCGCACGCTACGAAGCAGCATCGCGCCCCGGCAGCCCGGACGAGATCAGCGAGGGCAATCTCGACGCGGCCACTATCGATCGGATCCGCGAGCAGCTGCGGGCGTCGACCGGCTTCGGCGAGACCGGCGAGATCACCGTCGGACGGTACGACGGCGACTTCATCGCTTTCATCGGCAGCAATCGATCCGACGGCCCCATCGTTCCGGCTCCACGAAGCTCCAACGATGGTGAGCCCATGCGCCGTGCCCTCGACGGGCAATCCGGCTTCGTCGCCGCGCGAGACTATCGCGGCGTCGAAGTGATGGCCGCGTATCGCTGGGTCCCCGAGTTGGGCGTCGGGGTCGTCGCCAAAATGGACGTCGCGGAGATGCGAGCCACCGTGTGGCAGGGCGTCTACGTCGGCGGCGCATTCAGCGTCGTTCTCATCGTTTGCGGCGCCATCCTGATCTTCGTCATGGGCGAGACCTTCAGACGCGAGGTCACGCTCGAGCGCGAACGCTATTACGCCCTGTTCGAGGGTTCACACGACGGTCAATGCGTTCTCGACGGCGAGAGGTTTGAAGAGGTGAATCAGCGCGCCTGCGAGCTGGCCGGGTATACGCGCGAGGAGATCATCGGCAAGACCCCGGTTGATTTCTCGCCGCCGACGCAAGCCGACGGTCGCAACTCCGAGGCCGTCGTGCGCGAGATGATCTTCGCGGCCCTCGAGGGCAAACCGCAGCGCGACGATTGGCAATTCGTCCGCGGCGACGGGGAGCTGATGGAGGCAGCGACAACGCTGACGCCGATCGACATGGAGCACAAGCGACGCCTGCTGCTCACGATCCAGGATGTCACCCAGCGAAGACGAACAGCCGAAACTCGGCAACGTCTTCAGACCGTGTTGGAGTCGACCGTCGACGCGGTCGGCATGGCCGATGCGGAAGGACGCATCACGTATTTGAACGCCGCCGCCCGCAACCTCGTCGGGTTGGGCCAGGGCGAAGAGGCGACCGGCCGGTTGATCACCGAGTTCACCGCGGGGCGCGGCGCCGACGAGCTTCTTTCCATCGCACAACGGCACGGCTCATGGACCGACGAGGTGATGCTGCGCCGGTTCGACGGCACCACCGTGCCGGTGTCTCAATCGATCGTTGCGCATCATGACGCCGCGGGGGCAATCGCCTACTACTCGACCATCATTCGCGACCTCAGCGGGCGCAAGGCGGCCGAGCAGCAGACGCAAAGGCTGGCCACCGCGATCGGTCAGATCAACGAAGGCATTGTCATCACGAACGCCGACGGCTTTATCGAATATGTCAACGATGCGCTGACGCAGATCACCGGTTACTCGTCCCGCGAGCTCCTCGGCGAAAACCCCCGATTGCTCAAGAGCGGTCACCATGACGATGTCTTCTACGAGCGCATGTGGGACACCATCCGCGGCGGCGACGTTTGGAAGGGCCGGGTCGTCAACCGGCGAAAAGATGGGACTTTCTATCAGGAGGAAATGACCATCACGCCCATCCGCGGCGATGACGGCACCATCCAAAGCCACGTTGCCGCCAAGCGCGACATCACCGAGCAGGTGCTTCTCGAGAGCCAGCTCCAGCAGGCGCAGAAGATGGAGGCCATCGGCCAGCTCGCCGGTGGCGTCGCCCATGACTTCAACAACATGCTCACGGGTATCACCGGATACGCTCAGCTACTCCTGCGCGACGGAAGAAACGAACGCGAGCGAGGCGACCTGAAACAGATCCTCGAGCTTTCTCATCGCGCCGCCGACCTCACCCAACAATTGCTGGCGTTCTCGCGCCGACAGCAACTCGAACAGGTGAGCGTGAACCTGAACACGCTGGTGGGCAGCACGATGAAGATGCTGGCCCGCCTGATTCCGGAGGACATCGAGACGGACTTCAGAGGGGCGCCTGATCTCGACGCGGTAATGGCGGACTCCGGCCAGCTTGTGCAGGTGCTGATGAACCTCGCGGTCAATGCGCGAGATTCGATGAAGGAAGGCGGCCGGTTGATGATCGGGACGGCCAACACCACACTCGACGCGGAGTACGCAAAGGACCACGTCGGGATCGAAGCGGGCGACTACGTCGTGCTCTCGATCACGGACACGGGCATCGGCATGGACGACGAGACCCGAGAGCATATCTTCGAGCCGTTCTTCACCACCAAGGAAGCCGGTGAAGGCACCGGGTTGGGGCTCGCGACGGTCTACGGCATCGTCAAGCAGCACGGTGGGCACCTCCACGTCGACAGCGAGCCGGGCGTCGGAACCGCCTTCAAGGTGTATTTGCCGACGACGGACGTCGAGGTGGCCGCGGGACAGCACACGGACGATTTCAGCCCGGAGTTTTCCGAGACCTCGACCGTCCTGCTCGTGGAGGACGAAGCGGCCGTGCGGGAGATCGTCGAACGCACGCTCGGGCGGCTCGGCTGCCACGTTCTGAGCGCCGGACGACCGTCAGAGGCGCGGGTTCTGTTCGAAAACTCCGAGGGCGGAATCGATCTTCTGCTGACCGATATCGTCATGCCGGGCGGCCTGGGCACCGATCTCTACACCGAGCTCCACGAGATCGACCCGAAGCTCAAGGTGCTGTTCATGTCGGGTTACCCGGATCGCGGCGCCGTTCAGCTCGCGGGCCTGCCCGACAGCGAGATGTTCCTACGAAAGCCGTTCAGTCCGAGCAATCTCGCCGAACGGGTGCGCCGCATTCTCGGTGTCCCTTCCTGACCTACCCAGCCGTTTCCAACTGTTGATTCCAGGCACGTTGTCGACAGGTTTGAACGGAAGCTCGGGGACGGGGGGATTCGCGGGCGCGGGTGGTTTGTAGGGTCAGCTTGGGTAGATTGGAACGTGGTAGCTGGGCGGGCACGCTAGGGGCAGCGATACCCTTTCGCGTGAGGTGCGCGGGGAAAGGGAGCGGCTTCGCCGGATTCTCATGGCGCGCAGTACACGCGACAAGGGCATCGCTGCCCTACGCGCGCCCTCTGCATCGGT
>CAYSHI010000331.1:0-18831 GCA_964430745.1 uncultured Acidobacteriota bacterium | reverse complement strand
CGCGGGCGATGAAGTCGTCGTCCTCGCGAGTCTCGACGAAGACCGGCCGGCCGCCGGCGATGCGCACCTGCTCGGGAAACGACACCCAGTACGGCGCCGGGATGATGACCTCGCCGCCGTCCTGAACGAGCGCCTGAAACGCCTCATACAGCGCTTGCTTGCCGCCGCAGGTGACGATGGTTTCGTCGACTCCGTACTCGACCCTGTACTTTTCCTCGTAGCGGGCACCGATCGCCTCGCGCAACTCCGGGATACCCACCGCCGGGGTGTAGCGCGTCTTACCTTCTTTGATCGCGCGGATGGCGGCGTCGCAGATGCTCTTGGGCGTGCCGAAATCAGGCTGGCCGGGCCCCAAATCGATGACATCGACGCCTTTGGCCCGCAGTCGCGCCGCCTTGTCGGCCGCTGCCAGCGTGGCCGAAGGACTGATCTGCGCCAATCTCTTGACGATCTCCATTCCGCTCGATTCCTTCCTCTGTGGGCCGCTGGCCCACGGCGCCGTCGGGCGCCCCATCGAATGTGGATTCTCGCCGGGCGCGCGCGGCGCCCGCGTCAGTCTTTGATCTTTGCCAGCAAACGTTTCTCGATGGCCGCGGGAACGAGCCCGTCGATCGACCCGCCCAGCGAGAACACCTCCTTCACCAGGCTCGACGAAACGAAGGTGAATTCCTCGTGCGGCACCATGAACAATGTCTCGACGCGATCGTTCAAGCGCCGGTTCATCAAGGCCATCTGCAACTCATACTCGAAGTCCGTCGGGGCCCGCAGCCCCCGGATGATCGCTTGCGCGCCCACCTTGTCGGCGAGGTCGACGAGCAAGCCGTCGAAGACCTGCACCGTCACCGCCGAATCATCGGCGTACAGCTCTTCGATCATCTCGAGTCGCTCCTCGATCGAAAACATCGGGTCCTTCTGCGGATTGCGTAGGATGCCGATGTGCACCACGTCGAAGATCGCCTTCGAGCGGTCGACGATGTCGGTGTGCCCATTCGTCATCGGGTCGAATGAGCCCGGGTATACGGCAACACGATCCATGATCATCTCTTCGGGTTCGGGATGGATCGGGCGCCTCCCCGGAGGCCCGGGTGGCGCGGTATGGCTACGTCAGTATACCGAAGAAAGAGAACGAAGTATCGCCGACGGCGAGCGCGCGATGGAGCTCCCAGCCCTTCCTCGGCTGCACAGGCGAACGCGAGGGGTGCTCGACGATTGCCACGCCGCCCTGCTCCAACAGGCGCCCGCGCTCGAGGCCCTCGAGAAGAGCGTCGGCGTCCGTCCGATCGTAGGGCGGATCGAAGAACGCGACATCGAAGCGGATGTCGCGTCGCGCCAGGGCCCGCAGCGCCGCGGCACACGGAGCACGGATGACTTCCGACGCGTCGACGAAACCGCACAGCGCCAGATTGTCGGCCAACGTACCCACGACCCGCCCGTCCCGCTCGACGAACACCGCGCGCGCGGCGCCGCGACTGAGCGCTTCGATGCCCACCGCTCCCGAGCCCGCGAAACCGTCGAGAAACACCGCACCCGCGAGGCGCGGGGCCAGCACGTTGAACAGGCTTTCGCGCGCTCGGTCACCGGTGGGCCGAAGCCCCTCGGATGCCGGTACCTTGAGGCGCCGCCCCTTGGCGGACCCGGCAATGATCCGAACGCTCACGCTCCCCTCCTGCGCCCGACGTCCGCCACGGGTTCGTTCATCCGGCCCCCACGACGAGCCGGCGCTCCCATTGGGCGCGCGCCCGCTCGCGAAAAGCCATGCTCTCGCGGTCGTCCGCCGTCGCCAATCGCTCTGCCTCGCTGCGGGTCGCCTCGAGCCATTCGTGATCGCGGAACGGGTCGCCCACACGAAGCCCGGCGAATCCGGCTTGGCGCATACCGAGCACCTCGCCCGGGCCTCGCAGCGCCAGATCCTTCTCGGCGACGACGAATCCGTCCCGCGTCGAGCGAATGGTCTCCAGGCGCTGCGCCGCGATGGGCGAGAGCGGCTCGTGGGCTATGAACACGCAGGTCGATGGCGCCGGCCCGCGCCCTACCCTGCCGCGAAGCTGGTGCAACTGCGCGAGACCGAACGACTCGGCGTGCCCCACCACCATGAGCGTGGCGTTGGCCACGTCGACTCCGACCTCGACCACCGTCGTGGCCGCGAGCACATCCACGTCGCCGGCCGCAAAGGCCCGCATCACGGCTGCCTTGTCCTCGTTGTTCAGCGCTCCGTGGAGCAGGCCGACGCGGGCGTCGGGAAGTTGGCGCGCCAGGTCCGCTTCCAACCGGACCGCGGCGGCCAGCTCGTCGTCTCCCGCTTCGATGCGGGGAGCGACGACGTACGCCTGCTCGCCGCGCCGGACGGCGTCGCCCAGCCACGTGACGACACGGCCCCATTCTCTCGCCGACACCACCCGCGACACGATCTCCTGCCGGCCCGGTGGCATGTCCTTGATGGCGTGCACGTCGAGATCACCGTACACCGTCAGCGCCAATGTCCGCGGGATCGGCGTCGCGGTCATCACGAGGAGGTCAGGGGGCACGCCTTCGTGCGTACCCTTGTGCCGAAGCGCCGCGCGTTGCTGTACACCGAAACGGTGCTGCTCATCGACGACGACGAGCCGTAGCCCGGCGAAGCGCACTCCGGGCTCGAGGAGCGCGTGGGTCCCCAGCAGCAGCGACAGCTCGCCGTGGGCCAGCGCGGCGAGCATCTCACGCCGCTCCGCGGTGGGCGTGCTCGCCGTAAGGCAGGCCATGGTCAGGCCCAGGGATGCAGCCCACGGCGCCAGCGAAAATGCGTGCTGGCGAGCGAGGATCTCGGTAGGCGCCATCAGGGCACCTTGGAATCCTCGCCCCGCAGTGACGAATAACGCGCACGCGGCCACCGCCGTCTTGCCGCACCCGACATCACCCTGGAGCAGCCGGTGCATGGGCTCTTCGGATTGCATGTCGGCGAGAATTTCGTCGACCGCCCGTCGCTGGCCGTCGGTGAGGGCGAAGGGAAGCACCGCTACGACTCGTTCGATCTCCGAAGCCTCGAAGCGCGTCGCCTCACGGCGCACGCGCGTATCGTCGGCGCCGGAGCGCTGAAGCTGAAGGGCGGTCTGAAACGAGAGAAACTCCTCGCAGATCAGGCGGCGATGAGCCGGGGAGCGGGCACTGGAGTATTTGGCGAGGTCGGCATCATCGCCCGGCGCGTGGATACCACGTAGCGCGGCCTTCCGGCCGACGAGCTCGAGCGCTTCGCGCGTAGCGCCGGGAAGCGTCTCCGCACCCTCGTCCAATTCGTCAAGCGCCGTCATCATCAGGCGACGCAGCATGCCCGGGCTCAGCGAGCCGATGCGACGGTAGATCGGCACCAGCCGGCCGATGTGGAAGCCTGCCGGGCCGCCGCCGTCGCCAGCGTTCCCCGGCGAGATCTTCTCGAAGACCGGATTGGTAATCTGCGGCTCCCCGTCGTGCTCGGTCACCCTCCCGAACAGCAGCAGCGTATCGTCCACGCTTATGTTGTCGGCCACATACGGCTGGTTGAACCAGACGACGCGCAGGGAGCGGGAGCCATCACCCACCGTCGCCTCGACGCGCCCTCCGCGACCCCGGCCGACGCGCCGACAGCGCTCCACGGTGACCTCCAGCGCGCACGTGCCGCCGACCTCCACGTCGGCAACGGGCAGCACGGCCGATCGGTCTTCGTAACGAAACGGCAGGTGCAACAGCAAGTCCTCGACCGTCTCGATGCCGGCCCGCGCCAGGTCGGCGGCCCGGGCCGGCCCGATTCCCTTGACCGCGGTCACAGCATCCGACGGCAACATCGTCCTCGCCCGCTGTTCGTGAAGCTCTACAATGTCGCTCATGTCCGTCGACCCTCAGCCATCGTCCGGCGCCGGTGCGCACCCCGACGTGCTGCTCGCAGCGGCCATCGCCTTCGAGCTCGGGCCCTTCGCTCGCCGCCTCGGCCTGGAGCCACCTGCATTCTCCACCATCCACGGAGCCCACGACGGCCGTCGCGTGTCCCTCATCTCGACCGGGATGGGGCGCCCCGGCGACGCGGCCTTCGAAGCCGCGCTCGATACCCTACGCCCCGCGGCCGTCGTCAACATCGGTATCGCCGGCGCTCTCGACCTCGCCCATCCCGCCGGGTCCACCTGGATCGTTCAGGAGTGGCGTGACCCGCGCCCTCCGCATGGAACCGTGGCGACCGCCGACGAAGCTCTTTCGGCGGAGCTCGGCAACTCTCTCGATCGCGCCGGTGTGAGCTGGGGCCACGCCCGTGCCGTCATGGTCGACGAACCGCTGCACGACCCCTCTGAGCGCGATCGTATCCGCGACGCCAGCGATGCGCACCTCGTAGAAATGGAAGGCGCCGCCTGGGCGGGCATCGCGGCACGGCACCGGATACCCTTCGCGGCCGTGCGCGTCGTCTCCGATCACGCCAATCGCTCGCTGCCCGGACCCAAGCCGACGGGAGGTGGACGCCGGGCCTGGCTGTTGCATGACGACGGCACGCCCCGCAAGCTTCGACTCGCCTGGGCTCTGCTCGTGTCCGGTGCCTGGCTGCGACCCAAGCACAACATGTCGAAGATCAAGGCGGCAGGCGGCCAGTTCCGTCAGGCGGTCGAAGCTCTCGACGGCGTCGCCGAGGCGCTGCTTCCCCCGTCCAAGTGACCCGGGCGCGTCCGGGTCAGTAACGCCCTTCGATGTAGTCGCCCAGGATGCGCGCGTGGTCGAAGACGATCGGTTCAGGGAGATCGTCGGCGGTGCAGATACGCGCGCCGGCTGCGTCGCTGGCAGCCATCGGTCGGCCCGAAGCCCTCGCGATGAAGACCACCGCAACGGTGTGAGAGCGGGGATCGCGCTCAGGATCGGAATACACGTGAAACTGGCGCAGGATCTCGACGTCCAGACCGGTCTCTTCACGCGCTTCGCGGATCGCGGCGTTTTCGACGGTCTCGCCGCGCTCGACGAACCCGCCCGGAATCGCCCAACCGTGCGGCGGGTTGCGCCGCTCGATAAGAACGAAGCCACCTTCGTCGAGCTCGATGATGATGTCGACCGTCAGCCCGGGGCCGGGCGCGTCCGCGGGAGCCATGAGGTCAGTCTACCGGAACCAGCAGATAGCGCAGCACGAAGACGAAAGCCAGCGTCCACATGAGCGGTGAGACCTCACGGGCCCGGCCGCCCAACGCCTTGGTTCCGACGTAGGTGGCGATTCCCATCGCCATGCCGTCGGAGATGCTGAACGTCGCCGGGATCGCCAGCGCCGTCACGAACGCGGCCATCCCCTCGCCGGGGTCATCCCAGTCGACCCTGCCGAGCGCGGATGCCATGAGAGCGCCGACCACAATCAGCGCCGGCGCCGTCGCGAACGCCGGGATGCCCTCGAGCACCGGTGTGAAGAACATCGCCAAACAGAACCCGCCGGCCACCACGACGTTGGCAAGGCCGGTGCGAGCGCCGGCCGCGATCCCGGCAGCGGACTCCACGTACGTCGTGACCGGCGAGGTGCCGAGCGCCGCGCCGGCTAGCGTGGCGGCGGCGTCGGCCGACAGTGCGCGACCGTCGCGTGGCAGACGTCCATCTTCGTCCATGAAGCCACCCTGTATTCCGACGCCCATCAACGTCCCCACGGTGTCGAACAGGTCCACGAACAGGAGGGCGATGAGGATGTCGAGAAACCGTAGGTCGATGGCGCCGATGAGGTCGAGCTTCAAAAAGGTCCCGGAGATGGACGGCAGCGCCAACCAGCGCTCCGGCGCCGGAGCCTCCCCGAAGACGATGGCCAGCGAAGCGGTGAACAACACGCCGACGAGCAACGCACCGGGAAAGCGCCGTAGCCATAGCCCGCCCGTGAGCAGGAAGCCGGCGGAGCCGATCAGCACAGGGATCGTGCGAACGTCGCCGAGCTTCACCAGAGTTACCGGGTCCGCCGCCACGATGCCCGCGGCCTGAAGGCCGATGAAGGCAATGAACAGGCCGATGCCGGCCGAGACCGCGAGCTTCAACGACTCCGGAATGCCGCGCATGACGCGCCCGCGAACTTCGAAAAAAGAACCGAGCAGAAAGAGCAACCCCGACCACGCCACGAGTCCGAGGGCCACCCGCCAGGCCCGATCCGCATCGCCGGGCCCGAGCGCGGCGGCCACAGCCGGAACCACGGAGAATGCGAAGTAGGCGTTGATGCCCATCCCGGGCGCCAGCGCGAACGGGTATCCCGCCCACCACGCCATCAACAGCGTCCCGATCGCCGCCGAGGCGCAGGTGGCGAACACAGCCCCCTCGAAGGGAATCCCGGCGCGGGACATCAGGTCTGCGTTGACCACCACGATGTAGGCCATGGTGGCGAAGGTGGTCAGGCCACCGCGGAGCTCGGTGGCGATCGTGCTGCCCGACTTCGTGACGCCGAATGCGTGATCCAGAAACCTCGTCACTGCGCTCCCCCGGTTTGGCCTTTGCCGGGTCTTTCGATTCGTCGCCGAGCTTACCCCCGGGCATCCGCCGGCACCGGTCGATCGGCCGCTGCCACAAGTCTATCCAAGCCGGTCCCCGCACGCTCCGGACTCATCAAAAGGGTGGCGAATTTTCGACAACGTTTGACGGGATACGCAGAATCCCGTAATTTGACTGAGCAAGTTTGTGCACGAGTGACAACGAATCGCCATTGGGGACCATCGGATGAACGTTCGTCAGCGACATTTTCTCGTCGCGAGCCTCAGATCGCTGTCCATCATTCTCACGGCAGTTTGCCTCGCACTCGTTGCCTCGAACTGGTATTCCGCTGCCTTCGCTCCTCTCGCGCAGCAACGCGTCTCGACGCCCTGGTTGCCCGTTCTGCTCCTGTCCGCGGGCGCGTCTCTTTGGCTCGGCCACTTCTTGAAGCTAGGCGAGGATCTCCACTCTCATACTCACGGTGTCTCTCGTGAACCGGTGCCTCCGAAGATCAGTGAAGGCTGCCCCTCCTGGCCGACGATCCTCTCCTGGCTCGTGACAGATCTGAGGGACGAGGATGCGCAACGCGTCAGCACACACGTTTCCGGTTGCGAGAACTGTCGCAAGCGGCTCGCGCTCATGAATGCCGTCCAGGAGATGGCATCCGACCGCAGACAGTAGCCGACCGGGCGGCGCTGCCTCTGCGTCTACTGCATCTGCACCGATACGAGCTGCGAGACGCCGCTTTCCTGCATCGTCACACCGTAGAGAAGATCGGCGATCTCCATCGTGCGTTTGTTGTGCGTGATGAGGATGAACTGGGTGCGGTTCTCGAAGGAGTGCAGAGCACGCAGGAAGCGGTTCACGTTGATCTCGTCAAGCGCGGCGTCGGCCTCGTCGAGGATGCAGAAGGCCGTCGGGCGGTATTCGAAGATGGCGAACAGCAGTGACAACGCAACCAGCGTGCGCTCGCCGCCGGACAGAAGACGGATGTTCTGCAGCTTCTTGCCCGGGGGCTGGGCGAAAATCTCGATACCGGTGTTGAGCGGATCTTCGGGATCTTCGAGACGCATACCCGCCTTTCCGCCGCCGAAGAGCTGCCGGAAGATGCGGTTGAAGTAGCCGTTGATCGACTCGAAGCAGTCGGTGAAACGGGTCACGCAATCCTCGTCGATGCGCCGGATGGCCTCGTTGAGATTGGCGGTGGCGTCCGTCAGGTCCTTGCGCTGTGTGCCCAGCTCCTCGTGTCGTTCTTCCTGCTCTTCGAAGTCGTCGTAGGCCATGAGGTTGACCGGGCCGAGGCCATCGATCTTCCCCTGGACATCCAGGATCATGGCGCGCAAACGCGCGGCGTCGAGCGCCTCGAGGTCGATGACGTCGTCTTTCTTGCGCTTCTTGGGGGCATCACCGCCGTCGGCATCGGCTTCCACGGGGCCGGCGGCAACGAGGGCGTCCGGTTCCATCGCCAGGCGCTCGCGGATCTGTTGCTCGACGTGCTGGCCGGCGACCCGCAGCTCGGCGGCTTCTATTTCCAGCTTCGAGCGCACCTCCTGGGCACGTTCGAGCTCGGCCCGCGTCTGCGTCTGCGCCGCCTCGAGACCGGCCGCTTCTGCCTCCGCGGCCTTGTCGTCGGATCCGGCAACGTCGAGGTCGGCTTCCAGCTCCGCCCCCTTCTTCGCCACCGCTTCGGCCTGCCTGATAGCGGCCTCGACGCTATTGGCGGCAGTCTCGGCTGCCTCACCCAAGGTTTTGACCTCCGAAAGCGTCCGCTCACGCTCGGCTCCAAGGCGACGGCCGGCCGCCTGAGAGACGGCGAGCTCCTGGCTTGCCGCGCCAGCCTGAGCCGCAGCCGCTCGCTCGGCCGCGGCGGCGCGATCGCGTGCCTCTCGCGCGGCCAACTCCTCGGGCGAGGTGAC
Source organism: uncultured Acidobacteriota bacterium (assembly GCA_964430745.1). Taxonomy (GTDB): domain Bacteria; phylum Acidobacteriota; class UBA890; order UBA890; family UBA890; genus CBDCGW01. The sequence continues at coordinate 10,507 of CAYSHI010000331.1, read as the reverse complement.
TTCCGGCTGATCTTTCGGGCTCGGTTTCTTCTTACGCCCACTCTGCTCGATCGCTGCCTCGGCGACCTCATCCAGGGCGGCAAGACGAGCCTGGCGACCCCGCACTCGCACCTCCACGCCGCACGCCCAGCAACTGCCGGTCCGATCGACGAACGCGTGTCCGGGATGCTCTCCCGCCAGCACCGGCGCGTCGGACGGATCTTGCACCATCCACGTGTCGTGCAGCAGCGCGTGAATCACCTCTTTGGCGGTGTCCGTTCGTCCGTCGACACGATCCCTCAGCGCACCGATGATGCGGTCGTCGGCCGGCGGCGGCGAGTCGAACACACCGTCGACGCGCCGTAGAGCGCGCGCGCGGCGGTTGCCGTCGAGCGAATCGTCGAGCCATTCGCCGAGCCGGGCGTCCGGCAGCACCTTGGCGTCGAGAACATCGTCCAGAGCCAGGCTCAGTGCCGGAAAATCGCTTTCCTCAACCACCAGGTCGGCCGAGAGAGGCCGCGGATCTCCGTCGTCAACGGGAGCCTTGGCCGCCGGGCGCATGGCCAGGTCCAGCCGGCGGCGCGCCGTTTCCAAATCTTCCTGGGCTTCGTCGAGCACCAGCTTGGCAGCCTGGGCCGCGATCTCGGATTGCCGCGCCACCTCTTCACGGCGGACCTGCAGGCCCGCGGCTTCATCGAGGCGCTCTTGGAGGTCACGTGCGCGACGCTCGAGCTCGGCAAAGCGCTCACGGGCAAAGGCGCCACGGTCTGTCTGGCGCTGTGCCTCGGCCTTGAGACGCTCTTGCTCGAGCTGGTTCTGGTAGAGCTTCTGGCGCCTCTCCTGTTCCGCCAGCCGTCCGGCGCGCAGGGCCTTGTGTGCCGCATCGAGGCGCTGTGTAGCGGTTTCGAGCTTGTGGCGCGCCGTGCCCTCGACCTCTTTCGCCGCGCCGACGGAGGCGCCCGAGAGCTCGATGTGCGTGCGCGAATCGGTCAGCTCGCCGTGCAACCAGGCGCGCTCGAGCCGTCGCTGCTGGTCGCGCAGCTTGCGGTAACGCCGAGCGCGACCCGCCTGTCGTTTGAGGGAGCGCATCTGCCTGCCCACCTCTTGATAGATATCGTCGAGGCGCGCCAGGTCCTGGGCGGTGGCCTCGAGCTTGAGTTGCGTCAGGTGGCGGCGCTGCCGGTAGAGCGTGATGCCGGCCGCTTCCTCGAGCGGACCGCGGCGCTCCATCGAGCTGGCGGAGAGGATCTGATCGATCTTCCCCTGGCCGATCAGAAAACAGGCACGAGAACCGAGGCCCGTGCCCGCGAGGCGCTCGCGGATGTCGCGCAAACGGCATTTGACGCCGTTGAGCAGATACTCGGAGTCACCGGAACGAAAGAGGCGACGGGTGATCTTGAGCAGATTCGGGTCGTCTCCACCGGACACATCGAGGGCGCCGTTGTCGACTTCGCCCGTATCCAACTCGTCGTCGTCGCCGAGCACCTCTTCAGCATCGACCTCGATACTCCCGGAGGTATCGATGGCGATGCCCTCACCCGCGTCTACAGCCACTTTATCTGGATCGGACCCGTTGCCGTTCCCGTTCCCGTTGCCGTCCCTGTGGCCATTTCCTCCGTTGACGCCATTGCCCTTGGACCCGTTGCCCGGGGACGCACCGGCCACGGCGGCAAGCTCGGCGATCGATGAGCCGGAAGCGGCACGCCGAGCACGGTTGATCGCTTCGAGCTCGGCGAGCGGATCGCTCGCTTCGGGGTCGTGGGGCGTTCCGTTGGCGAGGTAGAGCGTGACCTCCGCGAGCCCGATCGCTCGGCGTGTCGCCGTGCCCTGGAAGATGACGTCCTGCATGCGCTGCGCGCGCAGAGCGCGCGTGCTCTGCTCGCCGAGCACCCACAGGATGGCGTCGGAGATATTGCTCTTGCCGCACCCGTTGGGGCCGACGACCGCGGTGATGCCTTCGGGAAAGTCGAGCTGAGCGGCGTCAGCGAACGACTTGAAGCCCCGGATCTCGAGCTTGGAGAGTTTCCACACGATGCACGGGCCCCTTTAGGTCCGTGCCTCCCGGATGAGACTGAATGCTGGACGACGTCTGCGAGCGTCGTCACTTCGCCCACGGCGAAGTGTAACACCCCGGCGAAAACCCGCAATAGGGCCGACTCCACAACAGGTTGTGGGCATGAGGGCACCCAAACCCAAGATTTTGTGGGGTTTACGCGGCTGGCCGCCTTGCGCGCCGCGTGGTATTCAAGGGTCTGCACCGGATCGTCCTACGGAACCCCCACACCCCTCGAATCGGCAAAGAATGGCAACTCCCGCACCCGTCCTGTCCGTCATGATGCCGGTCTACAACGAGCGTGCGACGTTACGTCGCATTGTCGAGATGGTGCTGGAGTCACCGTGGGTCGGCGAGCTGGTCATGGTCGACGACTGCTCACGGGACGGCACCGGCGATCACATGCGCGAGGAGATCGCCGCACTCGACCCGCGTATCAAGGTGTTCTTCCACGAGGTGAACAAGGGCAAGGGCGCGGCTATCCAGACGGCGCGCGAGCACATCACCCTCCCCTACTGCATCATCCAGGACGCCGATCTGGAGTACGACCCGCGCGAGTACGGCCGCCTGATGGAACCGCTCGTCGACGACATCGCCGACGTCGTGTACGGCTCGCGTTTCCGCGGCGACGTGCGCCGCGTTCTCTTTTTCTGGCACATGATCGGCAACCAGTTCCTGACGCTGTTGTCGAACATGTGCACCAACCTGAACCTCTCCGACATGGAGACCTGTTACAAGGCGTTCCGCTCGGAGATCTTCACGTCGATCCCGTTGCGCTCGCAGCGCTTCGGCATCGAGCCGGAGATCACCGCCAAGTTGGCCCGCCTGCGGGTGCGCCTGTACGAGGTGCCGATCTCGTACCACGGACGCACCTACGCGGAAGGCAAGAAGATCAACTGGAAGGACGGCTTCAACGCCCTCTACGTGATCCTCCGTGAGTGGCTGTTGGGGGCCCGTGATCTGCCGCACGGCCATCGCACGCTGGAAGCAATCGCGCCCCTGCAGCGGTATCACCGCTTCTTGTGGCGTACCGTCTCGCGCTACGCCGGGGAGCGGGTGGTCGAGGTCGGCTCCGGTATCGGCAACATCACGCAGTTCCTCATCGAGCGCGAGCAGGTGTGGGTGACCGACGTGGGCGAGGACTATCTCGTCGGCCTGCGCGCCCGCTTCGAGGAGCGGCCCAACGTCGAGCTTCTGCCGCTCGATCTGACGAAGCCGATCTCCGCCGACAACGCCGGCGAGATCAAGGGCCGCGCCGATACGGCCATCGCCTTCAACGTGGTCGAGCACCTGGAGGACGACACGCGCGCCCTGAGGACCATCCGCGAGACGCTGCAACCGGATGGCCGCTTGCTGATGGTGGTGCCCGCGCATCCGTTTGCCTACGGCGCGCTGGACGAAGAACTGGCGCACTGCCGCCGCTACACCCGTTCCGGCCTCGAGCAGGCATTGCGCGACGCCGGCTATGTGGTGGAGTCGATGACACGCGCCAACTCGTTCGGCCTGCTCGGCTGGTGGTTCAACGGACGCGTTCTCGGTCGTCGCCACGTGCCCACGTTCCAGGCCAAGTTGAACAACATGATGGTTCCCCTCCTTCGCCTCGAACGCCTCCTGCACCTGCCGTTCGGCCTCTCGCTGATCGCCGTCGCCCGGCGGGCGGGCGAGAAAAGCCCCAAAAAGCCGGAATAAACCTCCGTCTCGCCGCGTACTGTCGGGCGAGGACGGAGAATGGAGACCGCAAGCCTGGCCATGGGGGATCAAACCACCCCGCCGACGCAAATCCTGGAGTTCCGGGATATCTACGAGCAACACTCGGAGACCGTCTATTACGCGGCGCTGCGCATCACAGGGAACCCGACGGACGCGGAAGACGTGCTGCAAACGGTCTTCTTGCGGCTGCTCGACCGCGAACACGCACTCGACGCGGCCCTGTCGCCCAGCGCCTATCTGCGTCGCGCCGCCGCCAACGCGGCCATCGACCTGCTGCGCCGCAAGAAGACGCGACGCGAGAGCGATATCGACGGGCAGGCCGAGCATCGTCCCGGCCTGCACGCGGTACCCGACGGCGCGCGCGAGGAGACGTTTGCCCTCAAAGAGCGCCTGCGCGCCGCCCTCACACGCCTTTCCCCCGAGAACGCCGAGCTATTCGTCCTCCGTCATCTCGAGGGCTATTCCTACGACGAGCTCGCCGCGATGCTGAACGTCGAACGCGGCACCATCGGCAGTCGCCTGCACCGGATCCGGGCGGCTCTACAAAAGGATCTGAGCAGGTAAGGAGCACACCATGAACGACGAACGCTTTGAAGATCTTCTTCAGGAAATGCGCGACGAGAGCGTCCCTCGCGAGCGTCTCGAGGCAACGAAAGAGCGCGTCTGGCAGCAATTGCAGGAGTCCGGCTCGCTGGCGTGCGACGAGCTTCGGCCCGCCTTCGCCGACTACGCGAAAGGCGCACTCAGCGAAGCCCGGCGCCTGCTGATCGAGGATCACCTGGGTCGCTGCGTCGAATGTCGGCACGCACTCGCCGAGATCAAGAGCGACGGCAAGGTCGTCGCCCTGCCCCATGGGCGAGCGCAGGGCCCATCGACCTGGCGGCGCTGGGCGGTTGCCGCCGGCCTCGTCATGGCCGTGTTGTACCTCGGCCGCGGCGCCATCGATTCGGCTCTCGCCCCCAGCGGCCCCAACGCCACCGTCGTTTCCGTCTCGGGCTCTCTGTACCAGCCCTCCGGCGCTCAGCTCGCCGCCGGTGCCGAGATCTCCGAAGGGCAACTCGTGCGCACGACCGCCGGATCGCACGCCGTCCTTCGGCTGCGCGACGGCTCCGAGGTGGAGATGAACCAGCGCACCGAGCTGGGCGTGCAATCGGCACGCAGCGGCGACTCGATCCGTCTCGAGCGCGGCGACATCATCGTCACCGCTGCCGAGCAGGGCGATCGCAGCCTGCGCGTGGTGACGCGCGACTCCATCGCGTCCGTGAAGGGCACGCTGTTCGCCGTCTCCAGCGGCACCGCGGGCTCCCTCGTATCGGTCGTCGAAGGCTCCGTCCAGGTTTCGCAATCCGGCTTTGACGATCTTCTGGAAGCCGGTGAGCAGGCGGCGACTTCCCCCGCGTTGCTCACGGTGGGCATGAACGAGGCGGTGTCGTGGAGCAACGAAGCCGCTGCGTTGCATAGCTTGATCGCCGACTTCGCGTCGATCGAAGAGGAGCTGGCCCAGAGCGCCAGTGCCACCCGTCGCGACGCCCGGCTGCTGCAATACCTGCCGGCGGGCACCAACGCCTACTTCGCCATCCCCAACCTCGATGGGACGATCGCCGACGCGCTCGTTCTCGTCGATCAGCGCGCCGCGCAGTCGACCGCTCTCGGCGAGTGGTGGAATTCGCCCGAAGGGCAGGACATGCGGAGTGCTCTCGAGCACCTCCAGGACGTGTATGCACTGCTGGGCGACGAGATGGTCGTCGTGCTTACCGGCAGCGAGGAGCCGGTGCCGCTCTTCATGGCCGAAGTACGTCCGGGCAGCCACGTTGAGCTGCAGAACGTGATCGACAGCATGGCCTCCGAAGCGGGAGAGCAGTTGCCTTACCAGCTCACGGACGAGCTCTTGCTCATGTCGCCCTCGCCGGCGGACCTCGCCGTGCTCACCGCTCAGCTCGGCTCCGGCGCCTCATCGCCCTTCGCGACGGCGATCGCCGACTACTACCGGAACGGCGTCGGCTGGCTGGCGGCCATCGATGTTTCGGCGTTCCACGGCATCTTCAACGAGGAGCCCGAAGTGGGTCGCCTGCTCGGCATCTCGAGCATGCAGTACCTGTTCGTCGAGCAGCGCTCCGGCGCCAACGGCGACGAGTCGTCGGCGACCCTTTCGTTCAGCGGCGCGCGTGAAGGGATGGCCTCCTGGATCGCCGGTCCCGGTGCAATCGGCTCGGCCGAGTACATCTCGCCCGAGATCATCGCCGCGTCGGCCGGCTCCACGAGTGACCCGCGCGAGGCCTTCGATCAGCTGGTCTCACTGTTCGGCGCCGACAGCGAGTTCATGGCCGGGATCTCCGAGATCGAGACCAAGACCGGAATCAGCGTGCGCGACGACATCGCTTCGTCGCTGGGCACCGATTTCGTCTTCGGCATCGAAGGCGTGACGATGGGCAAGCCCGCGTGGATGGCCGCGTTCGAGGTGCTGAACCCGGGCAGTCTGGACGAGTCGGTCCGCCGACTGGTGACCACCATCAACGCGGAGATCGACGCCGCCGAGGCCGGCGCGGAGGATCCCGAGTTCCACCTCACCTTCACGGAGGAGACGGTTAACGGCCGCACCTGGAAGGTGCTGTCGGCCGGCCCCGCCGAGGAGGCACTGTCGTGGACCTACGACCGCGGCTACATGATCGTCTCGACGGACAGGGGCGTGGCCGCGCGCGCCATCAACGTGCGCGACTCGGCGTCGTCGTTGATCCGCACCGCGCGATTCCAGCAGCAGTTTCCCTCCGGCAGCGGCGTGCACAATTCCGGTTTCGTGTGGCTCGATCTGAGTCGGTTCGCCGACGTGCTCGGGGCACTGGGCCGCGAGGATATCGGCTTCGCGAGCACTGCCGAACCCGTACTCATCGTCCTGACCGGCGACGAACGGCAAATCCGATGGGCCACGCGCGCGAGGCTCACCGGCCTGCTCTTCGACTTCCTGATGATCTGATCGATCGTCCTCAACATCAGGTCGTCGGCTTTCGATCTGCAACAATGCCGGTAAGAATGCGTAGAACTCGTGAGACTTCGAACGGACGAGCACATCGGCGACGAGTAGATTCGTAACGAGTAGATTGGCAACGAGTGAATCGGCAACCAACAGATTGACCATGACACCTGTACCTGTCGTCGATATCCAAGGGCTTCACGTCAAGCTCGGCAAGCGCGAGATTCTGCGGGACATCTCCTGCCGGCTCGGCGAGTCGGGCACAGGCCGGGCGATCGGCTTGCTGGGGCCGAACGGCGCCGGCAAGTCGACCCTGATTCGAACGCTGCTCGGGTTTCACAAGCCGTCCGCGGGCCGCGCCAGCATCCTCGGGCTCGATTGCCGCAAGGACACGCGCCACCTCAAGGCACGTATCGGCTACATGCCCGAGACCGACGCCTTCGTCGCCGAGCAGACCGCGGTGCGATTCGTGCGCATCATGGGCGAGCTCTCGGGGTTGCCGCCGCGGGTGGCGCTCGAGCGCGCCCACGACGTGTTGTTTCACGTGGGGCTCGGCGAAGCGCGTTACCGCCCGCTCGGCACCTATTCGGTGGGCATGAAGCAGATGGCCAAGCTCGGCCAGGCGATCATCCATTCGCCCGAGCTGGTGATCCTCGACGAGCCCACCAACGGTCTCGATCCGGCGGCTCGCTCACGCATGCTCAAGCTGGTCACCGAGATGAAGGACGAGCACGGGATGAACCTGCTGCTGTGCTCGCACTTGTTGCGTGACGTCGAAACCGTGTGCGATGAGGTGATCATCCTCAACGAAGGCAGCATCGTCCATCACGCTGATCTGATCGAAGAGCGGCAGTCGAACCTGCGCTTCGTCGAGCTCGAGGTGACAGGCGACGACAGCGGTCTCGCCGCCGCACTGAGCGCGCAGGGCGCAGAGGGCGTCAACGAGGGACACGGCCGCTGGCGCATCGTCCTACCGGAGGGCATCGAGTTCGACGTCATCTGGGGTCTCGTCGCGAGCGAGAACCTGCTCGTTCGCCACCTGTCGCATCGCCGCGATTCGCTCGAGGAGATGTTCCTCAAGGCCGTCGGCCACATCGGAGCGGCGCCGCCCGACGCGGGCGCCCCCGCAGAGGAGCTGGTAGCTCATGGCCGTCTATAGACAGGGGTACCAGCGCTACGACGGGCCGCTCACCGGCCAGACGGCGCGGCTGCTCGTGCTGCCCAAGTTCGCCTGGCGACAGCTACTGTCGCAACGCCTGGTTACCGGCGTCATGGTCGGCGCCATGTTCTGGCCGCTGGCGTGCGCGGTGTTCGTCTATATCGCCAACCGTGCCGAGCTACTGGCCGACTTCGGTGCCGAGCTGCCGCCGTTTCTCGTTGTCGACGCCACGTTCTTCGTCGTCTTCATGAACGCTCAGTCGAGCTTCGCCATCATCCTCGCCGCGCTCGCCGGGCCCAGCCTGGTCGCGCCGGACCTGGCGCACGGCGCGCTGCCGCTCTACTTCAGCCGCCCGTTGTCGCGCTCGGAATACGTGCTCGCCCGCATGATCGTGCTCGTCGGCCTGCTCTCCGTCGTTACCTGGATCCCCGGCCTCTTCCTTTTCTGGATGCAGACTGGAATGGCCGGCTGGAGTTGGTTCACGGCCAACTGGGCCCTCGGGGCGGCGATCTTCTTCGGTTTTCTGCTGTGGATCCTGCTCGTCGCGCTCGTCGCCATGGCGAGCTCGGCGTACGTCAAGTGGCGTATCGTCGCCGGCGCGCTGATCCTCGGCGCCTTCTTCGTGCTCGCGGGTGCGGCCGAGCTGCTCAACGCGGTGCTGCGGGTTAGCTGGGCGTCGGCGTTCAATCCCGGCCGCGCCATGAACCAGGTGTGGCGTTACATGCTCGGCGCCGACCCGCTCCCCGGTCCCGACGCTACACAATGCCTGGTTGCCATCGGTGTGATGGTGGTGCTGCTGTTGCTCGTCCTCGAGCGCAGGCTGCGACCCGTGCAGGTGGTCTCATGAGCGCGCCGCCGACAACTACTACCGACCACGGCGCGTCTTCCGGCGCAGGCGACGGCACCGTGGTGAGCATGCCCGACCGTGGGCGCCCGCAAGATACGGCCGCCTCGGAGATCGTCTTCGAGGGGGTCTCGAAGTTCTACGGCGAGGTGCTCGGCGTCAATCGTGTGTCGTTGCGCATCCCGCCCGGCATCAACGCGCTCGTCGGCCCCAACGGTTCCGGCAAGACGACCCTCATGAACTTGATGACCGGGCTCATCCACCCCGATCGCGGCACGATCACGGTGCGCGGACGCTCGCCGCGCGCGCCCGAGAACCTGATGAGCATCACCGGCTACGCCACCCAGTACGACTCGGCGCCGCGCGGCTCCACGGGTCTCGACTTCGTGCGCACCGGACTGTTGCTCGCCGGCCATACTTCCGCCGAGGCGGAAGAACGCGCCTGGAAGGCGCTCGAGCAGGTCGACCTCACCGACGCCGCCCAGCGTAAGATCGCCGGCTACTCGAAAGGCATGCGCCAGCGTCTCGGCATGGCTCAGGCATTGCTGGGAGCCCCCGAGTTGTTATTGCTGGACGAGCCCACCAGCGGGTTGGACCCGGTGCTGCGCCGGGATTTGTATACGGTGGTCGAGTCCTGTCGTGATGCCGGTGCGACGGTGCTGATCTCCACCCATGCGCTGGCCGAAATCGAGGGACGTACTGATCGTATCGCGGTGCTTAGCAACGGTCGTCTGGTGGCGGTCGGCACGCTCGAGGAACTGAGACGGGAGACCGGCCTGCCAGTCGCTATCCACGTAACGACTGTCAAGGGTCGCGCTGGTGCGCTGGCGAATGACTTGCACGACGCACAACTGCAAAAGGTCAACGAGAGTAGTGTAAGTCTGAGTTGTAGCGAATCAGAGAAGCTGCAAATCGTCGCCCGTGTCTCCAGCCGACCCGAATGGGTCCGGGACGTCGAGATCATTCGTCCCGGCCTTGAGGATATCTACGCCTGCTTCGTCGGTGACGGGAGGCCCCGTTGACGGCCCTCACCACCCTCGCCCTGGAAGAGCTGCGAGAGGGGTTGCGCAATCGTTGGGCGCTGGCGAGCGTCCTGTTGTTTGGTGGACTCGCCCTCGCGCTCGCTTTGCTGGGCTCGGCCCCGGTCGGGGAGGTCCGGGCGAGTGCCTTGACGGTGACCCTTGTAAGTCTGTCCAGCCTGAGCGTGTATCTGGTCCCTATCATCGCCCTTATGCTGTCTTTCGACGCCGTAGTTGGCGAGCGCGAGCGTGGTACCTTGCTGCTGCTGTTAACCTACCCCGTCGCCCGCTGGCACGTGGTGGTCGGTAAGTTTCTCGGTCACACTTTGATCCTGGGCATTGCGGTTGCGATCGGCTACGGCATTGTCGGCATGGTGCTGGTCGCCGTCAGTGACAGCGGAACACAAGGGTGGCGCGCCTACGGGGCCATGATGGCGAGCACCTGGCTATTGGGTGCGGTGTTTGCCGCGGTCGGCGGATTGGTCAGCGTGTTGGTGCGTCAGCGTGCGACGGCCGCCGGGGTTGTTATCGGGCTGTGGCTGGGGTTGGTTGTGTTGTACGATTTGGCGCTGCTGGCAGTGCTGCTCGCCGACACCCGGCAAGCGTTGTCGTCTGAAGTTTTCGCGTTGCTGATGGCCGTGAATCCGATCGATTCCTACCGTATTTTCAACTTGGCCGGTGCGGATAGCAGCGGATTGCTCGCCGGAATGGCCGGCATGGGTGCCGATACAGGGTTGGCCCCCGTCGTGTTGGTGACGATTCTTTTCTCGTGGAC
>CAYSHI010000330.1:0-2980 GCA_964430745.1 uncultured Acidobacteriota bacterium | reverse complement strand
CGAACGTGACGCGCGGCAAGCGTCGGGCTGCCGCATGCCGCCTCGCCGCCGCCCCAGATCCCGACGATGACAGCCTCGCCTCCGCCGGCGTCGCTCCCGTCCTGGTCGCCACCAACGACGAGCCCTACCGCCGCCGCGCCCCGAGCCGCTGGCCCATTCGCCGCCGCTGCAGGAGAAGCTGTTGTACGCCTCGTAGAGAAAGTGATCGCCGGCTTCCAGGGCGAGGTGCGCTCGTTGACGTGCCCCTACGCCGTGTTCGCAGTCGTCGCAGCCCCCGTCGCTGCTGCTGGCCGCGACGTGCTCGGATTCGGGGCCGTTCGTGTGGCTCTTCGTGACGGTCGACTGCCTCCCCTTGTCCTCGAAGCACCCGACAGGCACGATTCGTGAAGAGGGAATTACTTCTGTGAAGCGGCCCTCCGTGTCAAACGAAACTCCTTATTGTGTAGGTGCCTTGCTCCTTTCGACGCGGGTGAGATCGTCTGGCGCGAGCTTGGCGAGGGCGGGGCGATCGACACCTATCGACGGAACCTCCAGCGGGCTTACCTGGAGCAGGCCGGTTACCTGCTGCGCGAGGCCGCCTCGGAGCACTGGTCGCCGCCGGGCTCGGGGAACCTGCGAGTGGGTCGCAACGACGACCCGCCGCTGAACGCCGACCTGCACATCGCGCAGTCGGACATCCGGCCGCCTGTCCGCGATCAGCTCAAGCTGCTGCGCGGCGAGATCGTAACGGCGCTGGGGACCGGTATCGACGATCGCATGACCTGCATACATCTGGAAGACGCGCTGGTCCGGATCGAGGAGGCGCTCGGCGGCTGACGGCAATGGGCATTGGTGCATGGCTCCTGATCTGGGGGCGTCCCTGAGGATCAGCGAGCTCACGGCCGGTGGCCGGCCCGATCTCGCCACAGCCTCGTCAAGCTGAGTCGGCCCGTGCCAGCCCCCTCGTCAACCTGACAATGCCGTAAGCTACCCAGGAGTACGTACCCAGTCGGTCTCGAGAGCCGAGGCCGGCTCATTGAACCACCACCGATCCGGGTGAAACGCCATGAGCTCCCGAGCCGCCGCTCGCTTCTTACGACGGACTTCGATTGTCCTCCTGCTGCTCCTCGCGACCTCCGTTGCCCCCGCCCCGGGGCAGACCGGTCGCTTCGAGATCCCCGTCCGCGAGCACATCTTCGACAACGGACTCCGCCTGCTGGTGCTCGAACGGCCTGGTGATCAGCGGGTCGCCTGCAAGATCTTCACCGACTTCGGCGGCTACAACGAGACCCCGGGCGACGCCGGGGCCGCGCACTACCTCGAGCACTTGATGTTCAAGGGAACCATGACGCTCGGCACCACCGACTGGGAGGCCGAGGCGCCCCTCGTCGACGAGATCCGTCAAACGGAGCGCGAGCTCATCGAGGCGCTCAACGCCGCCCGCAACGACACTCGCCAGCGCGGTGTCTTCCACGACTACCAGCACGCCCCCGGCAGCCCCGCGATCAACGAGCTGCGCGCCGAGCTCGCCCGTCTGAACGCCGACGCCGCCGAGTTCCGCGACGGCGGTGCGATGATGCGCTGGTACCAGGCCTACGGCGGCACCGGGCTGACAGCGACCACCGAGCAGGAGTACATGAAGTTCGATATCAACCTGCCGGTGTCACGTGTCGACCTGTTCCTGCGCGTCGAGGCCGACCGCATGGTCAACTCGATCTTTCGTGAGTTCGATCAGGAACGCATGATCCTGGTCGAGCAGCGGCTCGGCGATCTCAACCGACCGGCCACTCCCTACGCCGAGCAGATGACCGCCGCCAGCGGCGTGATGCACCCGGTCTACTGGCCGGAGGGGTTCTACCCGACCGACTTCCAGCAGTACACGCGCCACTACGAGCGCGACCTCTACGAGCGCTACTTCATCGTCAACAACACCACCCTGGTGTTCGTCGGCGGCGTCAGCCTCGAGGAGATGATCCCGAAGGTGGAGCACTACTTCGCATGGATGGAGCCGGCACCCGAGCCCATGCGGGTGAAGGCGATCGAGCCGGTGCCCGCGGCCGAGCGACGCCTGGTGTACCGCAGCAACGAGCTCGAACCGCGCGTCGAGGTACGCTACATGATCCCGGCCATCGGCCATCCCGACCGGCCGCACTTCGACGTGCTGGCGGAGCTTGCAACCGCAGCGATCGGCGCGGCGCTCGAGGCGGCGGGCGTCGAGGGCCGAGCGAACGTCAACACGCGCGTGGTGCATACCTCGCGCTTCGGCGTTCCCTCGACAATGAATTTCGAGGTGATGGTGAACCGCGAAGAAGACCTCGCCGCCGCGGAGGCAGCGCTACACGACGCCTTGGGTGCCCTTGCGGCCGGGGGGACGGCGGGTGCCGCGGGCGCAGGTGACTCGCCGGCCACGACACCCGACCGCATCGCCCAGGCGAAGAAGAAGCTGCGCACCGAGTGGTACCGAACCGCCGCCAGTGCCGACGCGCTGGCCTTCGAGATCGGCCACTTCCAGACCATGGACCGCTGGCAAACGCTGGAGGAGTTCCTGAACGCCCGCGAAACCACCACGGCGGACGACATCGCCCGCCTGGCGGAACGCTACTTCGTCCCCGCGAACCGCACCGTCGGGATTGTCATCGCCGAGAGCGATGGAGGTCGGCAATGAGGCGCCGTTTTGCATTCCGGCAGGCGATTGCTGCATTGCCGTTCGCGGCGGCCGTGGGCGTAACCGCACTTTTCTTTCTCTCGCCCCCGCCCGCTCTCGCCCAAGACACCACCCATCCGCGCGAAATGAACTTGCCGGCGACCGGTTTCGTGCGGCCCGATCCGGAGAGCGTTCGCGTTGCGCTTGACAACGGTCTGGTGGCCTACGTGGTGGAGGACCACACCGTTCCGCTGGTGACCTTCTCGGCGTTCGCCAGCGTTGGCACAGCGCACGGCCCGGAGGGAGCGGCCGAGGTGTTGTTGCGCGGCCTGCAGCAAGGTCCCGCCGACATGGGCG
>CAYSHI010000329.1:0-6176 GCA_964430745.1 uncultured Acidobacteriota bacterium | reverse complement strand
CTTCACGACCAAGGGAACCGGCAAGGGGACCGGTTTGGGCTTGTCAGTGACCTACGGAATCGTTCAGGAGCATCGCGGCACGATCACGGTCCGCAGCGAGGCGGGGAGCGGTACGTTGTTCCGCGTCGCCCTGCCTGCCGTGACCGACGGCCGCACGCGCGTCGCCAGCTAGGCTCGCGATCGCGCGCAGACGGGGCGAATTAGATGGCGGAAGCGGCCTCCATTCTCGTTGTCGACGACGAGTCGATCATGCAGGAGATCCTCGGTGATTTTCTGCGCGAAGAAGGGTACGAGGTCGACGTCGCCGGATCCGGAGAAGAGGGTCTCGAGCGTGCGCACGAGCGGTTTTACGACTGCGCCATCGTCGACCTGATGATGCCCGGCATCGACGGCATCGAAACGATGCAACAACTGCGTATCATCGACGCCTCATTGCCGGTCATCATGGTTACCGCTTTCGCCTCCGTGGAGTCCGCCGTGGAGGCGATGAAGCAGGGAGCCTACGAGTACATCACCAAGCCCTTCAAGAACGACGAAGTGCTGGTCGTGCTCGAGAAGGCGATTCGTACGCGTCGGCTCGAGGACGAGGTCAAGACTCTCCGCAAGGCCCTCAAGGAGAAGTACCGTTTCGAGAACATCGTCGGCAAGAATCGCCACATGCAGGAGGTTTACGCCCTGGTCGAGCAGGCCGCCCCCTCGCGCTCGACGATCCTCATCCAGGGGGAGAGCGGCACCGGCAAGGAGCTCGTGGCCAAGGCCATCCACGCCAACAGCGCCCGCTCCGACAAGCCGTTCGTGGTGGTGAACTCCGGCTCGATGCCGTCGGATCTGCTCGAAAGCAATCTCTTCGGCCATGTCAAAGGCGCGTTTACCGGCGCTGTATCGAGCAAGAAGGGACTCTTCGAAGTTGCGGACGGCGGCTCGATCTTCTTCGATGAGGTGGGCAACATCGGCATGGATGTCCAGGCCAAGCTGCTGCGCGTGATTCAGGAAAAGGAGTTCATGCGCCTCGGCTCGGTGGACACCGTCAAAGTGGACGTGCGCATCGTTGCCGCGACCAACGCCGACCTCAAGAGGTTGGTGACCGAGAGCCGCTTCCGAGAGGACCTTTACTACCGCATCAATGTCATCACCATCACGCTGCCGCCGCTGCGCAACAAGGTCGACGACATCCCCCTCCTGACGCAGTTCTTTCTCGACAAGTACGGCAACGAGAACGGCCGCGAGGGGTTGAGGGTGGCCGACGAGGCGCTGGATTTGCTCAAACAGCACTCCTGGCCAGGCAACGTGCGCGAGCTCGAGAACGCCATCGAGCGCGCCGTGGTGCTGGCCCCGCCGGATGGCAACATCAACGCCGAGCTCGTGCGTGAATACATCGACCCCGTGTCGTTCGATTTGTCGCCGCCGAAAGGGGTCGTTCCGGCCGAGGGCTTGCCGATGAAGGATGTCGTGCAGGAGTTTCAGAAGCAGCTCATCATCGACGCGCTGCGCAAGTCCGGCGGTGTGCAAAAAGAGGCCGCCAAGCTACTCGACGTCAAGCCGACAACGCTCAACGAGATGATCAAGCGTCACGGCATCAAGGACGAAGATCTGTAGCGGGATGCCGAAGTGCGTCCGCCCCGCCGTGCGCTGCAGATCGCCGATGGTCTCGGTTTGGCGCTGTTCACGATCAGCGGCGCCAAGATCGCCGAGGAGCTCGGCCCGCGCCGTTCAGGATGTGTTCGGAGTAAATCGGATGATAATATCCCGATTGCTTCGGCACTCGACCGTCCTTCGGGCCGACGGGCGGGACTCTCGGTCGCTGGCACTACATTTGCCGGGTCCCGATCTACCCGGGGGGCTGGTCGCAAACAAGGACGGAGTGTCCCCCGATGCCACGAGTCTCTGCTGGTGCACTTATTCTCCTTTGCGTTGTCCTGATCCACGTTGGGTCCGGGTCCCTCGGCAGCCTCCTCGGCGCCGAGGCGTTGACGGCTCCCTTTCGCCTGCCGAGCTCGCTCCAATCGGCGTCGGGCGCGGGCGCAGCGGGCGCCGGCGTCGGGGCGGTAGTCTCGCCGCTCGAGCAAGTCACGGCTGCGGCCTGGGCGAGGATGCGTGCGAGCATCGAGGCTGATCGGTACGTAATTCGAGCTCCGGCAGGTGCCTCCGGCAGCGCGATCTACGAAGCTCACAACCCCGATCACGATCTGCGTGCGACCTTCCTCCTGGACGGCGTGCGGGTGCGGTCGTCACGGGAGGGCGAAGCTGACTGGGAGTGGTCGCTGCAGCTCGAGCGCTTCGGCTACGAGGGAGTGCTCGAGACGGTCGAGAATGTGGCCCCCGTCGCCGGCGGCAATCGCGTCGAGTACCGCCGCGCCGCGCTCACCGAATGGTACGTCAACGATCCCGCGGGACTGGAGCAAGGCTTCACGGTCGCGGCGCCGCCCTCGAGCAAGATGAAGACGGGCGAGTCCGGTACCACCCTGGTGGTGGAGCTTCGAGCCGCCGGTTTGAGGACGCGGCAGGACGTGGCGCGGAAATCGATCCTGCTGGAAGCCTCCGACGGTGCCGAAGTTCTCCACTACAGAGGTCTGATCGCTTGGGACGCGGAAGGGACGTCGTTGCCGGCCGAGATGCGAGCGACCGGGGAGGGGATACGGATCGAGGTCGACGCTCGAGGAGCGAACTACCCGTTGACCATCGATCCGTTTATCGAGAGCGCCATCCTCCGCGCTTCGGATGCGCAGGCGAACGACGGGTTCGGATTCTCCGTTGCGGTTTCGGGAGATACGGCGATTGTCGGGGCGTGGCGGGAGGACGGCGGGGCCGGGGATCCGATTTCCGATGCCGGCGCGGCCTACATCTTCGATCGCAACCAGGGAGGAACCGACAATTGGGGGGAGGCCAAGAAGCTGACCGCCTCCGACGCGCAAACGGACGACTTCTTCGGCAAGGTGGTCGCGATTTCAGGCGACACTGCACTGGTAACTGCCGACGGCGAGGACGGCGGCACCGGAGACCCGCTTCCCTTGGCCGGGGCTGCGTACCTTTTCGCGCGCAACCTGGGCGGCGCCGACAACTGGGGAGAGGTAGCCAAGCTGACCGCCTCGGACGCGCAAGCGGGCGACCAATTCGGGTCTTCGGCCGCGATTGCAGCGGATACGGCGATCGTCGGCGCCCTCTCCGAGGACGGCGGCGTCGGGGATCCGACCTCCGGGAGCGGGGCGGCGTATGTGTTCGGGCGTGACCAAGGTGGCCCCGACAACTGGGGCGAAGTCGCCCGCCTCGCCTCCTCCGACGCTCAAGTAGATGATCAATTCGGTATCTCGGCAACGATCTCCGGCGACACGGTGCTCGTCGGGGCAACCGGGGAGGACGGCGGCGCCGGAGATCCTATTGTCGCGGCGGGTGCGGCCTATCTATACGAGCGCAATCAAGGAGGGGCCGACAACTGGGGCGAGGTCAAGAAGTTATCGGCCTCGGATGCGCAGCCGGGCGACGAGTTTGCCAATTCCGTTTCGATCTCCGCCGACACGACGATCGTGGGGGCCCGCCTCGAGGACGGCGGCTCGGGAGATCCGTTGATCGATGCCGGCGCAGCGTACATCTTCGAGCGCGATCAAGGGGGCGCGGCCAACTGGGGTGAAGCAGCGAAGCTCACGGCCTTCGACGCGCAAGGCGGTGATGAGTTCGGCTTCTCGGTGGCAATCTCGACCGACGCGGCGGTCGTCGGCGCCCATGCCGAGTCGAACTTCCCGAACCCTGACGCCGGGGCGGCCTACGTCTTCGAGCGTGACCGTGGCGGAACCGGCAATTGGGGGCAGATCAAGAAGCTCAGCGCGTCGGACGGGCAGCCGGAAGACGCCTTCGGCAATGACGTCGCGATTTCGAGCGGCACGGTGATCGTTGGCGCGTGGAACGAGGCCGGCGGCGCGGGGAGCCCTGTCCCCTTCGCCGGCGCAGCCTATGTGTTCGACCAGACGGCATGGGCAGCATGGGCGTTCGTGTTGGATGGTTTTGGTGGCCTCCACGCCGCGGGGCACGGTGTCGTGCCAATCAGCCCGGCGCCACCCTACTTCGGCTTCGACATCGCGCGGGATCTGGAGCTCTCCGGCGACGGTGCTTATGTGCTGGATGGCTTCGGCGCCGTGCATACGGCGGGACCCAGCGTCGTACCGCTCAATCCGGCGCCGCCTTACTTCGGCTTCGACGTCGCCCGGGACCTCGAGCTGGAGGCCGGCGGAGGTGCCTACGTACTGGACGGCTGGGGTGGTGTCCACGCGGTGGGCGGCGCGCCCGTGATAAGCCCCGCGACGTCCTATTTCGGATTCGATATCGCGCGGGATCTGGAGATCGGCGGGGGTGGCTACTACGTCTTGGATGGATTCGGAGGGGCACACGCCGCCGGAGGAGTAGCCGCGATCTCACCGCCGTTCTTCGGTTTTGACGCCGCGCAGGACCTCGAGTTGCCGGAAGGCGGGGGCGGTTACATGCTGGACAAGTTGGGCAGGGTGCACGCCTTTACCGGAGCGCCGGTACTTTGGCCGCCGACGCCGTTCTTCGGCTTCGACGTCGCGCGAGACCTGGAGCTGGAGCCCGGCTCCCACGGGCACTTCGTGCTGGACGGCTTCGGCGGGCTGCACGCCGGCAGCGGAGCCCTGCCGATCACACCGGCGCCACCGTTCTTCGGCTTCGATATCGCCCGCGACGTGGAGCTGCGCTGACGAAAGCCGGTTCGCCGTTGGGGGTCGCCGGTGTCGCGGTGTCCGCCGGATGGCCGGGGTAGAGTCAGCGCGTCAGCTCGCGCCGCTCCCGTTCGTCGACTCCTACAGCGCCCACAGATAAGTGAACTTGAAGATCAGCGCCCGGTCCTGGGTGCCGCCGTCGACCCAGTTCTGGTTGTAGACGATGAACACGTCGGCGCCGGGCTTGTAGATCCAGTTGAAGCGGGTGTTCATCGAGATCAGGTCCTCGGTATCGACGTACTGGATGAACGAGTTCAGCGAGATGTTGGGTGAGAGCGAGATGTTGAAGCGCTGGCGGACCACGTTGGTGGTGAACGAGCCCCCCGGCAGATCGACTTCGTTGTAGCCCCACTCGGTCTCGCTGCGGAAATACGGGCTGGGCAGGTAGTTGACGGTGATGTTGCTGTTGAGCCGATCGCCGTCGAAGAAACCACCCTTGCTGAAGCGCCAGAAGACATTCACTGGACGTGCGTCGGAAGAGCTGGCGAAGATCGACCAGTCGTGAAAGGTGTACTCGCCCACCGGAATTGTGATGCCCTCAAAGATCTCGAAGGGTTCGAACAGGCGCTCGTAGGTCGGATTGAACGTGAACGAGACCCAATCCTCGGACATGGTTCGAAAGCCGAAGAATCGATAGGCCCCGTCCCAGGTCTCCAGGGTGCCGTCGGTTTGCGAGAACATGCTGTTGCGGGCTTCGAAGGTCAGGTTCCGGATCCAACTGACGTTCCCGGGTCGCGGCTCGTACGTGATCTGGGGGTTGAAGGAGCGCACGCCGCGGCGGGTGAGGAAGCCGACCTGCGGATCGTAATCCTCGCGGATATCGGCGTACGCGGCGCTGAAGCGCCAGATCGGCCCGCGCCAGTTGAAGCCACCACCGCCAGACCAGTTGTCGGTGTCGTCCCCGGGGTTGTCGCTGGCCGTGTAGTAGCCGTTGATACTCATGTTCTGGTTCGGGTTGAGCGTCGTGTCGAAGCCGATCACCCGGTTCCAATCGTCGGCACTCGACTGGCGGTTGGTGAAGATCATGCCCACGTTGGAGCGTTCGCCGACGTTCCGGGTGACGCGGGCGACGGTCCAGTTGGTCGACGGCTCGATCTCCTCGATTGCTTCCTCGTCGTCTTCGTCGGGGGGGAAGGTGTGCTCCGCCGTCTGCACGCTCAGCAGGCCCACGTTCCAGTCGCCGGCGCGGCCGGTGAGCTTGCCGCCCGCGATGATGGGGATCTCCTCGCCGCTGGCGATGCCGATCCGGCGCGAGTGGTAAACCCGCAACGAGGGTCCGCGGAAGCCTCCGCCGCCTCCTCCACCTCCGCTGGCGAACTGGAAGATGCCGGCGCTCTCGAGGAAGAACTCACGTTTTTCGGGAAAGAACAGCGAAAAACGCGTCAGGTTGACGCGCTGCTCGTCGGCCTCGACCTGGGCGAAATCGGTGTTGATGGTCAGGTCGAAGGTCAT
>CAYSHI010000328.1:0-24628 GCA_964430745.1 uncultured Acidobacteriota bacterium | reverse complement strand
CGCTTCTCGTAGGGCTCGATGTGGATGTCCGATGCCCCACGGCGCAGCGCGTCGGTGAGAATCAGGTTCACCAGCTTGATGACCGGCGCCTCTCCCGAGGCTTGACCCAACGCTTCGAGATCGATGTTTTCGTCGGTGTCGACGATCTCGAGCTCACCCGGAGAGTTCATTTCCTCGGTCAGGTCGTTCATCATCTGGCTGATGGCGGAATCGTCTTGTGCGCCGTAGAGACGCTCGATCGCCTCCTTCACGGCACGCTCCGAGGCCACCATCGGCTGGATACGGAGGCCGGTGGCGAACTTCAGGTCGTCCATCGCCACGACGTCGGTGGGATCGACCATGGCGACTTCGAGGACTTTCTCGTTGACCTGAACCGGTACGACCAAGTAGCGGCGCGCCATCTCGGCCGGCACCAGCTCCAGGAGGCTGCTCATCACTTCGAGCTCGTCGATGTCGGCGGCCGGGACGCCATACTGGTCCGACAACAAGCGGATCAGATCCGACTCCTGGACCAGGTTCTTCTCGACGAGAAAATGCCCGAGGCGTTCGCCACTGGCCGCCTGCTCGACGAGGGCCTCACGCAGGCTGTCTTCAGAGATCAGTCCGTTGTCCACCAGCAGCTGCCCGAGCCGGGTGGTAAGACGTCGCTGCGGGCGCCGTTCCGCCGGAGCTCCCGGCGCCGGCGTCATGCCTGAAGGTTGGGCGACGACCTGCCCTTCCGCCGGTGTCCGCTGTTCTTTCGGCTGCTGGCCGTTCGGGCCCGGCGACGCCGCGGGCTGGGCCGGTTGTGCGGGTTGGTCCGGTTGAACAGGCTGTGTCGGGGTCGCCCCGCCGGCGGCCGCCTCGGCTTCGCCGGGCGCGGCAGTACCCCCCGCTCCGCCCGCCGGAGCCGCAGCACCGGAAGCGCCCGCGGCGCTCAACGGCCTCCCTGTCTGTTGATTGGCCACTACGTCTCGCTCGCCATGTTGCGGTTACAGAGCGGGGCCTTGATGGCAAACGCGCTCCCACGCGCACCTGCCGCGGGCACACGGCGACTGAGACTCACTGCGGTCCCCACCGCCAGCGCGGTCGCATAAGCCCCGCTTCGGCCAGCTTGGGCTGGTGGTGAAAGGATAGTGATTCGGCGGTACGAGAGTAAAGCACTAATCACACAGATGAAGACGTGACTTTAAATATCTTGAACTGACTTTCAATGTGCAATTTTGTCACGCTGGCACAGGATGGTCGCACCCGAGACCGACGCGGGCGAGAAACCACACGCGGCCCTCTACACTATGTCGGACTCGTGCTCAGGTGGCTTGGCGGAAGAGGAACGGCGACGGCGTGACGCGAAGGCAATCCTTTCTGTCGAACTTCGGCGCACTGGTCGGCACGACGGCCATCGCGCAACTGGTCACGCTGGCGACGCTACCGATCCTCGCTCGTCTCTACGATCCGCGCGATTTCGGCACCTTCGGCGTGTACGCCGCTTATTGCACCATCGTCGGCGGACTCGGCACCGGGGCGTTCGAGCTCGCGATTCCGATGAGCCGCTCGCGACTCAAGATCGCCCGCCTGATGCTGGTGGCGACCGCCACCCTTTCACTGACCGCGTTCGCGGCCGGCTTTGCACTCGCGTTGCTGCCGGAATCGGGCGGGCTCTCTCCACTCTCCCCTGCTCTGGTCGTCCCCGGCGCCATCCTCGTCGGCATCATTCACGTCGGCCGGCTGGTTTCGATTCGCTTCCAACGCTTGCGGCCGCTGGCCGCGGCCAAGCTGTTACAGGCGCTCGTGGCCGCCGCCGTTCCCATGGTCCTGGCGATGTGGGGAGCGATCGGGTTGGTCGCCGGTCATGTAGGAGGTCTCCTCGCCCACGCCGTCGTTCTCGCGACCGGCAACAGATCCTCGTTCCTCGCCCGGGCGGTGCACAAGCCGCTTGCCTCGGGTCTGAAGACCGCCCGATCGAACCTCAAGTTCCCGCTGTTCAGCCTGCCGGCAAAGGCGAGCGCGCTGGCGATGCGCCACTTTCCCGTCCTCCTGATGCAGGCCGTCTTCGGGCCCGCCGCGGCCGGGCTCTTCCTGCTTGCCGACCGGGCAGTGACCGCGCCGATGACGCTGTTGGGGACATCGGCGGGTCGGGTCTACCTGGCCGACGCGGCCGAGGCATGGCGCGACCCGGCGCGAACCCTGCGGCCCGTGTTCATGCGTTCCCTGAAGATGCAGGCGGCCCTCGCCGTGGTGCCCGCGGCGGCCCTGCTGTTCTTCGGTCCGGCGCTTTTCGCCGTCGTGCTGGGAGACGAGTGGGAGCCGGCCGGGCGTTACGCCCGACTGCTGACGCCGCTTCTGTTTGCGCGCCTGACGGTGGCGCCACTCGAGCACACGCTGGTCGTCGCCGACAAGCTCGCCACTCGCCTCAAGTGGGAGCTCGCCCGCGGCGCGATGGTGATCCTCTCCATGACAATTGCGGTCGCCGCCGGAGCCGGTGCCGATGCCGTCGTCTTGACGTTCAGCCTCGCGGCGACGCTCGGGTACCTCGGGCTGCTGTTCATGCTCCGGCGTGTCGTCGGGGCGACGAGCCGGCCGGTTCCCGTGAGCCCCAACGACCAATCTCGCCGCGCTGTGGCGATCGAACGCATTCTGTACGCATCCTCCGTGAACCTCGCCGCGCCCACGGGGCCGGGAGTCAATGAACGTGAATTCTGGATCGAGCTCGTCTCGCGGCCCGAGATATCGAGCCACGCCATCGTTCCGACGCCCGCCGCGGCGCTACCCGAGCTCACCACTACCTCGTGCACCCTCATCCCCGAGAGCAGCGCCAAGAACCCGCTGCGCTGGCTGCGCCATCAATGGGCCATGTACCGAGCGATACGCCTTCGCGCGCAGGACTTCGAGCCCGAGTTGATCGTGCTTCGAATCACGTTGCTTCCGCTGGGCGCCTACGCGGCAACGCGGGGAACCGGAGTGCCCTACGCCGTCAAGACACTCGGCTTCGGGATATCACGCACGGCCGCCGCCGCCAGCGGAACCCGGCGTCCCTTCGCCGTCGCGGCGAGCACGGCACACGACGCGATCGTCCGTCGCCTGCTGGCCGGTGCCGACGCGATCGACGCCTGCACGCGAAGGAAGACCGACCGTATCGTCTCGGTGCTCGGTGCCACGGCGGAGCGAGTCCACCGCATCGACAACGCCGCCGACACCGAGCGCTTTCGACCGCGCAGCCCGGCGGAGCACCGGCCCGAAGCGGGGCTCGAGCGTCTCTCGCGGGTGATCGGTTACGCGGGGGGTCGGCCCTGGCGACGTGGATGCCGCGAGGCAGTCACCGCCCTGCCCCGGATACTCGAGCGCGTTCCCGGCGCCGGCTTCGTCGTTCTCGCCTCCGAGGACGAGCGACTGCAGCGTCTCGCGGACGATCTCGCGGTGTCGGAGAGCTGCGTTTTCAAGGGCCTGTTGCCCTTCGAGCGGGTGCCCTCCTATGTGGCGTCTTTCGACGTCGGTGTCGCTCTCATGCCGGCTGCCGACACCCTGCTCGTGGGCAACGCCAATCAGAAAGTCCGCCAGTACCTCGCATGCGGCGTACCGGTCATCAGCTCCCCCGGCGGAGAGCTCCCGCTCGAGGACTTGGGGATCGGCAGGATCGTCGAGGCAGGTGACATCGACGGGTTCGTCGAGGCCGCTCTATGGGCACTTCGACTCGACGGCGACGATCGTCGCATGGTGAGTGAAAGGGCGCGGCGATTCGCCGTCGAGGAACTCTCGGTCGAGCGTACGACAACGGAAAGGCTGCGGATCTGGTCGGCAAGCCTGTCGCGAACGTAGCCGCCAGGCGAGCGTCGTCGCTCGGCGTCAGACCTGCGCTCGAATGACGTCGATGATCGCATCCTGTACACCCGACGCGATGTAGGGGTGCATCGGGATGCTGAGAACTTCGGCGCACAGTCGGGCGGAGACCGCGAGGTCTCCGGCGACGGGATAGTGCGCATAGGCCGGCTGCCGATGAAGCGGACGCGGGTAGTAGGCGACGCTGGGAACACCTACTTCTCCCAGTGCGCGTTGAACGTCATCGCGGCGGCCGTCGCGAATGCGAATGGTATAAAGCGCCCAGGCGGAGGCGACGCCTTCGATCACCGTGGGCGCAACCACGACGTCCCTCAATCCTTCGGTGTAGCGGTCAGCGACCGCCTGCCGACTCGCGATCTCATCCTCGAAGATGCTCAGCTTCTCGATAAGGATCGCGGCCTGCAGCGAATCAAGCCGGCTGTTCATGCCGATGCGCACGTTGTCGTACTTGTTGGCGCCTTGCCCGTGCACGCGGAGCGACCGCATGAGTTCGGCGAGGCGCTCGTCGTCTGTGAATACGGCTCCACCGTCGCCGTAGCACGCGAAAGGCTTGGACGGAAAGAAGCTCGTCGTGGTGATCGCAGCAAGCGTGCCGATGCGGGCTCCGTGGTACGCACCGCCAAAGCTCTGAGCGGCATCGTCGATGAGTACCAGCCCGTTGTCGTCGCAGAACGCGGCGAGGGCATCGTAGTCGGCCGGCTGGCCGAACAGATCGACGCTCATCAGCGCGCGCGGGCGCAGGCCGGAGTCGCGGGCCGCCTCGAGCCCGGCGTGAAGGCCGAGGGGATCGATATTGAACGTGTGCTCGAGCACGTCGACGAACACCGGCGTAGCCCCCGCCAGGACGACACTTTCCGCCGAGGCGGAGAACGTGAAGCTCGGCACGAGGACGGCGTCGCCGGCGCCAACCTCCAGCGCCATCATCGCCAGCACGAGGGCGTCGGTTCCGTTGGCGCAGCTGATCGTGTGGTCGACACCCGCGAAGCTACAGAGCTGTTCTTCGAGTCGCGTGACTTCGGGACCGAGAATGAAGCGACCGTGAGCGAGCACTCCGGCCAGCGCCTTGTCGATGCGGTCACCGAGGCGGGCACGCTGGGCGGAAAGATCGATGAAGCTCACATCCAGCCGGGCGTCAGTCGCTTCAGCGGAGCGGTCAGTCACGGGAGGCTCCCTTTCGACGAAACGCCGTCGCCTCAGCCACGTTGAGAGCCCTCGAGCTCGGTGGAAGCTTCGTCGAGCACCTCCGCGAGCGTGCCGTCATCGAGCTCGTGGAACTTGCGCCCGCTGCGCGGGCAGATCATGTCGTCTCCCAGACGCTCGCCGGCCGGGCTCACCCAGCCGACGCGCCGGGCCGGAATGCCGGCAACGAGCGCGTGGGCAGGGACGTCGTGCGTAACGACGGCTCCCGCCGCAACGAAGCTGTATTCGCCGAGGTCGTTGCCGCAAACAATCGTCGCGTTGGCGCCGATGGTGGCGCCCTTGCCCACCCTCGTTTCGCGAAACTCGTCCTTGCGCTCGACGTCCGCGCGCGGGTTGAGCACGTTGGTGAACACGCTCGAAGGGCCGCAGAAGACACCCTCCTCCAGAGTAACTCCCTTATAGATGCTGACGTTGTTCTGGATCTTGCAGCGGTCCCCCATGGTGACACCGGGGCCGATCATGACGTTCTGCCCAATGACGCAGTGCGCGCCGATGTGGGAGTTGCCGAGCACGTGGCTGAAGTGCCAGATCTTGGTCCCCGCCCCGATCGAGCAGCCGTCGTCGACGTACGACGACTCATGCACGAAGACCTCGGCAAATTCCGCCCGCGTCCCGGCGGGTCGGGGCGACGCTCCGAGCAACGGTCCCGGGTCGTCGGGATCGGTCGCCTGCGACGCGGTCCTCCGCTCCGCCCGGAGCGAGCGTTCGGCGGTTTCGAGAACTCGAAGGACCCGCAGCCCCTCGTGTCCGTCCGTGCGCGGCACGCGCCCCTCGGCGACGCACTCGACGAAGTGCTCGCACTCCAACCCGAGAGGCTCCGCTTCGCCCAACTCGACGAGCTCGACCTCCGCGCGCTCGGGCTCCGGCGCACCGTCGCGCCAGCCGATGCGGTGGCCGTACAGCCGCAGCTTTTCGCTCCAGTCGCGCGTGTCGTCGAAGACCGCCATCCCTTCGCTGCCCACAACCACGAGCTTCTGGTCTTTGTACGGGTGCAGCCACGACACGAAGATGTGCGCGTTCACACCGCTCGGAAACGAAAGATAGGTATTGGTGACGTCGGCGATGACGCTATGCAGATAGCTGGCGCCGGTTGCGGTGACGGATGCCGGCATCTCGCCCGTGAGCGCCAGGATCATGGAGATGTCGTGGGGCGCGAAGCTCCAGAAAACGTTCTCCTCACGGCGGATCTTCCCCAGGTTGAGCCGATTGGAGTAGATGTACTGCAGACGCCCGAGGCGACCGTCGCCGATGAGGTCGCGCAGCGCCAGATACGCGGGGTGGTACTGAAGCAGGTGCCCGACCATGAGCACACGGTCACGCTCCGCGGCCAGTGCGATGAGCTCTTCGGCGTCGGTCGCGCGCAAGGCGATCGGCTTCTCGACAAACACGTGCTTGCCGGCCCGCAGCGCTCGACCGGCGAGGGTCGCGTGCGTCGCCGCCGGCGTGGCAATCGCCACGGCGGCCACGTCGGGGTCGGCGAGCACCTCTTCGAAATCTCGCCCGGGCACCGCGTAGCGCTCGCCGAATTCGCCGGCGAGAGCGACGTTCACATCGCTCACCGCCGCGAGCGCACCGATCTCGTGAAACACGCGCACGAGATTGCGCCCCCAGTAACCACATCCCACGACGGCGACGGAAACGTTCATGACGCCCGAGCGTACCATTCTCGGGCCGGCTCGAAGCGTCGCCGAAGGCTCACTGTCGACCCACGCCCCAGCGAACGCGCGGCATGATCCTGCCGACGTCGATGAGGTCCTTGTAACCGATCACCTGCTCGAGTAGATCCGCGACCACATCGTCCGTGAGCGGGTGGGGCTGCAAGCCCAGTTCCAGCAGGCCCGCGTGGGCAGCGTTGTAGTAGTGATCCTCCGCCTCCTTGCGAGGATTCGGGATGCTCGCGAGCTTGACCCCGAGGCCCATGGCGTTGCCCACACGGGCGACAGTGGCGGCGATCTCGTTGACGGAGAGGATCTCGGTGAACTGATTCAGGATTCGCAGCTCACCACGAGGCGGCGGGCTCTCCGCCGCAAGCTCGACGCACTGCAGCGTGTCGTTGACATTGAGGTAGCCACGCGTCTGGCCGCCCGTGCCGTAGATGGTGAGCGGAACACCGGCAACAGCCTGGACGAGAAAGCGGTTCACCACCGTGCCGAAGATGTCGTCGTAGTGAAAGTTGGGTTGCAACCGCCGGTCCATGCCGGTTTCCGGTGTAGACAGCCCGTACACCGGGCCCTGCATCAGGTCGGTGGCACGTACGTCGTACATGCGCACGTAGAACCACAGCAGGTCGGTGTCGAGTACCTTCGTGGTGTGATAGAGACTTCCCCCCTGGCGCGGGTACAAGAACCGCTCGCGGCGACCCTTGTGTTCGACGTCGAGCCAACCCTCTTCGATGTCGATGTTGGGCGTGCCGTACTCTCCCATCGTGCCGAGCTTGATGAGATGGCACTCCGGCGCGTGTTCTACGATCGCCCAGATGAGGTTGAAGGTACCGGACAGGTTGTTGTGCAGCGTCAGCCGCGCCTCCTCGTAACCCATCATCGAGTACGGGGCCGACGGTTGTTCGGCGTAGTGGACAACCACATCGGGGCATACGTCGCGCAGCAGCGCGGAGAGGGCCGGGTAGTCGCAGAGGTCGAGAACCTCGTGGCGGATGCCCCTCCCGGCGACCTCGGCGAAGAAGCGGCAGCGTTCGGGCAACTCGGGATTGGGAAAGAGTGCCTCGGCGCCGGTTGCGCGCGCGATCCTGCGACGCAGATAGTTGTCGACGGCAACGACCTCGTGCCCGCGCGCGGCGAAGTGCATCGCCGTGGGCCAGCCCAGATAGCCATCGGCGCCGGCGATCAAGATTCTCATGGCTTCACGCAGTCCTCGTTCCGGCGGTTGTTGTGGTCGAGGTGCCGGTCAGCGGCCACGCGCATCGCCCGCGCGGCAGGGTACCACCGATCAAAACCACACTGCTGACTCGCGGGTATAATCCCGACCGATGGCGAAAAGTATCGGCTTCATCCTCCACGACAACCGATCCGGATCAACGTTGCTGTCGGCCCTGCTGGACCGCTACCCGTCGATCTCCGTCTCCCCCGAGGTCGATCGCATCGCCGAGATCCTGGAAACCTCTCCCGCTGTGCCGAAACAGCCGCGCGCGGGGCACGAAACGGCGCCGAAGCACCCACGCTCGGAGCGGGGAGAGGCTCCGCCCCCCCCCCGCGCGGGGGATGGAGAGGCGGGCCCGGCGGCGAAATATGATCAACTCCAGCGGGTCGTCGACGACATCTGCGATTCGGCCGACGGGATCACGCTCCAGTTGATCAAGGGGCCGCGCCTCCATTTCCACCTGGCGGCGCTGTCCGCCGCATTCCCCGGATGCCGGTTCGTGCAGATCGTACGGGACGGCCGCGCGGTTTTCGCTTCGAAGCGACGGACGCGATCTCCGGCCGGCCCCCTCATGGACAACAACCTCCTGCACGCCGCGTGGAACTGGCGCCGCAAGCTCGAGTTGGCCGCGCCCCTGGGCCAGCGACTGCTGACGATCCGCTACGAGGACCTGGTCCGGGATCCGGTTCCGACGTTGCAGCAAACGCTCGATTTCCTCGGCGTCGAACGAAGTCATCGCGAACCGGAGGGCGAGGTGGAGGATTTCTATCGCGACAAGATTCCCGCGACGCATCGACATCTGCACGCCGGGCTGAAGCGACCGTTGTCGACCGGCTCGATCGACGCCTGGTGCTCGGATCTGTCGCCCCACGAGATCCTGCTGTACGAGGTCGAGAATACCGCCAGCCTGGCGGAATACGGCTACGCGCTCCACCAATTGGACAAACGCCCGCCCTTCGGTCGCACGTTGAGGGCCGAGTGGCTACGCTTCGCCTGTGTGTCAAGATGGGGACTTCGGTTGACGTTGACGGCTGTCCGTCTTTTCTTATCCCCTCGGGTCCTGATGCGGAAGATCAGGCGCACACATGACGAGTTCAAAGCACTTCGATCGGCTCGCACCGACTGACGCGCGCCACCCGCTCAAAAGGCCCTTCGACCTGCTCGTCGTCAGCGTTTCCCTGATCGTCGGCCTGCCGTTTTGGCTCGTCCTGTTGCCCACTCTCGCCCTGCTCGTGTACGCGGACAGCGGGAGACCGATCCTCTTCAGGTCCCGACGCCTGGGGCTTGGGGGCCGACCGTTCGACATGTACAAGTTCCGCACGATGCGGCTCGGAGCGGAACACACCGGTCCGCCGATGACGAGGCCCAACGACCCTCGAGTCACCCGCGTCGGCCGCTTCTTGCGCAAGACGGGCCTCGACGAGTTGCCGCAGCTCTGGTCGGTCTGCAAGGGCGACATGAGTCTGGTCGGGCCGCGACCCTACAACATCCGCTCGCACGAGCACTACGTCCGCTGGAACCGACGGTTCGCCCAGCGACTCCGGGTTCGCCCCGGACTCGCGGGCCCGGCCGCGCTCTGGGGAAGCACCTCTGACCCTGCGAATCGTCTGGCGTGGGACCTCGCCTACGTCCGCAACCAGAACATGTGTTGGGACACGATACTGCTCGTACGCTGCGCTCTCATCGTCCTGGTTGCGGGCTGGGAGAGGAAGCAGACTCAACCACCGACCACGGCGCCCCAGCAAAGCCCCGCCTGGGACTGAGGATCAACGCCACCACGCATGCTCGCGGACCCAGATCTCCCATTCGGCGCCGGCGTAGGTGCGGCTGAAGCCGCGGCCTTCCAGTACATCGTGGATCGCGCGCATGTCCTGTTCCGTACGCAGACAGACGCCGCGCACGGTGAACTCCGTGAGCCCCCGTTCAAAAAATGCCAGCCGCTCGGGGGATCGCACGGAGCCATCCGCGAACTCCACCATCCACAGGCGCGCATCCTGTTTTCTGAGCGGGAGCGTCAGGTAGTCACGGACCCGCAACGAGTGGGCGTGCCGCTCGAAGGTGGGAATCCAGCGATTGGCGATCGTCGGCGCGACTACGTAGGAGCCCTCCGGCACGGCGTCGTTAATCCGTCGCGCCAGCTCGTATCCCTCGGCGTCGACCCGCAGTGCAGGCGTCTGCCACACAACCTTGTTGCCGTCGCCGATCGCGCTGTAGGTCGGCGCCCACGCCAGAAACGCCGATGTCACGACCACCACCAGGGGCGCGCGCCATCGCACGCTTACGTGACCGATGCCGCCGGCACGCCTCGTGGTCCCGGCGTCGCGAGCGGCCGCCCTCGCCCCCCCTCTCAGCGGCGAAGCCAGCACCAGAGCAATGAGCGCCGGCAGCGGAATCGTCCACAGAGCCCGCCAATAGTCCGGCCCCGTGATACCGCTCCGTATCCAGACGCTGGCATATGGGTTCAGCATGATCAGAACGGGCACGCACGATGTCACCACCGCGAACCTTCGCGCCATCGAGCCGCGGTGCGAGAACACCCATCCGCAGCCCAGCACGACGATGCAGAAACCGAGCAGCCGACCATCGCCCATCACCAAGGCGAGCGCCTCGGACAGTGATGCGCCCGGATCGAAGGCGCCGGGCCGGCGCATTCCTCGAGCCATGCGGGAGAGGTCGACGCGCACCACGATCGCCATGACAAAAACGAAGGCGCTGGACAGCATCCCCAGCGGTACGACCCACAGGCCGCGCCGCGCTCTCCCCGCGCCCGTCACCAAGCCCAAACCCGCCGCCGCCGGTGCCGCCCACAGCGCGGACGACGTCAATCCGACGGCCGCCGACTGCGCCGCGAAAAGCAGGAGCGCGCGGCGACGCGTGGGCTTGACCGCGAACTCGATGCCGAAGGCGTAGATCGCCGGCACCATCGCCGACAAGAAGATGGACTTCCCCTGCCAGATGCGCACCACGCTGAAGTTGCTGTACCAGCGGTTGGCCTCGCCGACACCGAGGTAGACAGCCATAGTGATCAGCGTCGCCACAAGCCAGTACCTCGGGGCGATCAATCGAAACAGCTTGGCCCAGGCGAGCGGAATCAACAGCGCGGCGACAAAAGGGACCAGGAGGTGGAAGACGCGTATCGGAGGCATACCGGCGACGAGAGCGACGGCGCCGTTGAGCAGCTCGAACGCACGCACCTTGTGTGCCGGCAAGTCGACCGAAACACCCTGCAGACCGTGCATCGTGTCTTCGCTCAGCAGCGCGACATCCGGCCGGTCGACCGCCGCGACCGCCGCGTGCACATACAGAGAGTCGTCGAAATTGACCCGGTGCCCGAAGAGCGCCACCAGACCGATGGTCAGGGCCAGGCCGCACAACGCAAGCTCCCGCCGACGACCGGCTCGCACGGGCCAGACACGGATGCGCGAGGCGCCGAGAAACCCCATTGCGCCCAGCATCGCCGCCACGGCAACCAACCACCAGGCCGCGATCGGGCGGCCGTCGAAGAATGCGGCACACGCCAACAGGGCCATGACGATCGCCGCGGACTCGCGAACGGTGGAGAACCCGCCCCGCGGGTGCCGCCGGGAGCGCGAAACCGCAGCCATGGGCCCGGGAGCGCTGCGCCGCGCGCGCCGCCAAAAAGCGATCAGCACCGGCAAGACGAGAAGAAAGAGCGCCACGAGGTGAAAGAGCGTTCCGCCGGCGAATACGACGAGTTGGGCGCAGATGACCCACGAGCCGAAGAGAACGCAGATGTCATCGACCAGGCGGTCGGTAAACCCTTCGAACCGATCGAAAAGGCGCAGCATCGTCGGAGCTCGTTTCGCAGGCGGGGCCTCGAGCGGCGCGGCCCGCAAGGTCTCAGAAGGCTATCCAGCCCGCCCATAGTAGCCTGACGGAGCCGCCGCCCCGGCACCGACGGAATTCAGTCGATCAGTCGGCCGTAGGCGGCGTCGAAACGAGAAGCCACGCCGGCGGCGGAGAACTCGGCGCGGGCGAATGCGAAGTTACGGCGCCCGACCCGACGGCACCTTTCAGGATCGTCAATGAGCTCTTGCGCCAGCCACGCAAGCTCCCCGGGATCCGAGCTCCGCGATAGCAGTCCCATCTCTCCGTCAACGAAGAAGTCACGCACGCCGCCTACCGGAGAGACGATGACGGGCAGGCCGAAAGCCATCGCCTCGACGAGGCTGTGGGGCATGCCTTCGTCGTGCGTGCTGGGTAACAGATACAGCGTTGCCCGACGAAACGCATCGACCTTGGCCTCGCCCGTCACATGGCCCAGGAGCCGAACGCCCCCGATTTGTCGTCGCTTGACAAGGTTTTCGACCTCGACGGCGACGCTTCCGGCGCCCGCCACCAGGAGCTCGGCCTCGGGCAGCCGGCGTTTCACTCGCTCGAACGCCTCGACGGTCTCGAGGGCCCCCTTGGACGGCTCCAGGCGCGCGAGGAACAGGAGCACGGGCGGGCCGCGGCGACCGGCCTCGAGGTCGTCGAAGTGGAGATCATCAACGAGCTCTGCTTCGATCACGGCGGGCACGACCTCGACGACATCGCCGTAGCCGGCAGCCTCCAAGCCGCGCCGGGCGTCCGCGTTGGCGACGAAGATTCGGTCGGCGGCGGTGAGGAGCCGCCGAACGCCGCCTCGTCGACTCCTCAGCGCCGCATCGAAGAAACGTCGGTTCCAGCCGTGGATGCCTAGAACGACCGCCCTTCCCGCGTGCTTCGCAGCGTGGACGAAACCACGGTCGCGGAGAACACTGACCCGGCTCAAGGAGAGGTTCAGGTGGACGATACGGTAGCGATCGTCTCGGAGACGGCGGGCGAAGGCTGCGTAGTCGCCCACTGGGCGAACGGCCCGCGCGGGGATTCCCGCCGACGGTGACGACGTGCCGCGGACGAAATACTCGGCCGGAAAGCGGAGCTCCGGGAATACGGAACGACAGAACGTCGCCACGCCGCCCGGCTTGTGCGGGTCAGGCCCTACGAAAAGGACGGTGGCGGGGGGCCCGCTACGGCGACCCGCCGCAGGCTGTTGACCCGCCTCGGGCCGCGCCGGTGGCGTCATGAACGCCCTGCCCCCGGGGGCTCGCCGGCGCCAGCGTGCTCCAGGGTGCCGGGGAGCCCCTCGAGAAATCGGATCATCCAGCCCGCGACGTCGACTTTGTCGGCCAGCATGCAACGGCGGCGCTCCGACCATTCCGGCGACTCACCGTCCACCAGCGCTCGTTCGACGGCGGCAATCAACGATGTCCGGTCGTCCGGCTTGACCCCCCGGGTCAAGCCGTATTCCCGCTCGAGCTCGTCGAGCACCGAGAGGCGACCGACGAAGTCGCTGTAACGAACCGAGGGTGTGCCCAGCACCGCCGCCTCCTTTGTCATGCTCTGGCTGTCGGACACGAGCACGCGCGCGAACGCCAGTGCATGATGCATGTCGCCGGGAGCGATCGGCAGGCGCAGGCGCGCGAACCGATCCGGCAGCGACCGCTCCGTGCTGATCCAAACATTGCCGACCCGCGACAGCTTGTCGATAACCGCGTCGACGTCCTCATCCCGCAGCCCCTGAATCCCCGCGTCGTGGTGAGCCACGAGTCGCGACAGCCGCACGATGCTGAACGCGTCCCGTCCCCGCCGAAGAAGAGCGGCCTTTTGCGGGTCCGGGGTAAAACGCTCGGGGTGCAGATAGGCCAGCCCGTGATATCCCGGATACGTCCTGAGCTTGTCGCGGTAGCCGCCGACATCGCAACCCTCCGGAGCGAAGATGGCGGTGCAGAAGGGATACGTGAGTCGGGCGAGCCGAGGGATGGCATCATGATCGTCTTCGACGGTGATGATCGAGGGGATGCGCAGGAGCCACCCCATGTGCGCGAGCTCCGGCGAGCAACCGACCAGCGCGTCCGGACGTTCGCGCAGACAGACACGAAAGAGACGCAACTCACGCTTCAGGAGGCCCCACGTCATGGCCACCGCCCCGTCGCCGCGGCCGCGCGGTAGGACATTCGTGTATGCCCACCCGGAGCCCCTCAGGAGGTCCTCGAGAACGTCCTTGCTGCGGGAAAGCACGGTCACCGAGTGTCGTCCCCCGAGATCGTCGATGACGTTCTTGAAGAGGTGGAAGTGAGCGGGATGCCCCAGGTAGAAGACGTACTTCACGCGGCGACCTCCGTCGAGGTCTGCTGCAGCAGCGAGATCAAGGCCCGCATCATCCACGCCTGCCCCCAACGAACGTAGTCGATGCGGTTGGAAAACCAGCGGCCGCGACGGTAATGGAAATAGCCTGCGCGGTCCTGCATGTTCTCGATCGTCCACTGCGCGATGCGCTCGGCGAAGAGCAAGTAGTCGCGCGAGAGTACCGACAGATCCACGAACGTGAGAACTCCCTGGGCCTGATGATGGATATCAGTGGGAAACCGACGGGGGATCCTCCATAGCGATCGGCCGTCGTCCGTGAACTGAACGCGGCGGTAGTATTCGCCTCCCTGTCTCAGGGCGGTCTCGATGCGCGGATCGGAATCGCTGCTGAACGTGGCGTACGCGAGCAACGAGCTGAGAACGAACCCCTGGTGAAAATCGATCTGCTGCTTCTCGCCGCCCCGCGGCATCGCGGCGTAGGCCCAGTGCCCGTCGTCGTGCTGCTTGCGGAGAACGAAGTCCACCGTGCGCCGGGCGGGTTCGAGGAGCCCGGCTTCTCCGGTCAGGGCCCAAGTGCGCGCCAGCATCTCGGCCGCCAACATCGTGGCGTTGTAACACCGGATCGGATTAGTGGGGGTGTACGCGAAGCACAATCCGTCGTCGCTCTCGAACCGGGGCAGGTCATCGAGCACGAAGCGGCAGCAACTCCGCATGGCGCTCAGCGCTTCCGGGTCGCCGGTCTCTCGATGGTAGGCCCAGATTCCCCGGTGAACGAAGGCCGTGACCACCAGCGACGGCGTGCCCGCGGCGATCATCTCGACCCGCGACGCGTAGGCGAACGGCAGCCCCCAGCAGATCCCCGTCCGGGTGGCGACGGCATTGTCGAGCAACCAGCGAAAGAGCGGACGCAGCCGCGCCTCCGCCGCATTGCCCGCAACCGGGGCGATCAAGCCTCCGGCTTCACACCGGTGAAGATCGGCGTAGGCGGCCAGCAGCAGGCCGTAGGCCTTGGGAATGCGTTGCGGTGGAATGCGGAGTACGCCCCTCAGCGACACCGGACTCCGTTTGTGAAGCTGGGTGAGCGCGAAGCAAGCTCCGGAGCCGAGTCGATCGAGCCGGAGCGTCGAGGCGAGCAGATCGTAGGGATCGCACCCTTGCATTTCGCTCGCCTCCACGTGCGCTCGCAGCCGGGCGAGCGACGACAGCAACTGCTGACGCGAAGGAGACAACATCGCGCCTCCCCTGAGCTGGCCGCCCGTATCCATGATCAATGCGCGTTACCCGAAGGCTCTCGTGGGCCTCGCCGGTTCTCGGTAGTATGCGGGGCGGATCCCCACCGTTCGACAACAAACCGAGTCGCGGTGCTCCGTCGCTGAGCCATCGACCATGATCAACTCGATTCTCATCGTTGCAGCTTTCCTTCTGGGGACAATTTCCGGCGCACGGGCCATCACGTACGGATTGGCCGGGCTACTGGCGATCCTAGCAGTCACATCGAGTCTACCTTTCCAGCTGGGACTGCCGAACGTGGCGCTGATCCCGGTCTTCCTGCTCGCACTGATCGGTGTCGCTTCGGCCTCGGGTAGCTCCACGGAGATGACGGCGGTGGCGGCGTCCGATAGACGCGGCAGGCAGGGCCTGGACGTGTTCACGAGGCACCTCCGAACGTGGACCGGTATCACGGTCGTGACAATCTTCGTTGCCAGTATCCTCGGGATATTGGGCCGCCACCTGGACGCCCGTCCCCGGCTCGACGGTCATCCCGCGGACCTGTTCCTCTTCGCTCCTGCGGGGCTTCCCGGCGAGATTCAGACCGGCTATATCGCGTTGATGGGGCCGTTGCTCTTCGTCGTAGCTCTCGGCGCCCTGCGCGACGAGGCCGGCCGGCTGCTCTTGCGGCGCGCCTTCACGGCGGGAATCTGCGTCGCGGTTCTGTCCCCTCTCGTGCAGGTCGCGGCGCTGACTCCCTGGGTGAGGCCGGACCAGCGCACATACGAGGGAACGGGGATTACCGGGCTGGTGGGCTTCTTCCAAGACCCGCACAGCTACGCCGCGTTCCTCGTCTTCGCGACCACGTTCTGCTTCGGTTTGGCGATCGGCCACGCCCGCGGGGGCGCGACAGGCCACCGCCGCGAGGGTGGACGGGGCGTTCTCGGTCATCACGTTGGTGGCATCCGTGACGGCGTGATCGGCTACGGACTCCTGGGAACCGCGGCGGCCATTGTGTTCCTGTACACGAACTCCCGCGCGGGCCTCGTCTCGATCCTCGTGTCCCTGGCGATGCTCTCTCTGCTGGCATTGTCGTCGCCCACGATGACCGATCGGGCACGGCGCTGGAGGCGCGCCTTCGTCGCGGTTGTTGCCCTGTCGGCGCTCTTCGCCGTAGTCGTACTTTCCTCGGCGGCACTTCGCGAGGTCGCCTACGAGCAGCTCGCCAAGCTCGGTAACCCGAGGATGTGGGAGATCGTTCGCTCCGACCCCTTCGAGCTTCTCGCGGGCCGCACTGCGAGACTCCAAAAAGCGGCCGTGATCCTGCAAACGAACCCGATCTGGGGACTGGGACCGAACGGCTACCAGCTGACACCGATCGCGATAGCGGGCGTCCCCGCCGGGGTGCTCGCGGTGGCGCCGCACAACTACTTCGTTCAGCTGGCGACGGAATACGGCCTCCCGGCGGCCGCGTCCTTTCTCGTCCTCATCGGACTCGTCCTGAGGTGCGCAATCGGCGGCGCCTACCGCGCTACGGAGCCGCTGGATCGCGGCCTGCTTGCCGGCATCAGCTCCGGGCTCGTCGCCGTGCTTCTCATGTCGCTCGTCTCTCACCCGCTGCTGCTGAGCGAGCTGCAGGCGGTGTTCTGGACCATGTCGGCGCTGGCCGTGGCGACGGTTCGCGCCACGACCGCGGATCAGTCGCGCAGCTCGAGGTCGCGACCTGCATCGAAACCGAAGAACGGCATCGGTGGCGAGAACGACGGTGCGCCGCCACCCGCGTAGATCGTCCCCAGGCCTTCGAGGACGTAGAACCCCGTCGGCGCCAGCTCCAGGTCGCGAAAGACATCGTTGCCGGGATAGGGAGTCTGCGGTGTCATCGCCGTCGCTCCTCCGCCCGGGTGCACGCCGCCGAAGCCATCGAGGACGAAGAAGCCGATCGGCGCCAACTCCATGTCACGGGCAATGTCGAAGCCGAAGTATGGCGTGAGCGAACCGAGCGCGGGCGCCCCGCCACCGGCATGGAGTCCGCCGAAGCCGTCCAGCACATAAAAACCCGTCGACGCGGACTCGAGATCCCGCGCCACATCGAAGCCGAAGAATGGAGTCGTCGGGCTGGGAGGCGGCGCCCCTCCGGCGGCGTGAACCGCGCCGAAGCCGTCCAGGACGTAGGCCCCCGAACCGACCAGCGCGAGCGCACGGGCGATATCGAAGCCGAAATACGGCGGCGCCGGCGCCAGCACCGCAGCGCCACCGGCGGCGTGCAAGCCGCCAAAGCGGTCGAGAACGTAAACGCCCGTCGCCGCGAGCTCGGCGTCGACGGCCGCGTCGAGGCCGAAGTAGGGAGGCGCCGGGGACACGACCGGGGCTCCGCCGACGTTGTGGAGCACGCCGAAACCGTCGAGAAGATAGCCCGAGGGCTCCCCGACGATCTTGAAGACCTCGCCGTTGCTGCCGCCGCTGCCCCGCTCGACGATGTAAAGCTCTCCGAAGCCGTCCTCGCTGAAGCCGCTGACGTCCCCGATCGAGCCTGTGGCCGGATCCAGCTCGGCGGTGTGATCGATGAAATCGACCACCCCCAGGGCCGGATCTCGGCGGAAGCTCCAGATCTCACCGGTGCAGTAGTCGGCGAAGAAGTAGCGGCCGCGGGCAGCGGCGATACCGCCGCGATACACGTACCCGCCGGTCACGGAACAGCGCCCCGCGGCGTGGGCGTATTCGTAGAGCGGCAGTACGAGCTGCGGCGTCTGGCAGCCGGTGGTGGGATTGAAGCAAAGAGAACCCTCCATCAAGCGCCAGCCGTAGTTGCGGCCGCCCGGATCCCCGGCCGCCTCGAAGTCGATCTCCTCGCGCCGACCCTGCCCGACGTCGGCAATGTAGAGGTCTCCGGTCAGGCGATCGAAGCTCCAGCGGTAAGGGTTGCGCAGCCCCTTGGCCCAGATCTCGTCGAGTGGGTCGCCGGGGCCGATGTGCGGATTTGACGGCGGGATCGAGTAGCCGCTGCCGAGTCCGCCGCTGACGTCGATGCGGAGCATCTTGCCGAGCAGTGTGTCATCGCGCTGGCCGTTATTCGGCGGATCTCCGCTGCCACCACCGTCGCCCATGCCGATGTAGAGGTAACCGTCGGGCCCGAACGCCAGGTGGCCGCCGTTGTGGTTGGTCTCCCATTGAGCGATCGTCAATAACGTCTCGGCGGAGCCGGCGTTGGCGACGTCCGGGTTGCCGCTGACCCGGTAGCGGGCAATCACCGTGTCGCCGCTGAGATTCGTGTAGTTGATGTAGAAGAGTCCGCTGGCGGCGTAGTCGGGAGCAAAGACCAGGCCCAGAAGGCCACGCTCGCCGGAGTCGTTGGTCAGCCCGGAGACGTTGAGAAACGGCGTGAGCAGCAGATTGCCGTCGGCGAGGATGCGAATGAGGCCATCCTGCTCGACGATGAACAGGCGCGGGTCGTCGACCGGGGCCGTCGCGTACACCGGGTGCTTGAGCCCGGACGCCACGCGCAGGGTCTGCAGCGCAGGCGCCGGAGTCTGCGCAATCGCACCGCCATCGACGGCGCCGGCCAGGAGCCACAGCACCGCCAGGGTCACCATCGCGGTCACGCGCCGACGGCGGCAGGACGAGTCACAGAATCGCAAGCGGTTTTCCCTCCATCGAGTCGGGAATCGGCACTTCGAGAAGGCGCAGGAGTGTCGGCGCGAGGTCGATCATTCCCGTCTCGCCCAGCTCGTTGCCCGAGGCGATGCCGGGACCTCTGGCGACGAAGAATGCCTCCCGGGAATGGTAGCCCATGAACGGGTACTCCCACTGCAGAGTGTTATCAGAGAACACCTCGCCCGCCAGCTGCACCTTGCCGTCGTAATCGTCGTCGAGAACGGCGACGATGTCGGGGATGCGCTCCAGATAGGGGCCGTGAAACATCTCCTCACGCTTGCAAACACGTCGGCACGCGGCCCGCCCCGTCGCCGGGTCGACGAGCGCCTGCAGGGAGGAAACGATCCGATCGCGCAACTCCTCGTACTCGCCGCGTTTCACGATGCCTCGTTGCTGGCGCCCCTCGAGATTGATCTCTACGCCGACGAGCGGATAGAAGAACTCGACGCCGTAGGCCTGCGAACGCGACCAGTCCAAGAACACATCGTTGTGCGTGACGGAGAGCACGCCCTGGCGTACCCGGCCACGCAGCACGGGGCGCAGCTTCTGGTGCAACCGGAACCTGCGAAGACTGGCAAGGTTATCCTCAATCGCTTCGGCGAACCCCGCCGGGTCCAGACCATCGAGCCGCGCAAGGCGCCACTGGGAGTAGGCACGCTGAACAGGGTCACGGAGAATGACGACGAGCTTCGCATCCGGTGCAAGCCGATGGACGCGTTCCGGAACGTACGGGAGGAAGAGGTTCGCCGGGCGCGCCTCGCCCACCACCGGTTCGCCACCCCAACCGGAGAAGTAGCGCCTCCAGTAATAGTCCGCCCCTCGGTCCCACTCGGCCTCGAAAAACTTCGGTTCTTTGGGGGAGGACATGAAAACATCGGGATGGCGCTGCATGTAGCGATACAGCGACGTGGTTCCGTAGCGCGCTGCACCCAGGATGAAGAAGTTCGGGGAGTTCATGGCTCGGCCGACAACGGTCGGGGTTGGCTTCAACGCCTCGTCTCAACGCACGGGGATGACACGGTAGGCTAACGCGGTTCGAGATGCATAACCGTCTATCCAAGCAATGTCGTGAACATCCGTGGCTGGCCGCGGCGGTCGTGGTGTACCTGCTGCTCAGCGGAGCGGAGGCGACTCGCCGCGTGATGCTCGCTTCGGCGCCGGACCGGCACGACACGGGTTTTTCGTCGTGGCGCGAGACCCCCGCCGACGCCGAGGGGAACGTCACGGTGTTCCGCTGGAGCGCCCCGCGCAGCACCATCGTCCGCCCGGTGGACGGCGCCGTGCTCGGCGTCGTCCTGCTGTACGGCGAAGCACGGGACCCTGCGACCGACGTCGCGGTCAGCTTCGCCCTCGACGGAAAGCCGCTCGACGCGTACGCGCTGCGACGCGCCGGGCCTTATTTCTTTCGCTACTATCTGCCCCCGATTCTCGGCGCCCGGCGTTGGTCGACCATCGACGTTGCCCTGACCGAGCGCGCTCGGAGCAATGCAGCAAATCCGCGGGACGTCTGGTTTTCAGGCTGGCAGGAGCTCAAGCCATGGCGCGTGCTCCCCGCCCCTCCTTCGATCCGCCTCGAAACGACGGTAGCGGAACCCGCAGCGAGGGCGGCCGCGTCGACCGGGAACGGCGGAGCTACCGGTTTTACCTCCGTCGGTGTCGCCTCCGTCGAGTGGCTCGACCGGCTACCGCCCGAGGGCGCCGGCTTTCACGCACCGGAGATCGACGCTGACGGAGCGGCGCTTCGCTGGACGCGACAATGGGCAGCGCTGCCGCTGGAGGCGGGCGGCACGGCGGCGATCGTGCGCATCCGAGCCCTTCATCCAAGCATCGTCCAGGACCCGGTGACCGTAGACTTCTACTGGAACGCGGACCCGCGGCAGTCCGTCTCGCTATCAGATACCGCGTGGACCGAGGTCGCTGTCGAGATTCCGGCGGACGGCCAACGCGACGGCGTCCTCTCGATTCACGTCAGCCGTACGTGGAGCCCCGCACGGGTAGGCCCTTCCGCGGACACTCGAGAGCTGGGCATCGCCCTTGCCGGTGTCGGCTGGCGTTAGCGCTTCTGCTTGGACTTGGACCGCGCTCGTTGCCGCTCGAGGATCTCGTCGAGGGTCTGCCCACCGCGAAAGCCCTCGGGAAGGCCGAGCACCCTTACGGGGGGCGGCTCGTCGTCACCGAGAACGAACTCCCATTCCTCGTAGTCGTAGCTGTCGTCGTACGAGCGGATGGCGGTGCCGGCAATCCCGGGTGCCACACCGACAATGGGTTCCGATGAGCGAAGGTTGCGGCGCAGAAGACCACCCCCCGACTCCTCCTCGGTCGCGGCGGTGGGAACCACGCCCGGCGCCCTTGCCCGGACCAAACGCCAGCTTCCGTCCTTGGACAGGGGTTGGGGGTACAGCTTGCGGATGCATTGCGCTTCGACGAGTTGTTCCAGCTCGGTCGGCGGCACGGCGCGTCGACCTACATAGCACTCGATCGCCTTGGCGTACTGCTTGCCCCTCCAGATGAGCTCTTCCTCATCTGCGCGGCGCATCACGTGGGTCCAGGCGGTGACCGCCGCGGACAACAGGATCGAGGTCACGACAACCGCCACCAGCACCACGATGATGGTGAAGCCGGCATCGTCGGCGGCGGCTGTGCCGGCCGCCGACGGTGGGCGCAGGCCCTTGGTGATCACGGGGAAATCACGATGGTGCGGGAAAACGACCCGCGTGCCCCGTCGTCGTCGGTAACGGTCAGGACGACGACGTAGCTCTGCGCCACGTTATAGATGAAGCTGGCCTCACGACCCGTGCCGGTTGCGCCGTTGCCGAAGTCCCAGTCGTACGAGACGATCGAGCCGTCGGCATCCGTTGAAGTCGAGGCGTTGAAGAAGACCAACTGCCCCACCGATGGCGCCGTGGGTGAAAACGAGAAGTTGGCGACCGGCGGTTGATTGGCCGCCGACAAGGTCACCGTGGCATCCCCGGTCGTACCCCCCGAAGTAGCGGTCACCGTTGCATCGGCCGTCGTCGTCAGACGGTCGGTGGCTTCGCCGCTCGTGTTGGTGCGCACCGCGCTTCCGCCGGACTGCAAGGCCCCCGCGGTCGTCGAAAAGACGATCGGCACGTTCGCCAGCGGCTCGCCGTCGTCACCCAGCGCCGTCGCCGTGATGACGGAATCGCCACCCTCGCTCGGCAAAGTCGCCGGTGTGGCGACAACGACAATGCTATCCAGCACGGCGCCGACGAGAACGTCGACCGCGCCGGAGCTCTCCGTCCCCGAGGTCGCCTGGAGCGTGGCGATGCCCGATTGGGATCCGCTCACGAGGGTGGCGGTTGCGCGACCGTTATTCGTCGTCACTTCCGACGGGAGAGAACCGAGCGTCGTGGTCAGGAACACCAGCGTGCCGTTGGGCGGTGGATTGCCGTCCGACTGGCTGACGATCACCGTCACGGCCGAGGTTTCGCCATTGAGTCCGATGGCCAGAGGATTGGCGCTCAGGGTGATGATCGAGAGCGGCTCCGCCGTCGGCCCCACGAAGTCACAGGAGGGAAGAACCAGCAGCAGCGCGATGACGACAAGGTGGCGCTTTACCATTCGCTGTACTCGATGCCGTTGAGACCTGGTCCGGGCGCCCCGCTACGGACATCCCAGATCCCCGGGCGTTCCCCTTCGTCGAGGAGCTCCCAGTCCACCAGCTTGACCACCCACGTGTCGCGCGACTTGGTGATGGGATCCTCCGGGATCTCGCGCACGTAGGCGTTGGCGGACAGGTCGTTGAGTCGTTGTGGATACTCGCCGCGGTCGGCGTAGAATTGGTCGATCGCGTCCCGCATGACGAACAAATCGCGTCGCAAGACGGCCTCTTCTGCCCGCTGCGTCGCGTCGAAGAGCTGCGGGACCGCCATGGTCGCGAGAATACCGATAATGGTCATGACGATCAGCAACTCGATGAGGCTGAAACCGCCCTCTCCATCTCGCATGAGCGCCGGCTCACCAGTCACGGTACAGGCTCCCGTCGATCGCGGCACCACGGTGCTTCGTGTAGACGTCGTATACGTTCTCGCGCCCCCAGAACCTGCCGTCGGGACGATCCTGATAAGAACGCAGCCCCCATTCCGTGTCACCGGTCATCGGGTCGATGGGGATGCGGCGCAGGAACTTGATACGACGCGTTTCGTCGTCGTCGGCGGTGGCGATAAGCTCGACGCCTTCGACAAGCGATTCCAGGTCGGGCGGGTAGCCCTGCTCGTCGGGCTCGCTCTCGATCAAACCCTGCTCGGCGGCCTCTTTGTACGCGTCGA
Organism: uncultured Acidobacteriota bacterium; assembly: GCA_964430745.1. Lineage (GTDB taxonomy): Bacteria > Acidobacteriota > UBA890 > UBA890 > UBA890 > CBDCGW01. The sequence goes on along the minus strand of CAYSHI010000328.1, from coordinate 1,454 downwards.
TTGCGGATCGAATCTCCCGCAGCGCCCGCTGCAGCTCGATCTCCGAGGTGCGCTTGGCCTCCCAGCGGCTCAGCCCCATGGCGCCGGTCGCCAGGATGCCGACGATGGTCACGACGATCAGCAGCTCGATGAAGCTGAAGCCGTCGCTCGGGCTCGGGCGCCACGCGGACATCGCCGGCAGCCGGCTGTGTCCGGTCGCTGTGGCGTCATCGCCCACGCGCATCTCCGGTGTCTTCATTTGCCTCACTGACTCACGATCCGGGCGCCCCAGAAGCGAGTCTCGAGCACCTCTCCCCCGGGCCCCTGCAGCGCTGAGCCCTGCAAGCTCAAGAAAGACTCACCGGGGGCGATCGCACGAAACCGCAGCGTTACCAGGTTGCCCGAGCCGCTCACGCCGCCGTCCTCCGGAGCCCGGCGGGCCCCGATCAGCACCCGGTTCGAACCGGACGGCGAAACCGACACGGCTCCCTGCAGGCCGTCGCTGGTGATGAACGGGCCGGCGCTCGAATCGACGAATTCCAGGAAGTTGTCGTCGTAGGTCACATTCAGCGTCAGGTTTGCGGCGTCCGTGGCGTCCAGCACGTTCACGTCGAGAGAAAACTCCTGTCCCACGACCACCGAGCTCTGCGCCGGAGCCAGAAGAACCTGTGCCGGGTCGGCCGGCGGCCCGGCAGCTTCCACGGCGGCCGGCGGGGCGCCGGGCGCCAGATCCGGGTCATCCGGTAATGGCAGGCCTCCCGCGTCTCCCAGCCGCTGCCCTCCGAGGGGCAACATCTCGAGGTCTTCGGGTTCGATATCCGGCACCTGGAGGATGTGCGGCGTGATCGACATGATGACGTCGAACTGCAGCACCTCGTCTGCGGTGGCGCCGAATAGGTGACCAAGCACCGGAATACTGGAAAGCCCGATGACCCCTCGCATACCGGTGCGCTCGTCCTCGCGCAACAACCCGGCGAGAACGTTGGTCTCTCCCTCCCGGAGGCGCAGCGTGGTGTTCACCCTGCGGGCTGTGAAAACCGGCAACTCGAGGGTCGGGGTCACCCGCTCGGTGCGACTCACGGCCGAGATCTCGAGCTCGAGCTCGATGGTGACCTCGCGGTTGTGGTGCACCCGTGGCGTGACCTTGATCACGATCCCCACGTCGCGGTAGGTGGTGGAGCTGAACGGCACGACGTTGCCGCCCACCGTACCCGTAGTGCTGAACGTGGTTTGCACGACCGGCACTTCTTCGCCGATCAGCAGGTCGCTGGTGTTGCCTTCCGAGATGCGCAGCCGGGGCTGCGCCATGATATTGAAATTGCCTTCCTGGCGCATGAACTGGTAACGAATCGAAGGGATCGTGAAGAACCAGTCGGTGGCATTGATCGTGCGGATGTCGTTGAGCGAGATGCCGCCCAGAGCGCCCGTCTCGGCATCGGCAACTCCCTGGGCCAGACTCTGCGTGACTCCGTACT